>JAHFDS010000350.1 GCA_023248855.1 Myxococcales bacterium
CCCGGGCCGCGGCCGCCGAGGCGGCCCGCCGCCGGCAAGCGGGGGAGCGCGCCGCGGCTGCGCTCGGGCTCTCCGCCGCGCAGGCCGAGGCCTACGCGACGCGCTGGGGATTTGCAGCGGTGTTCCACGTCGGCCAGGGGTCCCAGGACAAACGGGCGCCCCCGGTCGAAAAGGTGCGCCGGGCCGCGTTGGCGCGGCCGGCACGGAGAAGGTAATGGCGAATGTCGTGATCGTCGGCGCCCAGTGGGGCGACGAGGGCAAGGGAAAGGTCGTCGACCTCTACACCGAGTTCGCCGACGTGGTCGTGCGATACGGGGGCGGGTCGAACGCCGGCCACACGCTGGTCGTGGGCGGCGCGAAGCTCGTGACCCACCTCTTGCCCTCGGGCGTGTTGCACCCGGGCGTCAAGAACGTGCTCGGCGACGGCATGGTGATCGATCCCGAGGCGCTCCTCGCCGAGATCGCCGAGGTCAAGGCCAAGGGCCTGCTGGCCGATGACAGAAACCTCCTCGTGTCCCGCGGCGCGCACCTCGTGCTCGCCCACCACAAGGCGCTCGACGCGGCGCGCGAGGAGTCCCGCGCCCCGGGCAAGGCCATCGGCACGACCAAGCGCGGCATCGGCCCCGCCTACGAGTGGAAGGCGGGCCGCCGCGGCGTGCGCACCGGGGACCTGCTCGCGCCGGCACGCCTCGAAGCGGCGCTCGAGGAATCGCTCGAGCCCGCCAACGCCGAGCTCGTGCGCCTCGGTCGTCCGGCGCTGGATCGCGAAAGGATCCTCGCCGACCTCGCCGGCTTTGCCGAGCGCCTGCGCCCCTTCGTGACCGACACGGGCCGCTTCCTCGCCCGCGAGATCGCGCACCGAAGGAACCTGCTGTTCGAGGGCGCCCAGGGCACGATGCTCGATCTCGATCACGGGACCTACCCGTTCGTGACGTCGAGCTCGACCATCGCCGGCGGCGCGTGCACGGGGGCCGGCGTCGGGCCGACCTGCATCGACGAGGTCATCGGCATCACCAAGGCGTACGCCACCCGCGTCGGTGCCGGCCCGTTTCCCACCGAGCTCCACGACGAGATGGGTACGCTGCTGCGCGACAAGGGCCACGAGTACGGCGCGACCACCGGCCGGCCACGCCGCTGCGGCTGGCTCGACGTGGCCGCGCTGCGCCTTTCCGCACGGGTCAACGGCCTGACGGGCCTGGCGCTCACCAAGCTCGACGTGCTCGCGGGCATCCGCCCGCTCCGGCTCTGCGTGGGCTACAAGGTCGGCAACCAGGAGCACGACGAGATCCCGCTCGACGCCGACGATCTGGCGCGCGCCCAGCCGATCTGGGAGGAGCACGACGGCTGGGACGAGGAAACCCGCGAGGTGCGCGAGGTCGCCGACCTGCCCTCGGGCGCGCGCCGCTACATCCAGCGCCTCGAGACGCTGACCACGGTGCCCATCTCGCTCATCTCCGTCGGCCCGAACCGCGCCGAGACCATCGTCCTGCGCAACCCCTTCCGCTGAGGTTGATTGGTCCGACCAATCGTGGTAGCCTGGTTTTCATGCTGGGTGTGAAGTTCACGGAAACGATGCGAGGCACGTTCAAGCGGCCGGGCGAGGCCGCGGAGCGCGCGATCGAGTTCACCATCACGGCGCGCGGCTCGGCGCTGCGGCCTCGCTTCGCGGCCGATGGGACGCTCTCGGCCGAGGGCATCGCGACCCGGCGGCCCGCGCATGGGCAGCTGATCCTGCGGCCGATCCTCGGGCGCACGCTGCGCTACGAGCTCGAGTTCACCGGCGACGATGGCCGGCCTTACGGCTTCGCCGGCCAGAAGGACCTCGAGCTCCTGCGCCTGCGTAAGACGATGACGACCCTGCCCGGCCAGATCCGCGATCGCGACGGGCACGTGGTGGGCGAGGTGGTCGTCAAGTTCGACCTCTCGTCTGATCTGCTCGGTTTCCTTGGTTCTTTCCGCCCGGCCTAGACCCGCCTCCGGATCCCGCGCGCGACGACTGTGGTTGCCCCGGACGGGGGTGATGACTACCTTACGTACTCTTTATGCTCGGCACCCTCGTCAAGGCCGTCTTCGGCACCAAAAACGCGCGTGAGCTCAAGAAGATGCGGCCTCAGGTCGACCGCATCAACTCGCTCGAGGCGTCCCTCAAGAACCTCTCGGACGCCGACCTCCGCGCCAAGACCGCCGAGTTCAAGCAACGCTGCGAGCGCGGGGAATCGCTCGACTCGCTCTTGCCCGAAGCCTTCGCCGTCTGCCGCGAAGGCGGCAAGCGCGCGCTCGGGATGCGGCACTACGACGTGCAGCTGATCGGCGGCATGGTGCTCCACTCGGGCCGCATCGCCGAGATGAAGACCGGCGAGGGCAAGACCCTGGTCGCCACGCTGGCGCTCTACTTGAATGCGCTGTCCGGCAAGGGTTGCCACCTCGTCACGGTGAATGACTACCTGGCCAAGCGCGACGCCGAGTGGATGGGCAAGCTGTACGGCTTTCTGGGCCTTTCCACCGGCGTCATCATCCACGGCGGCACGGATCGCGAGAAGCAGCAGATGTACCGCTGCGACATCACCTACGGCACGAACTCGGAGTTCGGCTTCGACTACCTGCGCGACAACATGAAGGAGTCGATCGAGCGCTACGTGCAGCGCTCGCTCAACTTCGCGATCGTCGACGAGGTCGACTCCATCCTCATCGACGAGGCGCGCACGCCGCTCATCATCTCGGGCCCCGCCGAGGACTCGAGCGAGCTCTACCACCGGGTCAACGGGGTGGTCCCGCAGCTCAAGAAGGACGTCGACTACACGGTCGACGAGAAGGCCCACCAGGCGCTGCTCACCGACGCGGGCGTGGAGAAGATCGAGAAGCTCCTTGGCATCGGCAACCTCTACGAGCCCGAGAACCTCGAGCTCCTGCACCACGTGACGCAGTCGCTGCGCGCGCACACGCTCTACAAGCGCGACGTGAACTACCTCATCGAGGAGGGCAAGGTCGTCATCATCGACGAGTTCACGGGCAGAAAGATGCACGGCCGGCGCTGGTCCGACGGGCTGCATCAGGCGGTGGAGGCCAAGGAAGGCGTCGAGATCGAGGAAGAGACGCAGACGCTCGCGACCATCAGCTACCAGAACTACTTCCGCATGTACGGCAAGCTCGGCGGCATGACGGGCACGGCCGACACCGAGGCCGAGGAGTTCAACAAGATCTACAAGCTCGACGTCGTCCTCATCCCGACCAATCGCCCGGTCAAGCGCATCGACTACTCGGACGTCGTCTACAAGAACGAGAAGGGCAAGTTCCGCTTCGTGATGGAGGAGATCGAGGACTGCCACAAGCGCGGTCAGCCGGTCCTGGTCGGCACCATCTCGGTCGAGAAGTCCGAGGTGCTCTCGCAGCTGCTCAAGAAGAAGGGCGTCCCGCACTCGGTCCTAAACGCCAAGCAGCACGCGCGCGAGGCCGAGGTGGTCGCGCAGGCGGGGCGCAAGGGCGCGGTCACGATCTCGACCAACATGGCCGGCCGCGGCACGGACATCTTGCTGGGCGGCAACCCCGAGTTCCTGGCCAAGCAGGAGCTCAGAAACAGCGGTGTCGAGGAGATCGACGAGGCGAGCGAGGCGTACCGGGCGCTGCTCGAGAAGTACAAGGTGCAGACGCTGGCGGAGCGCGAGGAGGTCCGCGCGGCGGGCGGCCTTCACATCCTCGGCACCGAGCGCCACGAGTCGCGCCGCATCGACAACCAGCTCCGCGGCCGCTCCGGTCGCCAGGGCGATCCCGGCAGCTCGCGCTTTTACATGTCGCTCGAGGACGATCTGCTGCGCATCTTCGGCGCCGATCGCATCACGGGCCTGATGGAGCGGCTCGGGATGGAAGAGGACGTCCCGATCGAGTCGGGCCTCGTCAACCGCGCGATCGAGAACGCGCAGAAGCGGGTCGAGGGGCACAACTTCGACATCCGCAAGAACCTGCTCGAGTACGACGACGTGATGAACCAGCAGCGCAAGTCGATCTACGCGCTGCGCCGGCAGATCCTCGAGGGCCGCTACGTCCCCGAGCTGACGGACGAGCAGAAGAAGGCGGGCGCGCCGCCGCCCGAGCCGCCCAAGCAGTCGGGCGAGCTCACGATCGAGGCGCTCGGCGACAAGCTGCGGCCGCGCATCGCGGAGATCACGGACACGATCGCGTTCCCGAAGCCGCCGCCGCCGCCGGCGATGGACTCGACGTTGCCGCAGGCGATGGTGGCGCCCACCTGGGAGCCACCGTCCGCGCCGGTGCGCGCCGAGGCGCTCAAGCACGAGCTCTACCGGAACTTCGGCGCGGTGGTCGAGCTCGACCGGATCATCGACGACCGCGGGGCGATCCTGGCCCTGGCGGCGCGCGAGGTCGCGGCGTCGCTCATCCAGCAGCGCGAGCGCGTGCTCGACCTGGGTGACGAGATCATCATCGGCATCCTCGACCAGTTCTGCCCGGAGCACCGGCACGTCGAGGACTGGGACCTCGAGGGGCTCGGCGAGGCCTTCAAGGAGGTCTTTGCGTACCTGCCCGACACCAAGGACTGCGAGCTCTCACGCGACGGGGTCTCGGGGCACCTGTGGAAGCAGATCTACGACCTCATCGGCGCGCGCGAGGTGGAGCTCGGCGAGATCGCGTTCCTGTACTTCGCGCGGCACTTCTGGCTCGACGAGATCGACAACCAGTGGATCGACCACTTGAAGTCGATGGACCACCTGCGCGACGGCATTGGCCTGCGCGGCTACGGCCAGAAGGATCCGAAGCAGGAGTACAAGAAGGAGGGCTTCAACATGTTCACCGACATGCTCACGCGCATCTCGGCGAACGTGGCGGAGAAGCTGTTCCGCGTGCAGATCGTGCGACAGAACGAGGCCGAGCAGGCCGAGGCGCGCCGCCGCGCGCACGCCCAGGCGCAGGCCCAGGCGGCTGCGCGCGCCGAAGCCGCGGCTCAGAAGGCGGCGGACCAGGCGCTCGGCCCGAGCGCGTCCACGACGCTCGGCGAGGCGCCCCTGCCGGAGTTCCGGCACAAGCAGCGACGGATGGTCGAGGTGGCCGGCGGCCAGGTGGTGGGCTCGTCGGCGCCCGCCGGCGGCGCGCCCCCCGCCCAGCTGCGTGACGCGGACGGCAAGGCGGTCCCGGTCAAGCGCGACGCGCCCAAGGTGGGCAGAAACGACCCGTGCCCGTGCGGCAGCGGCAAGAAGTACAAGAAGTGCCACGGCCAGGGCGCCGAACGCAACGCCTAGACATCAGAACATCTCGAGCACGCGGTCCACGAGCTCGCTCTCGGCAGAGCGCAGCGTGCCGGGACGATCGGAGACGCACGAGAAGCGCAGGTCGATCGCGCCCGTCTCGGGCACCGGGTCTGTCTTCCGGGTGAGCTTGAGCAGCACGGTCCCGGTCAGCCACTCCTTGGGCTCGCCCGCGGACACGGCGGCCGCCACCACCAGGACGACCGCCACGAGCACGATCGCCGCGGCCAGGTCCCCCTTGCCGCCGCCCCCACGAAAGCCGCCGCCCACGGAAAAGCTGCCGCCCGACGAGCTCGAGCCGCCGCCCGAGGCGCCCGGCATCTCGGAGGCCGGCGTCCAGTGCGCGTCGTTGATCGACACCTCGAGCTGCACGTCCGCCGACTCGGGCGTGTTCGCGACCGCGTAGCCCTTGTCCCGCAGGCGCTGGCGCAGCATGCCCTCGGGCGAGATCCCGACGCCGCTGTCGTTGACGACGCTCACGAAGATCGACTCGTGGCCGGTCGTCTTGGCGTTCAGGCGCTGCGTGACGCGGGCGAGGTTCGTGTAGCAACCGAAGAGACACGCGGTGACGAGCAGGATCCAGCGCATCGGAAGGGTCGCAGGATCCCACACCCGGACCCGGTCGCCAAGGCCGCGCGTGGCGTGAGGAGCCCCACGGGTGGCACCCGGCGGGCCGCGCGTGCTACGCAGCCGGCATGTCCCGCGCCGAGATCCTCGCGTTCATGCAGCGCCACAAGCTCGCGGTCGAGGCGTCGGTGACCGCCGCCGGCAGCCCGCAAGCGGCCGTGGTGGGCGTGGTGACGGGCGACGACTTTCAGGTTTTCTTCGACACGCTCGAGCAGACCAGAAAGTGCGAGAACCTCCGGCGCGACCCCGAGATCGCGCTCGTCCTCGGCTGGGACCTCGCGGAGGGCTGCACGGTACAGCTCGAGGGCGTGGCCGACGAGCCCGAGCACGAAGAGCTCGCCGCCTGGAAGGCGCGCTACTTCGCCGTCTTCCCCGACGGGGTGGCGCGCCAGAGCTGGCCGGGCATCACCTACTTCCGCGTGCGCCCGCGCTGGATCCGCTTCTCCGACTTCCACGGTCCACAGCCGCGCATCGTCGAGCTCGGACCCGCCGAGCTCGGGTGGCGTACGTGAGCCTGTCGCTCAACGTGCCGGACGCCGTGGTCGCAGCCCTCGCGGGCGGGCGCCCCGTGATCGCGCTGTCCGAGATCCCGCAGCGCCTCGACCTCGCGGCCGGCCGGCCGGTGCGCCTGCTCGACGCGCGCGGGCAAGAGCTCGCGGTCGGCATTGCCGACCCCGAGAACGAGGTCATCCGCATCTACGCCAAGAGCGCGGTGCCCTTCAATGCGGGGTTCTTCCGACGCCGGGTCGACGCCGCGATCGCGCTGCGCAGACAGCTCGGCCTTCTCGGTACGACGACCTGTCGGATCCTGCACGGCGAGGGCGACTGGCTGTCAGGCTTCTCCGCCGACCTGTTCGGACCCTTCGCCGTCCTGTGGGTGTACAGCCGGGCGCTCATCGAGCATGGCCGCGAGATCGCGGCGGGCCTGCGCGAGGCCCTGGGCCTGCGCGGCGTCGTCCTCAAGCTGCGCCCGAAGGGCGGCGGCACCGCCGGCGCGGTCAAGCAGGAGACCGTCGGCGAGGAGCCGCCCGAGAAGATCACGGTGTACGAGCACGGCGTACCCTACGAGGTGCACCTCTTGGGTGGCCTCAACGTCGGCCTGTTCACGGACATGCGCGAGCACCGGCGCGGCCTCGCTCGCTTCACGTCCGGGCGGCGGGTCCTCAATGGCTTCGCCTACACCGGCTCGCTCTCGGTGGCGGCGGCGCTCGGCGGTGCGACGTTGGTGACGAGCGTCGATCTGTCATCGGGCGTGCTCAAGTGGGCGGCCGAGAACTTCCGGCTCTCGGGGCTCGATCCGGCCGCGCACCGCTTCGAGGTGTCCGACGTCCCGAGGTGGGTGGAGCGCGCGGTCAAGGCGGGCGAGAAGTTCGATCTCGTGATCCTCGATCCGCCGACGTTCTCCACCGCGCGCGCGTCCGGCTGGGCCATCAAGAGTGATTACGCGCCCCTCATTGCCAGCGCCATTTCCCTGTTCCCCGAGGACACCGGCGGCATCCTCTGGATCTCGGCCAATACCGTGGGCGAGCAGCGGCTCGCACGCTTCCTCGACGAGGGCATCAAGCGCGCCGGGCGCCGCGTGCAGATCCTCGAGCTCGGTGGATTGCCGCCGGATTACCCCACGCTGCCGGCGTATCCGGAGAGCCGGTACCTCGAGGTGTGTCTGGTCCGGGTCACCTGAGCGAAAGGGGTCGGCGCCACACGTCGTACGAGCGGACGCGAGCAAAGCCAGCGCGCTCGTAGAGCGCCATCGCGCGGTCGTTTTCGGCGGCCACCTCGAGCAGCTGGCGCCGCGCGCCGTGCGCGACGAGGACCACGAGGCCGCGCTGGATCAGGTGGGGCCCGAGGCCCGCGCCCCGGTGACGGGGATGCCGGCCGAGCATGGCGATGTCGCCAGAGGTCCCGCTCACATCGAGCCGCACGAAGGCCGCGACCTCGCCCTCCCGGCAGAGCAGCTGCGGCGGGATCGCCAGCCGACGCGCGCGCGCGCGCGCCATTCCGCGCTCGAGCACGAACGCGCCGGGGACGTCGCGAAAGGCTTGCGAGAGCACCTCGTAGAAGCCGTCGAAGTGGGCGTCCGTGTAATCACACCATTGCCACCCGCGTGGCAATGGCGCCGGCGGCGACGGCAGCTCGAGGCCCTCGCGCGCCATCTCGTGGAGCGTATGGGCGCGCGAAAAGCCGCGGCCTGCGAGCCAGTCCTCGGGCACGAACAGACCCGGCCAGCGCGGGATGTCGAGGTTTTGGCGCGGCGAGCCACGGAGGCGCTCGCGGGCCCAGTCGAGCAGCTGGTCGAGCAGCGCGGGGTCGGCCACGGCGCAAAACAGCGACAGCTCCGCCGCGTTGCCGGTGGTCTCGCACGTGTCGACGATTATTCCAATGGCCGTGCGCGCGCCGTCTTGCCAGAGCTCGCGCACGGCGTCCGGTCCGCTCACGATGTTCGAGACGACGTCCTTCGCCCGCTCGACCGGCATCCAGCCCCCGGTTCGTTCGCAAAGGAACCGGGCAATCGGGTCGCAATCGAGCGGCATGGCGTCAATGTAGCTCACCGGCAGCGTGCCTCGCTCACCGGGCGCTCACGGAACCTCCACCGCCTCCTCCCACGCGCGCGGCGCTGGAGGCGGTATCGGTGAAGCATGCAAGACGAGGCCTGTCCGACCGCGTGGCTGCTCACGTCGA
>JAHFDS010000028.1 GCA_023248855.1 Myxococcales bacterium
GGGCTCCCCGCCGCACCCCCGCTGGCCCCGCTGCCGCCACTGCCGCCACGCCCACCCCGGCCGCCGCTCCCACCGGCTCCCGGCGTGCTGCCGCCGCTGCCCACCCTTCCCCCCGCCCCTGTGCTGGCGACCGGGTAGTCCTTGCTGCTCAGGCCTCCGCAGGCTGGGAGCACCACCGTCGCAAGCGCAAGTGCACCGGTCCACACGATCCTGTTCCCTCTCGCCACCACGGCCTCCTTCCCGTTCGTGCCCGGGCCGGCGCAGGCCGGGGGCCTGCAGGCTCGCCCGCCCGTACGATACTTCGGTTTCTTGCGACCGCACAAGAGTGGCGGCCCCTGGGTCCGCCACCGCTTCCGTTACGCACCCGCTGCGGTAGGGTAGGGGCGGATGCGCCTCACGTACCTCGCGCACGCGAGCCTCTTGATCGAGGCCGGGGACGTCCGCCTGGTCACGGATCCGTGGCTCGACGGGCCGACGTACCTGTCGGCCTGGTGGCATTTCCCGGCGCCGGTGATGCGCGGCGCGGACGTGCGACCGACGCACGTCTACCTCACGCACGAGCACGCGGACCACTTTCATCCCCCGACGCTGCGGGCGCTGCCGCGGTCCACGACGCTGCTGGTCGGCCGCTACGTGACGCCGCGGTTTCGCGACAAGCTCGCGGCGCTGGGATTTGCGGTGCGCGAGCTGCCGCACGGCACGCCGGTGCGCCTCGGCCCGCTCGAGCTCACGAGCTACCAGTACCGCGCGGATGACACGGCGCTCGCGATCTCGGATGGACGGACGACCGTCCTCGATCTCAACGATTGCCTGCTGCGCGATCGCGCGCTCGAGCAGCTGCTCGCAAGGCACCCGCGCATCGACCTCCTGCTCGCCTCGTTCGCCAACGCGGAGGCGTACCCCATCGTCTACTCGTTCGAGGACCCGCACGAGCGGCCGGACTGGGACGACCAGAGCCGCTTCGACACCTTCCTCGCGAAGGTGCGCAGGGTCGATCCGGTGGCGTTCGCGCCCTTCGCCTCGATGTTCTGCTTCCTCGAGCCGTCCCTGCGCTGGCTCAACGATCGCATCGTCTCGCCCGAGGGGCTGCTCGCGCGGGCGCCCAGGGAGGTGCGCGCGAGCCCGCTCGCGATCGATCCCGGCGACGTGTGGACGCCCCGCGGGCTCGAGCGGCGGAGCGCCGTGGACTGGACCAGGCGCGACGAGCTCCTCGACGGCTACGCGCGGACGCACGCGGCCGAGATCGAGCTCCTCGCCGGGCGCGAGCAGATCCCGGGAGGTCGAGCGGCGCTCGAGGGCGCCTTCGCGGGCTTTTTCCGCGGCTTCGCCGCGCGCGTGCCGGCGCCGCTACGTGGCCGGCTCTCGCTGCGTGTGCGCTTCGACGTCACGGGGCCCGCGGCGACGACGCGCTGGCTGTCGTTCGATCGCGGGCGGCTGTCCCTCGACGCCCCGGCCTGCGACGATGCGTGGGACGTCCGCATCGAGGTGCCAGCCTGGCCGCTCTGGATGGTGCTCACCGGGCAGGAGTGGTGGCAGCACTTCGGCATCTCGTGCCGGTTCCGGGTCGGCCTTCGGCCCGGGGTCCGGCAGCGAGAGGTCTGGCTGTGGTCCCTGCTCTACCTCGACGACCTGGGGTACCTCTCGCCGCGTGCCTTCGCATCGCCCCGCGCCTTCGGCGTGCTCCTGCGGCGCCACCGCGAGGTGGCCCGGTACCTGGCGGACGCACTCGGCGGGCGCTTCGCGGAGCGGCAGCTCCAGGGCAAGTACGCCCGATGACGGGCCCGGCGGAGACCTCGGCGCCTCGCGGGGCAGGCGGTGACTGGGGCCTCTTGCTGTTCCTGCTCGCCGGCGCGGCGACCCTCCTCGGCGTGCACGCGCAGGGCACGTTTCACGACTACGACGACTACCTCTACGCGCAGGTGGCGCGCGAGTCGGTCTCGGCGTGGCATCCGACCTGGCACGGGGTGCCGTTCGTGCACAAGCCTCCGCTATACTTCGCGATCCTCGCGGCCCTTTCGCGGGTGTTCGGCGAGAGCCTGTTCGTCCTGCGATTGCCGGCGCTGCTGTCGGGCCTCGCGTGCGTCGCGCTGGTGTTCGTCCTCGGCCGACGGTTCGCGCGTTCGAGCGCCGCGGCCGCGGGCGCGGTGGGGCTGCTGCTGACGTCGAACCTGTGGTTCGAGATGTCGCGGCGCGCGCTCATCGACGTGCCGCTGGTCGCGGTCGCGCTGGTCGCGGGCGCGGCGCCGCTGCTCTTGCCGGGCCGGCGGGGCCTCTCGATCGCTGGCGTGGCGATGGGGGTGGCCTGCGCGCTCAAGGGCGCTGCGGCCCTTCCCTACCTGCTGGTTCCCGGGCTGCTCGTCGGCTGGGAGCTGTGGCGTACGCGCGACGTCCTCGGCGCGGTGATCTGTGGCAGCGCCATCGGGCTCCTCACCGTGCCGCTGTTCGCGGGAGGCGGCGCCGAGCGGATCCGGCAGGCCGCCAGCGCGCACGTCACCGGCGGGACTCCCGGCGGGCTCTGGCTCGAGGGACCGATCTACTACGTCGAGGTCTTCTGGCGGCTGAGCCCCCCGTGGACCCTCGCCGCAGCGGCGGCGCTCGTGGGGGCGACGGTGTGCTGGCGCCGCGGAGACGTCCGGGGACCCACGGCCCTTCTGCTGCTCGGCTTCGGCGCGGCTCCGCTGCTCGTGCTGTCGGTCTTGCCGGTCAAGCTCGTGCACTACGTCGCCGGCGTCCCCGTGGGCCTGGCGCTCGCCGCCACCCTGCCGATCGGGGCCCTGGCGGCGAGGTCGGCCCGTGGCGCGGGCCTGCTCGCGTTCGGGCTGTGCGCAGCCGCACCCGTTGCGCAGCTGAGCTACGCGCTCGGAGATCCTGCGTTCGTCGACCCGTCGCGCGGGCAGGCGGCGCTCGCCGAGGTCGCCCGCAGGCGGCTCCCGGGCGGGGCACGCGTGATCGTCACCGACACCTACTTTCTGGCCTTCGACTACCACGCGCGCACTCTCGACGTGCAGATGGCCGTGCCGAGCGAGGCGGCCTTCCACACCCTCGAAGCGGTGGCCGAGTTTCATGCGGCCAGGCGAATCCTTCGTGCCGACCGCGAGGCCGTCCTCGGCGAGGTCGAGCAGGGCAGCGCCGCGGCGGCCGTGCTGTCGACGCGCGCGTGGAACGACGTCTCCGCCGCGCATCCACGCCTGTCGGTCCTCGCGAGCGAGGGCGGCCTGACGCTGGTGGCGCTCCCGAGGTGAACGCTCAGGGCTCTTCGCGCAGGCGCGCGGGGAGCAGCGGCGAGGGCTCCCCGGAGCAGATGATCCAGAGCTGGTGGGCAGCGCGGGTCGAGGCGATGTGCAAGAGGTGCCGCGTCTCGGTGCTCACCGGGAAGTTCTGCGCGGTCACCTCGAGCAGCACGACGTAATCGAACTCGAGGCCCTTGACGGCCGACATCTCGACGAGGTCCACGCCGGGCTGGAAGCTGAGCTCGCCGTTGCGCACGCGGCGCAGCCTGGGCACCTCCGCGCGCGAAAGACCCCGGAAATAGAGGTCCGCCTGCTCGGGGTGCCGCGCCAGGAGCGCACAGCTCGCGTTCGGCTCGCGGCCCATCAGCGAGCGCAGCGCCCCCGCGAGGAACGCCACGGCCTCGCCCGTGTCGGCCAGGCGATGCAGCTCCACAGGCGCACCGTGGCGCGGGGCGCGCAGCGGCGTCGGATCGGCCAGGGGTCCCAGCACCTCGCGCGCAAGCTCCATGACCTCGTACGTCGACCGGTACGCGATCTTGAGCGGCTGCACCTGCGCGCCCGGATAGCCTGCGGATTCCAGGAAGGCCGGCCAGTCGGAGAAGCCGTTGTCGAAGACGATGCGCTGCGCCGTATCGCCGGCGAGGGTGATGCAGCGCGCCGGCGTGGTCGCGGCGAGCAGCACCTGCAGGTCCACTGGCGCCAGGTCCTGCGCCTCGTCGATCGCGAGGTGCTCGAAGATCACGGGATCCTCTTCCGTGCCGAGCTGCCCGAACTTGAGCTGGTAGAGGCGCAGGAGCAGGGCGTCGTCCTCGGGATCCAGCTTGCCCGCCGCGGCCGCCTCCTCCTCTGAGTGCAGCGACTGCCCGTCCACCGGCTCGGCCCGGCCCTCGTCGAAGTCCTCGGTCGCCCGCTCGATCTCGGCGATCTGCGCGACGCACCAGCGCTGCACCTCCGAAAGCTCGCGCGCGTCGAATTCCCCGGGCGCCCAGCGCTCGAGGGCGGTCCGCCGGCGCGACTCGTCCGTGAGCACCTCGAACAGCCCCTGGGTCACGCGCGCGCTGCGCTTGCCCAGGCGCCGCATCGTCTGCTCGGCGAGCACGCGCGTCTGCGGCGGAAGGCCCGTCTTGCTCGAGCGCGAAAACGCCAGGGTCGCGCGCAGTCGCGGCACGATCGCCTCCTTGCGCCCGCGGAAGTGCGCGACGACCTCGAGGCCGCGCCCGGCGGGCTCGAGCGCGCGCACGAGCTCCGCCTCGACCCGCGCGATCTCCTCGGTGGCGAACGCCTCGAGCGAGCGCACCAGCGCCAGGCTCTTCTTCCAGCGCGACACCGACGCGGGCGTGTCGCTGGTGGTGTGCTGCGGGCTCTTCGGCAGGAGCTTTCGCCGCAGCGCGCGCGCCCAGCGCGCGTATGGGATGACCTTGACGCCGCGCACGCCGAGCGAGGGCAAGACGCCCTCGACGTACTGCGCGAGCGCGTTGGTCGAGACGACGACCATCATCTTGTCGGGGCGGAAACGCTTCGGATCGTGGAAGTGCAGGTAGGCCGCCCGGTGCAGCGCGACCGTGGTCTTGCCGCTGCCGGCGCCGCCCTGGATGACGATGAGACGCGAGTCCGGCTGGGTGATGAGGTCGAACTGCTCGCGGTCGATGAGCGCCGCGATCTCGGGCAGGTGCTTGTCGGCGCGCACAAAGCCGTGGCCCGCGACGCCGAGGCCACCCTTTTGCGGCGGCCGGTCCGCCTTCTGCACGCGCACGGCGGCGCCTTGCCCCCCGGCCAGCTCGGCCGCGCTCTCGGGCATCTCCCACCACGCGCCCTGGAGGTCGGACACGAAGAGGCCCTGCGGGCTGCCGATGCGGCGCAGGCGCCCCTTGTGGATGCTGAGGTTGCGCCGGGCCGTCACCGTGCCGGCCATCAGCCCGCCCTCGAACGGCTCCTCGAAGTCGTCGCCTTCCTCGTAGCGGTAGTAGACGCGGCTGATGGGCGCGTCCCGCCAGTCGACGATCTGGATGCCGGCGGCGCGGTCGATGAAGGCGCGCTTGCCGATGAGGACGTCGCGCTCCTTTCTGGGATCCTTGAGGCGCACGTGCGCGAAGTACGGCGACTCGGGGTCGGCGGGCAGGACCTTGCGGCTTCCCCGGTGCGCCGCCAGCGCCGCCACCTGCTCCATCTGCTGGACGAGGGCGGGGATGTCCTCGATCCGAGCCTCCGCGATCTGGTCGCGCAGATCGATGAGGCGGGCGTCGTAGTCCTCGTCCACGCCCTCGTCGTCGGTCTCGGCGAGCAGACGGTGCTCGACGCGGGCGAGGATGCCGAGCTCCTCGGCCACGATCGCCTGCCCAGCGCTGGCTTGTTCCAGTCGTCGTCGCAAGGGGAGCGAATATAACCGCGACGATGGCGGATGCAACCGGCCGGCGAGCTGCGGGGCCGCTACGGGCCGACGGTCACGTAGATGTCCTGGCTGAGCTCGCGATCCCCGATGCGTGCGTGGGCCACCAGCCGGTAGCTCCCGGCCGTCTCGCCGTGCATGGTCACGGCGATCTCGTTTTCCCCCGCCGCAAGGTCCTTGACCAGGACCAGCTCCCCGGTCGGGCCGGCCCCGTCGAGCTTGACCGCCGGCGGGGCCACGATGCGGATCTCGCAGCCCTTGTAGGCCGCATCTGCATGAAAGGACAGGAGCAGGTTGGAGGGCGCGGCCATCGACAGCGCCGTCGAGGCGGCCGGCAGGGTCTGCGATCGCGACCGACCACCGCCGGTCAGAAGGAGCGCCGCGGCGATGGCCCCCGCGGCCACGACGGCACCGACCACGATCGGCAGCGTGCCCCGTCTCGGGGCCGCCACGGCGCCGCCAAAAGACGAGGCAGGCGCTTTCGCCGAAGGCGCCGCGGGCGCAGGCGTCCCCGCGGCCTCGAGCCGCGCCCGCAGGCGGTCGTCGAAGCCGGCGGGCAGAGGCGGAGGCTCGAGCGCGCGCAGCGTGGTCAGCGTGGCGCGCATCTCGGCCGCCTTGCGCGAGCACACCGGACAGGTCTCGAGGTGCGCCCGGACCTCCTCCTCGCTCTGCGCACGCAGGGTGCCCGTGGCGTGCTCGCCGAGCGCCTCGCTCACCGCCGTGCAATCGAGCTTCACGTGCCCCCCGGGAGCGAGCTGGCGGCCGGGATGTTCCAGGCCGAGCCGAGCGCGGCGCGGCGCTCGAACAGCAGCGCGCGCAGGGCTTCGCGCCCGCGCGATAGCCGCGACTTGACGGTACCGACCGGGATCGTCAGCACCTCGGCGATCTCCTCGTACGAGAAGCCCTGCACGTCGAACAGCGTCACCACGACGCGAAAGTCGGGCGGCAGCTCGGCCAGGGCGGCTTGCACCGCGTCGTCGGAGGCCCGGCGCAGCGCCTCGCGCTCGGGCGTGTCGGCGGCGCTCGGCAGCTCGGGCGCCTCGTCGAGCGGCGCATTCTGCGCCTGTTCCTTGCCCGCGCGGCTCTTGACGTCGTCGAGGAAGGCGTTCTTGACGATGCGGAAGAGCCAGGTCGAAAACGACGCGTCCTCACGAAACGAGGCGAGGCCGCGAAACGCCTTGATGAGCGCCTCCTGCGCGAGATCTTCGGCCTCCGAGGGGTTCTTCACGCAGGTGAGCGCGAACTGGAAGACGCGCTCGCGGTGGCCCGCGATGAGCGCCTCGAAAGCGCGCACGTCTCCTTTCTTCGCGCGCGCGACCAGCTCGCGCTCGTTCCCCGCCACGGCAGGAACGTACCGCAAGTCCGAGGTCGTCATGAAGGCCAAGGGGTTGACCGCGCGGGCCGCGGCCCGATAATCGAGGGATGCCGACGTGGGACGAGCTGAGGGAGTACGCGCGCGACAAGTACAAGCTGCAGGATGACGAGCCCGGCTACTTCTCGCTCGTGTTCCGCGTGGAGAGCGAGCGCACGCAGCTCATCACGGTGCGGCGCGTGACGGCGTTCGACAGCGACTGGATCGAGTTCCGCTCGCCGGTGTGCCGCGAGGGCCAGATGGATGCCAAGCACGCGCTCCGGCAGAACGCCACGTTCGCGGTCGGCGCGCTCGCGCTCGACGGCGCGAAGTACTACCTCCTCTACAGCATCCCGCTCGCAACCATGCAGACCGAGGAGTTCGAGCTGCCGCTGCACGTGCTGGCGCGGACCGCCGACTCGCTCGAGGGGACGTTCACGACGGGGGACGAGTTCTAGTCCGAACCCACATCGATACGCGGATCCGGCGGTGCTTCGATGCGCACCTCGAGCGACTCGCAGCTGAGCTGTGTTGCCCCCCACTCCGCGCTCCGCGCTTCGTGGGGCCCCGTGCCATCCTCGGCAAGGCCTCTGGTGGCACCACGCTCGCTGCGCTCGCTCTCAGCGGGACTTGAGCCTGACTTGCCATCGTCGTGGGGAGGGGGGAGGCCGAGCTGGGGCGAGCAATGCCGATCACATAGGCAACGCAACCACTGACGCTGACGCTGACGAAAGACCCCACTGGCCCCTGGTGCGATGCCCTGCGCAAGTCCATGAAGCCTCTGGGATCCCGTTCGTCGTGGCGCTGGACGCGGTGACCACCGCTGACTGTCAGCGTCAGCGTCCCCGTTAACTGACCGGCACTGGGCCTAGGCGGGGGAGCTTGCTCTCCCCGAAAACAACAGGGAGCGCGGCGCACGAAGCTCGGCGCTTGCGCCCGCGCTGTGCCGTCACTTCTTGCCGCGCTTCTTCGGAAGGCCCTTCTTCTCGGCGGCGTCGACCTTCTTCTTGAGGTCTTCCTCGGCGGCGATGAAGACGTTGCCGCTCACGATTGGCTTTCCGTCCATCTTGGTCTCGAGGTGGTCGAGCAGGCCATCGGAGGCCGCGAACCCGCCCGCGTTGCGCACGAACTTGCCCTTGACCACCAGCTCCGCGCCGGCCTCCGGCATCTTCGGTGGCTTGGGCTTGATCGGGTAGTTCGCGACCAGGATCGCCTTCTCCTTCTTGCCGCCCTTCTTGTCGGCCAGGAAGAAGTGCGGCTGCTCGCACGCCTTGCACTTCTGACCCTTCGGGCACTTGGCGCGGTCTGGTGGACAGACGTAGAGCTCGAGGAGGAAGCCCTTGACCTCGACCTCCTGGTTGAGGCTGCGCTCCATCTTCTTGCGCAGGCCGTTGACCGACCAGGTCCCGTCCGGGTGCTTCTCCGGCACGTCGCTCTGCTTGAATTCGGGCGGCGGCGGCAGGTCCACCTTGATCTTCGGCATCGGCTGGCCCTCCTGGTCCGCACGAGCGGAGGAGGGCGCACCGAGGAGCAGGACCGCGAGGGCTGCAAGGAGCGTCGTGCGCATGCGCGATTTCTAGCACGAATCGTGGGCCGCCGTGAACACCGCCCTGCCGTCTTCCCGTCGCAGAGGCAGCGCGCGCGCCGGCTGCGTCCACGCTACCCTCGACGCGTGAGGCCAAGGTGACCGCCCGCGATTCCGATTGCGCCCGGTCATCTAGGAGGGCCGCGGCCCGCCGCGTGCTCCTCGCGCTCGCGAGCCTGTGGCTCGTCACGCTCGCGTCGTTCGGCCTCTCGGAGCTCTTGCCAGGGAACCAGGGAGACGCCGACGGCGCCCGCGGCGCGTTCGATCCGGCCGTGATGGCGGCGCGCCGGGCCCGGCTCGACCTGGACCGTCCGCGCTTCTGGAACCCGTCCCCCCGCGGCGGCGTCCTCGGCTCGCTGAGCGAGACGCGCTACGCCGGCTTCGTGGGGCGTCTGGTGCGGCTCGATCTGGGCATCTCCGAGCGCGATGGGCGGCCGGTCACCGAGAAGCTCGGCCGGGCGCTCGGGCCGACGCTGCTCCTCGGCAGCGCGGCGCTCGCGCTCGCGTTTGGCCTCGGCGTGCCGCTCGGCCTCTTGTCCGCGCGGCGCGAGGGCGGTGCGCTCGATCATGCGATCGGCCTGGGTCTCTTCCTCCTGGCCGCGGTGCCTTCTTTCTGGGCGGCGACGCTGGCCCTGGTCTTCCTGGCCGGGCCGGGGGCGTTCCCCATGCAAGGGCTCGTCTCGGCCGGGGCCGCGGAGCTCGGCCCGGTCGGCCGGGCGCTCGATCTGCTCTGGCACCTCGTCTTGCCGGTGACGTGCCTGGGCTACGGCATCCTGGTGGTGGTGGCGCGGCAGATGCGCGCGGCAGCCGCTGCGGCGCTCGCCTCCGACTGGTTCCGCACGCTGCGGGCGCAGGGCCTGTCCCGCCGCCGGCTGACGGTGCGCTTGCTGCGGAACGCGCTCCTGCCGGTCGTGACGCTGCTCGGCCTCGAGCTGCCGATCCTGGTCAGTGGCAGCGTGATCGTCGAGCGCGTGTTCGGCATCCCCGGGCTCGGCCTGCTCCTGGCCGAGGCGGTCCTGCAGCGCGATCAGCCGGTCCTGCTCGCCCTGGTGACCCTTTCGGCCCTGGTGACGTGGGTGGGCCTTCTGTGCGCGGACGTGCTGTCGGGGCTGGCCGATCCCCGGACGCGCCTCGAGGATCCCTCGTGAGCGCCCGGAAGGGAGCGCTGCGCGCGCTCTGGCGAGACCGTGCCTCGCGCCTGGGCCTCGTCCTCGTCGGGCTCCAGCTCGTGATCGCGCTCGGCGCCGATCTCCTCGCCTCGGATCTCCCCCTGCTGGCGCGCGTTCACGGCCGCGTGCACGTCTTGCCCTGTCTTCTGCGCCCGGACGCCCTCGCGGGCTTCGATCGTCACTCCCTCGAGGCTGCGCTCGGCCCGGGCGACTTCATGATCTCGACCCCGCTCGGTCAGGGCCCGAGCGAGACCCGCGCCGCCACCGCGGTCCTCCTGGGCGCGCCGAGCGGATCGCACTGGCTCGGCACCGACGCGGTCGGGCGGGACGTGCTGTCGCGCCTGGTCCACGGGACGCGGGCCGCGCTCTGGGTGGGCACGCTCGGGGTCTCCCTCGCGGTGCTGCTCGGCCTGGTCATCGGGCTCGCGAGCGGCCTCGCCGGTGGAGCGATCGATGGCGCGCTCGGCGTCCTCACCGAGGCCACGGTCGCGTTCCCGCCCCTGCTCGGGGTGCTCGTGCTGCAGGCCTTGCTCGATCGGCCCGCGCTCGGGACGGTCGTGCTGCTGGTGGGCGCGCTCGGCTGGACCGACATCGCTCGCCTGTGCCGCATCGAGGCCCGTCGCCTGCGCCAGGCGCCGTTCGTGCGGGCGGCGCGCGCGCTGGGGGCCGGCCCCGTGCGCATCCTCCTCGTCCACGTGCTGCCCCACGCGCTGCCTCCGGTGCTCGTGACGGCGTGCCTGGGCATCGGTCGGGTGCTGCTGCTCGAGAGCGCGCTCGAGTTCCTGGGCTTCGGGGCCCCGCCGCCGACGCCCACGTGGGGCGAGCTGCTCCGGCAGGCGCACGAGCATGGTCTGCGCTGGTGGCTGGCCGTGCCGCCGGGTCTCGCGATCTTCGTCAGCGTGACAGCGTATAATCTCGTGGGCGAAGGTCTTCGGACCTCGCTTCGGCTAGGAAAGCGATGACGGCAACGGACCCCACAGAAAAGAAGTCGCGCGGGCGCGTCCTCGTCGTGGACGACAGCGCGATCGTGCTCGCCGTGTGCCGGGAGCGGCTCGAGGAGGCGGGCTACGAGGTCAACGTCCGCGAGTCCGCGCTCGGCACGTCCGCGATGGTGATCCGCGATCGACCCGACGCCGTGCTCATGGACGTGGACCTGCCGGGCCTGTCGGGTGACCAGATCGCCTCGCTCATCAGGAAGAACGACGCCGGAGAGGGAACGCCGATCATCATCCTGCACTCGGGGCTCACCGCCCAGGTGCTTGGCGGCATGGTCGAGGAGTGCGGCGCCGCCGGCTACATCCAGAAGACCGACGACGACGCCCTGTTCATCTCGCAGTTCAACCAGATCTTCCTGCGCGCTCAGGGAAAGTAGCGTCCTGCTCCAGTTCCGTCCGATCCTCCTGTAGCCTCCTAGACATGGCTCCTCCGCGCCGCGGCGCCGCCGCCTCCGCTCCGTTCTCGCCGCCCACGCCCGAGACCCTGGCGCTCGTCTACTGCCTCGTGGGCGAGAGCCGGATCGAGGTGGACCGCGCGCTCGCCGCGATCCGCGCGGCGGCGCACCCGGATGGGGGGGCGGATCTGGCGACCGACGCGTTCGATGCCCAGTCACCCGGGGACAAGGCCGAGCTGGCCGCGCGCATCGTGAGCGCCAGCAACACGATGCCGTTTCTGGCCCGGCGGCGGCTCGTGCTCGTGCGGGGGGTCGAGCTCCTCGACGGGGACGCCGCGGAGACCCTCCTCGGCTACCTCGCGTCGCCCTCGCCGAGCACGTGCCTCGTGCTCCTCGGCGACAAGGCCGACGGGCGCCTCAAGCTCTTCGCGCGGCTCAAGAAGGATGGCGTCCTGTTCTCGTTCGATCCGCCCCGGGACGACGCCTCCGCGCGGGCGCTCATCGAGCGCGAGGCCCAGGCGCGCGGCGTGCGCTTCGAGGCGCGGGCGCTCACCGCGTTCCTCGAGATCGTGCCGCTCGATGCCGGCGAGATCGCGAACGCCGTGGAGCAGCTCTCGCTCTACGTGAGCGCCACGGCAGCGCCGGGCGGCGGCGAGACGCGCATCGGCGAGGACGCCGTGCGGGCGGTGCTGGTGGCGCGGCGAGAGCATTCGATCTTCGAGCTCACCGACGCAATTGGGCAGGGCTCGGTGGAGCGCGCGCTGCGGCTCCTGCGCGCGCTGCCGCCCGAGGACGCCGCGCCGGTCAAGGTGTGCACGATGCTCGGGCGCACGGTGCGGCAGCTCATGGCCACCAAGACGCTGCCGGCGCGCGCGAACAAGTTCGACGCCGCGCAGACCCTCGGTGTGCCGCCATTCGTGGCGGAGAAGCTGCTCGGCCAGGCGGCGGGGTTCTCGGTGCAGGCGCTCGAGCGCGTGCTCTTGCTGGTGGCGGAGACGGATCGACTCCTCAAGTCGTCGCGCAATGACGACGACCTCCTGGTCGACCGGATGGTGCTCGGGATGTGCGCGTTGCGGGCGCGGACGGCTACTTCGTCGCCTGCGCGGCGTTGAGCGCCCTCTGCAGGCGCGACACGCGGCGAGCGGCGGTCTGCTTCTTGATGAGGCCCTTCTGCGCGGCCTTGTCGAGCGCCTCGATGGCTTGCTTGACGTCGGCCGTCGCCTGCGCGGGCTCCGACGCGAGCTTGCTGCGCGCGTCCTTGATCTTGCTGCGCATGGCCGACTTCTGGGTGACGTTCGAGACGCGCACCTTGAGGCGCTGCCGATTCCGCTTCTCTGCCGACTTCACGTTGGCCACTGCTGGATCCTCCGGTAAGAGCCCCGCGTTCTACGCCTCGGTCCAGAGGAAGTCAAGGAGAGCCGGCGGTTGCGGGGACTCGTTGACCTCGGCCGCGGCGTGGGATATCCACTCGAGGTTCTTTAGGAACCAGGCTGCTTTCCGGATCAGGAGGAGCACATGCGCGAGGTCGTGATCGCCGGGGGCGCCCGTACGCCCATCGGTGCATTCCAGGGGGTGCTCGCCGACGTCAAGGCGCCCGTGCTCGGGCAGGTCGCCATCAGGGGCGCGCTCGAGCGGGCCGGCGTGTCGGCGGACGCGGTCGAGGAGGTCTACATGGGCAGCGTGCTGCCCGCCGGCGTGGGCCAGGCGCCCGCGCGGCAGGCCTCGCTCGGCGCGGGCATCCCGAAGAGCGTGCCGTGCACGACGGTCAACAAGGTCTGCGGCTCGGGCCTCAAGACGGTCATCCTCGGCGCGCAGGCCATCGCCACCGGCAGCGCCGACCTCGTCGTCGCGGGTGGGATGGAGTCGATGTCGAACGCGCCCTATCTCCTGCCCAAGGCGCGCACCGGCTACCGGCTCGGGCATGGCCAGGTGATCGACTCGATGATCACCGACGGCCTGTGGGATCCCTACGGCGATGTGCATATGGGCACCTGCGCGGAGCTGTGCGCGAAGGAGAAGGCGATCTCGCGCGAGGCGCAGGACGCCTACGCGGCGGAGTCGTACCGGCGCGCGCTCAAGGCGCAGGCCGATGGCAAGTTCAAGGCCGAGATTTCTGGTGTGGAGATCGCGGGTCGCAAGGGCTCGGTGACCGTCACGGAGGACGAGGAGCCGAAGAAGGGCGACCTCGAGAAGCTCGGGGCGTTGCGCCCGGCGTTCGACAAGGCCGGCACCGTCACGGCGGGCAACGCCTCGTCGATCAACGACGGCGGCGCGGCGGTCGTCCTCATGAGCGCCGACAGGGCCAAGCAGACTGGCGCGAAGCCGATCGCTCGCATCGTGGCGCACGGGCAGTTCGCGCAGGCGCCCGAGTGGTTCACGACCGCGCCCGTCGGCGCGATCAACCGCTGCCTCGAGCGGGCCGGCTGGACCGCGTCCGACGTGGGCCTCTGGGAGATCAACGAGGCCTTCGCGGTGGTCGCGCTCGCAAACCTGGCGATGCTCGACATCCGCGCGGACCGCTGCAACGTCTGGGGCGGGGCGGTCGCGCTCGGGCACCCGATCGGCGCGAGTGGCACGCGCATCCTGGTCACGCTGCTGTCGGCGATGGCCGAGCGCGGCGAGAAGCGCGGCGTCGCGGCCCTTTGCATCGGCGGCGGCGAGGGCATCGCGCTCGCGGTGGAGCGCCTGTGAGCGGCGTCAAGCAGCTCGGGGTGATCGGTGCCGGCCAGATGGGCCGGGGCATCGCGCAGGTGGCGGCGCAGAAGGGCCTCGAGGTGGTGCTGCTCGACGCCTCGCCGGACATGGCCGAGCGCGGCCAGAAGACCATCGCCACGCAGCTCGAGAAGCTGGTGCAAAAGGGCAAGCTGGCGGAGGCCGACTGGAAGGCGACGGTGGCGCGCATCAAGCCGACGTCGAGCTACGGCGATCTCGCGCAGGCCGACTTCATCGTCGAGGCGGCGACCGAGGAGCAGGCGCTCAAGCAGAAGATCTTCGTGGAGATGGACCGGGTCGCCAAGCCGAGCGCGATCCTCGCGTCCAACACCTCGTCGATCTCGATCACGCTGCTCGGGGCGCAGACCAAGCGGCCGGATCAGGTCATCGGGATGCACTTCATGAACCCGGTGCCGCTCATGAAGCTGGTCGAGATCGTGCGCGGACTGCCGACCAGCGACGTAACCTACCAGACCACGGTCGCGCTCGCCGAGCGCTTCGAGAAGACCGTCGTGCTGTCGAAGGACATCCCCGGCTTCATCGTCAACCGCCTGCTCTTGCCGCAGATCAACGAGGCCTGCTTCGCGCTCTACGAGGGCCTCGGGACCGCGCAGGACATCGACACGGCCGTCAAGCTCGGCTTGAACCACCCGATGGGCCCGCTCGAGCTGGCGGATCTCATCGGCCTCGACACGTGCCTTTCGATCCTGACCGTCATGCAGCGCGAGCTCGGAGATGACAAGTACCGTCCGTGCCCGCTCATGCGCCAGTACGTGGCGGCGGGCTGGACCGGGCGCAAGGCGGGCCGCGGGTTCTATACGTACAGCTGAGGCGCGCAGACGCGCCGTCGAAAGGTCGAACGCTGTGAGCTATCAGAACATTCGAGTAGAAGCGGGGGCGATCGCGTCGGTCACGATCGACCGGCCGAAGGTGCTCAACGCCCTCGATCGTCAGACCGTGGCGGAGCTGCGGGCGGCGGTGGCGGAGCTGTCGGGCGGCGGCACGCGGGTGGTCATCCTGACCGGCGGGGGTGACAAGGCCTTCGTGGCGGGCGCTGATATATCCGCGATGGCGGATATGTCGATGGAAGAGGCCCGTGCTTTCGCAGGGGAGGGCCATGCGCTCGGCGACGCGCTCGAGGGCGCGCCCTTCGTCAGCATCGCGGCGGTCAACGGCTTCGCGCTCGGGGGCGGCTGCGAGCTCGCGCTCGCTTGCGACTTCATCCACGCCTCGGCCAAGGCGAAGTTCGGCCAGCCCGAGGTCAAGCTCGGCGTCATCCCCGGCTTCGGTGGCACGCAGCGCCTGTCGCGACGCGTCGGCGTGGCCCGCGCGCGTGAGCTGTGCGTGACCGGCGACGTGATCGCGGCGGACGAGGCGCTGCGCATCGGCCTCGTGAGCTCGGTGGTGCCGCCCGAGGAGCTCGGGCCGAAGTGCCGCGCGATCGCGGAGCGGATCGCCAAGAACGGCCCCCTGGCCGTGCAGGCCGCGCGTCGTGCCATTCGCCTGGGCGAGGGCACCGACCTCGTCACCGCCAACGCCATCGAGCGCGAGCTGTTCGCGGCCGGGTTCGGCACGGCGGACCAGAAGGAAGGCATGCGCGCGTTTCTGGACAAGCGCGAGGCGCAGTTCGAGGGACGCTAGCACGAGCACGGGCACGAGCCCGAATGACCGGAAGACGGTAAGGAGAAGCGGTGGATCTCGAGTTGACCCCGGAGCAGACGCTCATCCAGAAGACGGCGCGGGACTTCGCGACCAAGGAAGTCCTGCCGGTTGCCGCCGAAAATGATCAACACAAGCGCTATCCGAAGGCGCTGGTCGCGCGCATGGCGGAGCTCGGCTTCCTCGGCATCGCGGTGCCCGAGGAGTGGGGCGGCGCGGGCATGGACAACGTGTCCTACGCGCTCGCGATGGAGGAGATCTCTCGCGCGTGCGCGTCGACGGGCGTCATCATGAGCGTCAACAACTCGCTCGTGTGCGACCCGATCCTCAAGTTCGGGACGGACGCACAGAAGGAGCGGTTCCTAAAGCCCCTCGCGGCCGGCCAGAAGCTCGGTTGCTTCTGCCTGTCGGAGCCCGAGGCCGGCAGCGACGCCGCCGCGCAGAAGACCATGGCCGTCAAGAAAGACGGCGGCTGGGTCCTGAACGGCACCAAGAACTGGATCACGAACGGCCCGGTCGCGGACCTCGCGCTCGTGTTCACGATGACCGAGCCCGACAAGGGCACTCGCGGCATCACCGCGTTCATCGTCGAGCTCGCGGCCAAGGGCATCGAGATCGGTCCCACCGACCAGAAGCTCGGCATCCGCGCTTCGCCATCGTCCCAGATCTTCTTCACCGACGTGTTCGTCAAGGACGACCAGCTGCTCGGCAAGCCCGGCGAGGGCTTCAAGGTCGCGATGCACACGCTCGACGGCGGTCGCATCGGCATCGCCTCGCAGGCGCTCGGCATCGCGCGCGCCTCGCTCGAGGATGCGATGGCGTACGCCAAGGAGCGAAAGACGTTCGGAAAGCCCATCGCGCAGCACCAGGCGATCGCCTTCAAGCTGGCCGACATGGCGACGGAGATCGACGCGGCGCGCCTGCTCATCTGGCGCGCCGCGACGCTCAAGGACCGGGGTGTGCGCCACTCGACCGAGTCGTCGATGGCCAAGGTCTTCGCGAGCGAGGTCGCGAACCGCGCGGCCAAGGAGGCCGTGCAGATCTTCGGCGGCTACGGCTACGTCAGCGACTACCCCGTCGAGCGACACTTCCGTGATGCCAAGATCACGGAGATCTACGAGGGCACGAGCGAGGTGCAGCGGCTCGTCATCGCGCGCTCGCTGGTGAAGGACTAACGTCAGGTCTGGGGACAAGCGAGGGCAAACATGACGAGGATGATCGCGACGCTGCTCCTGGGGATGGTGCTCGGCTGCGGCTCCGGCGGTGCGCCGCCACCCAAGGCGCCCACCGGGGCGGCCGGCAGCACGGGCGTGGATCCGAGCGCGCTGCCCCCGGAGAAGCTGGACGAGGTCAACCAGACCTTTCGCGACAAGCAGAGCGCGCTCAACGGCTGCTACCGCGACGAGATCGAGCGGACCAAGAACATGAACCTCGTCGCGTCGGTCACCGTCAAGGTGCACATCGGCAAGAACGGCGACGTGCTCTCGGCCGAAGTGACCTCCCAGGAGGGGGCCACCGAGCAATTCCAGCAGTGCGTCGTCGAGACGATCGGCAAGTTCTCCTTCCCGCAGCTCCCGGACGTCCTCGAGACGTCGTGGCCCTATCAGTTCAGGCCAAATTTCTGAGGTCGAACGCCGCCAGCCGCCAGCTGGATCGCAGTCGAATCGCGGCGCTTGTCGCCGCGGCCATGACGGCGTGCTCGTCGGCGCCGGCGCCGGCGCCGGTCGCGCCTTCCCCTACGACCGTCGCGGCTGCGCCGTCGCCGACCCGGCCCGTGCCGCCGAGGCCCGTCGACGACGGCATGCGCGTGGCGGGCGTCATGGGTACGCTGGACGAGATGCAGATCCAGGCGCCGTTCCGCGCGCACTGGCGCGACGTCACGACCTGCATCGACGGCGTGCGCAAGAGCAAGCCCTACGTCGGCGGCCAGCTCGAGCTCAAGGTCCGTGTCTCCCGGGACGGACGCGCGAGGCAAGTCCTGCTCATGAACACGATCGGCTCGCGCGACGTGGAGCGTTGCCTCCTCTGGATCGTGCGCACCTTCGCGTGGGATCGCCCCGCGGGTGGCGCCGACGCGGAGTTCACCTACCCGATCGAGATCCAGCGGCGCCACGGCGTGGTCGAGTGGGCCGAGGCCGCGATCAAGCCGGCCAAGCTGAGCAAGCTCAAGCACAAGATCTCGCCCTGCAGGGGGCGCGGCGCGGTGCTCGCCATGTACGTCGGACCCGGCGGTCGCGTGGTGTCCGCGGGCGTCGCCAACGCGGACGACGATACCGCCGCGTGCCTGGTCGACAAGGCGCTCGAGGCCGCGATGCCCGATCCGATGGGCGCGGTGGCGCTCTTGACGCTCACCCTCTGATGGAGCCGACATGGACTTCGATCTCAACGACACCCAGCGGATGATCCAGCAGGCCGCCCGCGACTACGCGACGCGGACGCTGGTCCCGAGAGCCAGCGCGCGGGACCGCGCGAGCACGTTCCCGGCGAGCGAGCTCGGCGATCTGGCGAAGCTGGGCCTGCTCGGCGTCAACATCCCCGAGGCGCTGGGCGGCGCGGAGGCGGGGGCGCTCGCGTATTCGCTCGCGATGGAGGAGATCTCGCGGGCGGACGCCTCGGTGTCGGTCGCGATGGCCGTGACCAACATGGTCGCCGAGGTCGTCACGACCTTCGGCACGGACGCGCAGAAGCGGCAGCACGTGCCGCGCCTGGTCGGCGGCGAGTACGTCGCGGGCGCGTTCGCGCTGTCCGAGCCGCAGGCCGGCAGCGATCCGGGCGCGATGGCGACCGTGGCCAGGAAGGACGGGGCGGGCTTCGTCCTGTCGGGCCAGAAGCAGTGGATCACGAGCGGCGACCGCGCGGGCCTCTTGGTCGTCTGGGCCAAGACCGACACCGCCGCGGGCACGCGGGGCATCAGCGCCTTCCTGGTCGAGGGCGGCACCAAGGGCCTCTCGGCGGGCAAGCCCGAGGACAAGATGGGCCTTCGCGGCTCGACCACGGTGCCGCTCCTCCTGGAGGACGTGCGTGTGGGCCCGGAGGCGCTGCTCGGCAGGGAAGGCGAGGGCTTCAAGATCGCGATGATGGCGCTCGACGGCGGCCGCATCGGCATCGGCTCGCAAGCCTGCGGCATCGCCGGCGCGGCGCTCGACTGCGCGGTCCGCTACTCGCGCGACCGCAAGCAGTTCGACCACCCCATCGGCGATTTCCAGGCCATCCAGTTCATGCTGGCCGACATGGCCACCGAGCTCGAGGCCTCCCGCCTGCTCGTGCGCCGCGCGGCGCTGCGCAAGGAGCGCCGCCAGCCGTTCTCGACCGAGGCGGCGATGGCCAAGCTCTACGCCTCCGAGCGCGCCAACCGCATCTGCGACCGCGCCGTGCAGATCCACGGTGGCTACGGCTACACGCGCGAGTTCCCCGTGGAGCGCTTCTTGCGTGACGTGCGGGTGACGACGATCTATGAAGGCACGAGCCAGGTGCAGCGGATCGTCATCAGCCGCGCCGTGGCGGGTCCGTAGCTCGAGCCTGTCGCTCGAAGAAGTGAGCCCATGAGCAACCGCAAGCTCCGCATCCTCATCGCCAAGCCGGGACTCGACGGCCACGATCGTGGCGCCAAGGTGGTCGCCCGCGCGCTCAGCGACGCCGGCTACGAGGTGGTCTACACGGGCCTGCACCAGACGCCCGAGATGATCGCCTCCGCCGCGCTCCAGGAGTCGGTGGACGCGGTGGGCCTGTCGATCATGTCGGGCGCGCACATGACGCTCTTTCCGGCCGTGCTGGAGGCGCTCAAGGCGCGCGGCGCGGGCGACGTGGCGGTCTTCGGCGGCGGCATCGTGCCCGACGAGGACGTCCTCGAGCTCAAGCGGATCGGCGTCTCCGAGATCTTCCGCCCTGGCACATCGACGCAGGACATCATCGGCTGGGTCGAGTCGCACGTCCGCCCGAAGGTCGCGTGATGCGCGCGCGGCTCGCGATCGTGCCCTGCGTGCTCGCCTGGTCGCATTGGGCGTCCGCGGCGCCCTCGATCTCGGCGGTGAAGCTCGCCGAGGGCACGGTGGTGCCGGCGCCGAAGCCCGGCGAGAAGCACCAGCCGCCCATGCGCACCACGCTGCTCCTCGACGAGCAGAGCGGCGCGCACAAGGCCTCGCTGTCCTTGCTCTACATCTCACCCAAGGCGCGCGTGGCGATGCAGCGCCTGCCGCGGTCGGCGCGTCTGCTCTACGTGCTCGAGGGCAAGGGGCGGATCCTCGCGCCCGGGGTTCCGCCGGGCGAGCTCGGCCCCGGCATGGCCGTTTTCGTCAAGCCCGGGGCGGCGCACGCGTTCGACGTGCAGTCGCCGCAGAAGCCCTTGCGGATGCTGCAGGTTTTCGCGCCGCTCGGTCCCGAGCGCGTGTTCCGCGATCCGACCAAGCGCGACGACTACGAGGTCATCCGGGGCAAGCCCGAGGCGACCGAGCAGCCGTTCGTGATCGTCCAGCCGGCCGACGTCAAGCCGATTCCGCTCGCGGGCGGCAAGGGCAGGGCGCAGCTGCTCCTCGATCCCGAGAAGACCGGCGGCCACCAGGCCTACCTGGGCGTCCTCGAGCTCGAGGCTGGCGCTGCCGTGCCGGAGCACAAGCACGCGGGGGAGGCCGAGATCCTCTACGTCGTCGAGGGCGACGCCGAGCTGATCTCCGGGGGCATGACGCTCAAGGCGGAGAAGGACACCGTGCTGCATGTCCCGCCGGGCGTCCCGCACGCTGGCCGCGTCGGAAAGGGCGCGAGGGTCCTGCAGATCTACGCGCCAGGGGGCCCCGAGCAGCGCTTCAAGAAGTAGGCGGTAACGACGATGGAATTCGAGCTCAACGACCACCAGAAGATCCTCCAGCGAACCGTGCGCGACTTCTGCGCGCGCGAGATCATCCCGCACGCGCGCCGCTGGGACGAGGAAGAGAAGCTCCCGATGGAGCTCGTGCCCAAGCTCGCCGAGCTGGGCTTGCTCGGCATGTGTCACCCCGAGAGGTACGGCGGCTCGGGCATGTCGATGATGGACTACGTCGTCGCGATGGAGGAGATCGCGCGCGCGGATGGCTCCGTCGCCCTCACCGTGGCCTCGCACAACTCGCTCGGCGGCGGCCACATCTCGCTCGCCGGCAACGACGCGCAGAAGGAAAAGTGGCTGCCGCGGTTGTGCCGGGGCGAGATCCTCGGCGCCTGGGGCTTGACCGAGCCCGGCTCCGGCTCGGACGCCGGCGCCGCTCGCACGACCGCCACCCCCCGGGACGGCGGCTGGGTGCTCACGGGCACCAAGACCTTCATCACGCAGGGGTCGGTGGCGGGCGTCTACATCATCCTCGCGTCCACGACGCCAGCGAAGAAGCAGAACGGCCTGACGGCGTTCATTGTCGAGCGCGAGCGGCCGGGCATCCGGCCCGGCCGGCACATCGAGAAGCTCGGCATGCGCGCCTCCGACACGTCGGAGGTCATCCTCGAGGACTGCTGGGTCCCGGACGACAATCGCCTCGGCGGCGTCGACTCGGGCTTTCGCGACACCCTGCGCATCCTCGACCGCGGCCGCATCGGCATCGCCGCGCTGGCGCTCGGCCTCGGTCGGGGCGCGCTCGAGGAGTCCGCCCGGTACGCGCGCGATCGCCAGCAGTTCGGGAAGCCCATCGCGGAGTTCCAGGCCATCGGGTTCATGCTCGCGGACATGGCGACCGAGCTCGACGCCGCGCGGCTACTCATCTGGAGAGCCGCATGGATGCACGACCGCGGGCAGCGCACCACGATCGAGTCGTCGGTGTGCAAGCTGTGGGCGGCCCAGGCCGCGATGCGCGCGTGCAATAGTGCCATCCAGATCCACGGGGGCTACGGCTACACCCGCGAGTTCCCGGTCGAGCGCTACCTGCGTGACTGCAAGCTCTGCGAGATTGGCGAGGGTACGAACGAGGTCCAGCGCCTCGTGATCTCTCGCGAGCTCCTCAGGCCCTGACGCGCCATGAAGCTGTCCTTTCGTGACGCCGCGCGCCTGATGCGCGATCTCGACGACCGCCTCCCCGCCGGGGTCGAGCGGCTCCAGGCGCTCTACCCCGATGCCGGGCGTGCCTTCCTCATCGGGGTCACCGGCAACCCGGGGGCGGGCAAGTCGACCGTGGTGGACGCGCTCATCACGCACTACCGGGCGCTCGGCAAGACCGTGGGCGTCGTGTGCATCGATCCGACGAGCCCGTTCTCGGGCGGCGCGATCCTGGGCGACCGCATCCGCATGCAGCGCCACGCCACCGACGACGGCGTCTTCATCCGCTCGGTGGCGACGCGCGGCCACCTCGGGGGCCTGTCGCGCTCGACCGCGGACATCGTGACCGTGATGGACGCGATGGGGTTCGACATCGTGCTGGTCGAGACCGTGGGCGTCGGCCAGGCCGAGGTCGACGTGGTCGGCGCGACCCATGCCTGCGTCGTCGTGACCGTGCCGGGGCTCGGTGACGACATCCAGGCCATCAAGGCGGGCATCCTCGAGATCGCGGACGTCCTCGTGGTGAACAAGGCCGACCGCGAGGGCGCGGATCGTACGGTGCGGGACCTCACGTACATGCTCGATCTCCGCGCCGGCAAGGCCCGTGAGGTCGAGATCGTCAAGACCGTCGCCGTTCGTGGCGACGGCATCGCCGACCTCGCCGGGGCGATCGATCGCTGCCGCGCCAAGGCCGGAGACCTCGTGATCGAGCGTCGCGGGATGTGGGCGCGCGCCCAGCTCGGCGAGCTGATCCGCGACCGGGTGGTGGCGGCCGCCGAGGCTTCTTGGCCGGGCGGATTCGAGGCCCTGGTCGCGGAGGTCGCTGGCCGCCGGCTCGATCCCTACGCTGCCGTCGAACGCCTGCTCGCCGCCGTGTCCGCCGGTCCGTCGCGGTAGCCGGCAGACGTTGGCGCCGGCGTCCTGCGGCGGGAGCTGTACCCACGTCACATGCCTGTGCGATGGCAGGCGATCGCGCTGCGGCCGCTGCTAGACTGGTGTCGTACTTTTCCGGTCGAAGGCCGGCGCCCGTGAAGATTAGGTTGTCCTAGCCTGGAGGTTCGCGTGAAAGCGCTTCAAGTGCTCGCGATGGCGGCGCTCGCCGCCGTGCTGGGCTCCTGCAGCCTGCTCGAGAAGCTCACCGAGCAGGAGTTCAAGGTCACGTCAGACTTCAGGGTGGACGCCGTGGCCGGCAACTTCCCGCCCTGGATGGTTCCGGCGACCGCGTGCACCGGGGTCGAGCAGTGCTGTCCGGGCAGCGTCTCGGCGGTGGACTGCGCCAAGGTGCAGGGCGTCCTGCGTTGCGACGGCATGTGCTCGGCACGCGTGCCCATCGGTCCCGTGGGGGCCACCGGGGTGACCCTGGCGATCAAGCTCCGCGACGTGCCCGCGCTGCGCGACGCGACCTCGCTCGCCGACCTGCGCATCAGCCGGGTGTGGGTCGAGATCGCAAACGGCGGCAACACGCTGTCGGTGGCTCTTCCCGAGATGTCTCTGTTCGTCGCGAAGATGGAGAGCCACCCCGACGAGGTGCGGATAGGGACCATCCCGATGCTCAAGCTCAAGGACACCGGGGAGTTCGATCTGGAGTTCACCAGCGACGGGGAGAAGCAGCTCGGCATGTTCCTCGCGAACGCGGGCTCGCCGTTCAACGTGATCCTCCGGAGCGAGATCCTCGTGCCGGCCGGTCAGCAGGTGACCGGTTTTCTGAGCGGCAAGATCGCCATCCAGGCGAAAGCGAAGGTGAACTTGTAGTGCTGCCCGAGTCGCCGCTTCAGATCGCTCGGTCGGCGATCGCGAGGGAGCCGTCGAGCGCGTCGATCGCCTCGTCGAGCTGAGCATCGTCGATGATGAGCGGCGGGGCGATGACGAGGTGGCTCACCCAGCCCATGCAGAACACGCCACGCGCCATCAGATCCGCCGTGACCTGATCGATCGTCATCGGCTTTCGCGCCGTCGCTGCGGGCAGCGCAGCGAGGTATTTGTCCTTGGGCACCGCCAGCGGCTCCTTGGTCTTGCGGTCGCGCACCAGCTCGATCGCCCAGAACAGGCCCATCCCGCGCACATCGCCGATCGAAGGATGCTTGTCGGCGAGCCCGCGCAGGCGCGCGCCGAGCTTTTCGCCCATGGTGCACGCCCGCTCCAGCAGGCCAAGGCGCCTGTACTCGTCGATCGCCGCGATCGCGGGCGCGAGCGTGAGCGGATGCGCCTCGTAGGTGTGGCCGTGCGCGAACATGTGCTCGTCGAAGTGGTTCGCGATCTCGCGGCTGGTCGCGCAGACGCCGAGCGGCGCCATCGCGCTCGTGATGCCCTTGGCCGTGACCAGGATGTCGGGCGTCACGCCCCAGTGCTCGACCGCGAACCAGCTGCCGGTGCGGCCCCAGCCGCTCATTACCTCGTCGGCGATGAGCAGCACGCCCTGGCGCTTGCAGATGTCGGCGAGCCGCGGCAGGTACTCCTTGGGGGGCACGAGGATGCCATTCGTCCCCACGATCGGCTCGAGGATGACGGCCGCCACGTTCTCGTCGTGCGTGATCATGTACTCGAGGTAGTCGGCGCACGCGATGCCGCAGTCGGGGTAGCTCCGGCCGAGCGGGCAGCGGTAGCAGTTGCATTCGGGGCCGAAGACGACGCCTGGGATCTTCCCGCTCGTCGGCTCCACGTACCACCGCCGCAGGTCGCCGGTGCACGCGATCGAGCCCGCCGTGGAGCCGTGGTAGCTCGTGTAGCGCGCGATGACCTTGTGCTTGCCGGTGTAGGCGCGCGCGATCTTGATGGCCGCCTCGTTGGCCTCGGTGCCGCTCGTCGTGAAGAAGAACTTGTCGAGGCCCCTTGGCATGACCTCGAGGAGCTTGAGCGAGGCCTCCGCGCGCACGTCGCAGGTGAAGGCGGGGCTGATGAACGCGAGCTTGCGCGCTTGCTCGCAGATGGCGTCGACCACGGCCTGGTTCTGGTGGCCGAGGTTCGAGCACATGAGCTGCGACGACAGATCGAGGTACCGCTTGCCGCCCGCGTCCCAGAAGTAGCAGCCCTCGGCCTTGGCGACGTGGAGCGGCTTCCAGCCCTTCTGGACGCGCCAGGTGCCGTAGGTGTGCTGCGCAGTGGTTTCGGTGACGTTCATGGCGGCCTCCCGTGAGCCCGCTAGGGTAACGCCCTAGCGGGCGCAGCTCAACGGAAGCATCGGGTGCGCGCCATCTGCAGTAGAGTCGGCCACCATGCGCGCCCTCGAGATCGCCCGCTTCGGCCTGGATGGCCTATCCGTTGTCGAGCGGCAGGACGCCGCTCCAGGGCCCGGTCAGGTGCGCCTTTCGCTCCGCGCCGCGTCGCTCAACTACCGCGACCTCCTGATGGTCGAGGGCAAGTACAACCCGAGGCTGACACTGCCCATCGTGCCCGGCTCGGACGGTGTGGGCATCGTCGAGGCGGTGGGGCAGGGCGTCACGCGCGTCGCGATCGGCGACCGGGTGAGCCCTGTCTTCTCGCAGACCTGGCTCGACGGCGCGCCGGCGCGTGACAAGCTTCGCGGCAGCCTCGGGGGGCCGCTCGATGGCACCCTGCGGACGCACATGGTGCTCTCGGCGGACGGCGTGGTGCGGGTGCCCGCCTACCTCTCCGACGCGGAGGCGGCGACCTTGCCCTGCGCGGCGGTCACCGCTTGGAACGCGCTCGTCGGGCACGCCAAGGTGCAACCGGGCGACGTGGTGCTCGTGCAGGGCACCGGAGGCGTGTCGCTGTTCGCGCTGCAGATCGCGCGCATGTGCGGGGCGCGGGTCATCGTGACGTCGTCGTCGGACGAGAAGCTCGAGCGCGCGCGCGGGCTCGGGGCGTTCGCGGGCATCAACTACCAGACGACGCCCGAGTGGGGCAAGGCGGCGCGTGCCCTCTGTCCCGAGGGCGTGGACGTGGTCATCGAGGTCGGCGGCGCGGGTACGCTCGAGCAGTCCATCAAGGCGACGCGCGTCGGCGGGCAGATCGCCATCATCGGCGTGCTCGGCGGGAACCGGGCGCCGTCGCTCGACCTGCGTCCGGTGCTCATGCAGGAGATCCGCCTGCAGGGCGTGCTCGTCGGCAGCCGTGCCACCTTCGAGGCCATGAACCGCGCGTTCGCGGAGCACGAGGTGCATCCGGTCGTGGACCGCGTGTTTCCCCTGACCGAGACGCGCGCGGCGCTGGAGCACCTGCGCGCCGGCGCGCACTTCGGCAAGATCGCGATCGCGATCGGCTGACCGCGGCTATCAGAGCGCGAAGGTCCCACGCCTGAGGAACCGGCCACCGGCCTTCTTGCCGACCCACTTGCCGTCCTCGACCAGCACCTGGCCGCGAGAGAGCACCAACTCGGGCGCGCCCACCACGGTCCTGTCCGGGTAGGCCGCGTAGTCCACGCGCATGTGGAGGTTCTCGGCAGAGAGGCGGAGGGACCGATGCGGGTCCCACACCACGACGTCGGCATCGCTGCCGACGGCGATCGTGCCCTTCTTCGGGTACAGGCTGAAGATCTTCGCCGGCGCGGTCGCCGTGATCTCGACGAAGCGGTTCATGCTGATGCGCTTCTCGCGTACGCCCTCCCACAGGAGGTGCAGCCGCGTCTCGACGCCCGGCATGCCGTTCGGGACCTTGGCGAAGCTCTCCCTGCCGAGGTCCTTCTGCCCCTTCATGCAGAACGGACAGTGGTCCGTGGCCACGACCTGGAGGTCGTGGTTGCGCAGCCCACGCCAGAGGTGCTCGTGGTGGTGCTTTGGCCGAAGCGGTGGCGTGCACACGTACTTCGCGCCGTCGAACTCGTCGCCGGGCTTGCCGCGCAGGGCGTCTTCGTCGAGGAACAGGTATTGTGGGCACGTCTCTGCATACGCAGGCAAGCCGCGGTCCCGCGCCTCCATCACGCGCTCGAGCGCGCGCCGCGCCGAGAGGTGCACGATGTAGACGGGCACCTGGGCCATCTCCGCGAGCGCGATCGCGCGCTCGGTGCCGGTCGCTTCGGCCGCCTCCGGCCGCGTGAGCGCGTGGTAGATCGGCGCCGTCTTGCCTTCGGCCAGGGCCCGCTCGACGATCACGTCGATCGGAAGGCCCGTCTCCGCGTGCATCGTGATGAGCGCACCGAGCTCGCCCGCGCGCAGCATCGCGCGGAAGATCGACTGGTCATCGAGCAGCAGCACGCCCGGGTAGGCCATGAACAGCTTGAAGCTCGTCACGCCCTCGGCGACGATGTCCGCCATCTGCGAGAGCTGCCCCGGCGGCAGGTCGGTGGCGATCATGTGGAACGCGTAGTCGGTCGAGGCCTTGCCCTCCGCCCTCTGATGCCAGGCATCGAGCGCCTGCTTGAGCGAGCCGCCCTTCTGCTGGATCGCGAAGTCGATGACGGTCGTGGTGCCGCCGTGCGCCGCCGCCACCGTGCCGGTGTCGAAGTCGTCCGCGGACACCGTGCCGCCAAAGGGCATGTCGAGGTGCGTGTGGGCATCGATGCCGCCGGGGATGACGTACTTGCCCCGGGCCTCGATCACGCGATCGGTCTGCCCGAGCTGCGCCCGAAGCGCCGGCGACGCCACCGCACAGATGGTCTCGCCCTCGATCCACACGTCGGCCACCTGCGTGTCCGACGCCGTCACCACCGTCCCGTTCTGAATCAACGTCCGCATCGTCTCTCCCGTGCTCGCCTCGGATCCGTCAGTACACGTTCGAGGTCCGCCTGGCACCCGTGTAGTCCACGTAGACCGTCTTCCACTGCGAGTAGAACTCGATGGCGGTCCTGCCGACCTCGCGCTCGCCGACGCCTGTCGCCTTCATGCCCCCGAAGGGCAGGTGCGCCTCGCCCCCGATGGTGGGCGAGTTGATGTGCGTGATGCCGGTCTCGATGTCGGCGCAAAAACGCATCATCGTGCCGACGTCGTTCGTGTACGCCGAGGACGTCAGGCCAAATGCGCTGTTGTTCGCGAGCGCCATCGCCTCGTCGTAGGTGCGAAACGGAAGCACGGCCAGGACCGGCCCGAACAGCTCCTCCTGCGCCAGGAACGAGTCGGGCGCGACGTGGGTGAACAGCGTCGGCTGCAGGAAGAAGCCCTTGGCATGCGCGCCCGTCGCCAAGCGCCCGCCGCCGCAGCGGAGCTTGGCGCCGTCCGCGAGAGCGCGCGCGATGCCGTCGGTGACGGTCTTCATCTGCGAGGCGTCCACGCAAGGACCCATCTGCGTAGCCGAATTCATCCCGTCGCCAACCACGTACCTCTCGGCCGCGGCGCACACCTTGTCGACGTAGGCCTCGAACAGGTCCGCGTGCACGATGGCGCGCGAGGTGGCGGTGCAGCGCTGCCCGGTCGAGCCGAAGGCGCCACCCACCGTGCCCGCGACGGCGAGCTCGAGATCGGCGTCCGCGAACACCACGAGCGCGTTCTTGCCGCCCATCTCGCACTGCACCTTCTTGTGGTGCTTGGCGCCCTGCTCGTAGAGGCGCAGGCCGACCTCGTTCGATCCGGTGAACGACACGACCTTGACGTCGGGGTGGGTCACCAGGTGGTCGCCGACCATCGCGCCCGAGCCGAGGATGAGGTTCAGGACGCCCTTCGGGATCCCCGCCTCGGCGAAGATCTCGGTGACGATCCTGGCCGTAAAGGGCGTGAGCGACGCCGGCTTGAACACCACGGTGTTGCCGGTCACCAGGGCCGGCGCGACCTTCCAGACCGGGATCGCGACCGGGAAGTTCCACGGCGTCACGATCGCCGCGACGCCGTAGGGCTCCCGCTGCGTCCAGCAGAAATTCAGCGGCAGCTCGCTCTGCACCGCGTCGCCGTACTGACGGCGCCCCTCGCCGGCGCAGTACTCGAGGATGTTGATGGCGCGCTGCACCTCGCCCTTGGCCTCGCTGAAGATCTTGCCCTCTTCGCGCGTGAGCACGCGCGCGAGCTCCTCGTGCCGGCGTCGCATGATCTCGACCGCGCGGAACAGGATCTCGCCGCGCCTCGGCGCCGGCGTGCTCTTCCACCCCGGGTACGCGGCCTTCGCCGCCGCCACCGCCGCGTGCAGGTCCGTGACGTCGGACAGCGCCGCCTCCGCGAGCACCTCGTCGGTGTTTGCGGGGTTGAGGTCCTTGGCGAAGCGGCCGGTCGCCGCCGGCCGCCACTCGCCGCCGATGAAGTTCAGGATCTTTTCCATTGCGTCCTCCCAGGTCCAGCGCCCGTCTCCCGCGGACGAAGGAGCGCGCAGGATGCCACAAATCCGCAGCGCCTACTCGGCGATCCGGAAGCCGGCCCGGGCTCGGTCTGCCCAGTTTCGTGTGGTCCTGCATGCGGCCCTGAGGGCACACTGCGGCCCGTATGCGGATCCCTCTCGCGCTCGCCCTTTGCTCCACGCTCGCCCTGGCCTGCTGTCCCCCTCGCAAGGCCCTGCCGGCTCCGGAGGCGCCCCCCGCGCCGCCCGCACCGCCGCCCGCGCCCGTGGTCGAGGCGCCAAGGTGCCCGGAGGCGCCCGCCGCGGCGTCCAGGGACGATCGCGTGGTCGTCCTCGAGGGCACGCCACCGGTGCCGGAAGCGCTCAAGCAGCGCATGGCGCAGTACCAGTCGATCCGGCGCGCGACGTTCGCGGATCTCGACGCCGAGGGCCGGCGCGTCCTCGTCACCACCGAGTTCGGCTCCTCGGCGCAGGCCCACCTCGTGTCGCAGCCGGGCGGCGATCGTCACCAGCTCACGTTCGGCAAGGAGCCGGTCGCGGGCCTGCAGTTCGTGCCCGACGGCAGCGCCGTGACCTTCACGTCGGACGCGGGCGGCAACGAGAACCACCAGATCTTTCGGCTCGACCTCCAGAGCGGCCAGCGCACGCTGATCACCGACGGCACCTACCGCAACGAGGCCTTGGTTCACTCGAGGGACGGCGCGCGCATGGCCTTCAAGTCCAACGCGCGCAACGGCAAGGACATGGATCTGTGGGTCGGCGACGGCCGGAGCCCGGCCGGAAACCGCCTCCTCGCCCAGGTCTCGGGTGACTTCTCGCCGGTCGCCTTCTCGAACGACGGCGGCAAGCTGCTCGTCCTCGAATACAAGTCGATCGAGCACTCGCGCCTGCACGTCGTGGACATCGCGAGCGGCCAGCTCACGGCCGTCACGCCCGAGAGCGAGCACGCGAGCTACCGCGGGGCGGTCTGGGACCGGGACGATCGCGGCCTGTTCGTGGCGTCCGACCGCGAGGGGGACTTCCTCGAGCTCTACCACCTCGATCTCGGCACCAAGAAGCTGGCGCCACTTTCGCGCGACATCCACTGGAACGTCGGCACCCTGGCGATGAGCGACGACGGCAAGACGCTCGCCTTCGTCGTCAACGAAGGCGGCCTCGACCGCCTCTACCTGCTCGACACCAGGACCAAGAAGCGCGCGCTCGTGAGCGCGATCCCCGAGGGCGTGATCGGGGTGGTGAGGTTCGCCCGCAAGGCCGCTCGCCTCGGCCTCGGGTTCGAGAGCGCGACCCGCACCGCCGACGCCTACGTCTACGACCTCAAGAAGAAATCCCTGCAGCGCTGGACCGAGAGCGAGACCGGCGGCCTCGACGAGAGGCACTTCGTGCCGGCGTCGCTCATCAAGGTCAAGTCCTGGGACGGCCTCGAGGTGCCGGCGCTCTACTTCAAGCCCCGCCAGCCGACGGGCGCCTCCCTCATCCTCATCCACGGCGGCCCCGAGGCGCAGGCGACGCCGACCTTCTCTGCGTTCGTCCAGTACCTGGCCGCGGAGCTCGGCATCGCCGTCATCGAGCCCAACGTCCGCGGCTCCGACGGCTACGGCAAGAGGTACCTCGGTCTCGACAACGGCAAGCTGCGCGAGGGCTCGGTCAAGGACATCGGCGCCTTCCTCGACTGGATCGCGACGCAAAAGGAGCTCGATCCGAAGCGCGTCGGCGTCTACGGCGGCAGCTACGGCGGCTACATGGCGCTGGCGTCGCTCGTGCACTTCGGGAGCCGCATCGCCGCGGGCGCCGACAACGTCGGCATCTCGAGCTTCGTGTCGTTTCTCGAGAACACCAAGGACTACCGGCGCGATCTCCGGCGCGTCGAGTACGGCGACGAGCGCGATCCCGACATGCGCGCGTTCCTCCAGGGCATCTCGCCGCTCACCCGGGTCGACCAGATCAAGAGCGCGCTCTTCGTGCTGCAGGGCGCCAACGACCCGCGGGTGCCGGTCACGGAGGCCGAGCAGATCGTCAAGGCCGTCAAGGCGGCCGGCAAGGACGTCTGGTACATGCTCGCCCGCAACGAGGGCCACGGCTTTCGCAAGCGAGAGAACCGAGACCTGTCGCAGCAACTCCTGGTGATGTTCTTCGAGAGGCACCTGCTCGGCCGGTAGGCCGTGGCGGCTTCACACCAGGCGATCCGATCCTCGTGCCCTCGCGCCCCGGGCCGTGCCAAAGTAGGGGCCCATGGCCAACACCGGTGACGCGGCGCTGGCGGCACAGACCTACGAGCGCCTGGCTGCGTTCTCGCTGCAGGACCTCGAGGCCGTGCGCTTGCTCCTCCGGGGAGCGTCGGTCATCGATTGGCACCGCCTCGCCTTCGAGTCCCTGACCGAGGTCGATCGTTTCCTGCGCGTGCAGGAGCTCGATCCAGGCAACGAGGATCACCTGGAGCGCCTAGAGCGCATCCGCACCGAGTCGGTCGAGTTCGCGACGCGCAACTTCAGCTTCCGCATTCCCGACGACGTCGCCTACGACACTCCGGTGCGCGAGCTCTTCTTGCTCGCGTCCAAGCGCGGCAAGCGCCAGACCTACGCGTGCGTGATCCTCAAGCTCATGCACGTCCTGCACCACCTGCACGGCCGCGAGCTCTTGTTCAAGCTGCCGATCGCCGAGCAAGAGATCTTCCACCTGGTCGAAGAGAAGGTGGTGCGCGTGGTCGACGAGATCCGCGCGGCCGGCCATTCCATCAGCGAGTTCGCGTGGAGTCGCAAGGAGCGCGACTCCATGATCTTGAAGCTCCTCGCCAAGCGCGCGAACATCGCCGCGCAGCTATACGACAAGCTGCGCTTCCGGGTGCACCTTCGGGCTGCGGCCGACATCGTGCCGCTCCTGCGCGAGCTCCACCACCGTCTGTTGCCCTTCAACTACGTCATCCCTGGCGAGTCGATCAACGAGATCGTCCCGTTCCGCGCGCTGGTGGAGTCCGGCCCGCTGGCGCGGCTCGCGCCAGGCTTGCAATCCGGCGTGGACCTCGAGGAAAACGAGCGCAAGGCCATGCGCAACGAGTTCTCGGGGCCTGGCTACAAGAGCGTGTCGTTCGTGGTCGACCTGCCGCTGCGCATCGACAAGCTGCTCGCGCGGCAGCCGCACCTGGTCGAGGAGTATGGGCACGTGGTCTTCGTCCTGACCGAGTTCCAGGTGCTCGACGTCCAGAGCGCCTACGAGAACGAGCACGGCGAGAACAGCCACGACGCGTACAAGGTGCGCCAGAAGGAGCGCGTCAAGGCGCGCCTCACGCGCGGCCTCGAGCCGTTCAAGTAGCCGGCGGAGATCAGTCCGTGGCCAGCTTCCGGATGAGCCGGTAGTCCTCGCCGCCCTTGATGTTGACGTCGAACTCGAAGCGCTGCGCGCGATCGCCCTTGCCGACCACGAAGGTGATCTGGTGCTTGCCCTCCTTGAGGGCGATCTTCGAGATGGGCGGGATCGGCGTGGAGCGCCCGGTATCCTTGCCGTCGATCACCACGCGCGCCCAGGGCTGCGTGTTCGCGATGAGGTAGCCGGTCTTGCCGTCCCGCGCGGGCTCCTCGGAGGGCGCGGCCGGAGGATCGGTGTCTCGGGGCTTTCGGTCCTCGCGTCCCTCGGGCTTGCCGAGCGTCACCAGCATCGAGCGGCGCGGCTCCTCGGGCCGCGGCGTCACGGTTCGGGTCTCCTTGTGCTCCCCTAGCTTGAGCGTGAGCTTGTAGCTCCTGCCGAAGTCGAGCTCGTCGAGGACGAACGGCGTCGTGCCCACCGATCGCCCGTCCACGATGATCTCCGCGCCGGACGGCTCGCTCGCCAGGTCCACCACGGCCTTGCCGAGCTGCAGCGTGACGGAGCGCTTCTCCTCCGATCCAGGCGCGAACTGGACCCGCTCGCGGAAATCCCTGTAGCCCGGCTTCGTCACGCGCAGCTCGTGCGCCCCGGGCGCCACCGGCACCAGACGATCGGCCGCGATCTCCGCCCCGTCGAGCAGGATGACCGCCCCCTGGGGCTGCACTTGCAGGCGCAGGCCCGCCGCCTTCGCTTCCGCCGCGGGCAGCGGGAAGATCACCACCTCGGGCTCGCCGGCCTTGAGCTCCACGGTGTTCGACAGCGGCGCCAGCCCCTCGACGTGCAGCTCGACCCGCCAGGCGCCGGGCTCGAGGCCCTGGAGCTTGGCGCCCTCGGCGCTGGCGATGCGCCCACGCACCTCGCTGCCAGGCTTTCCGCCGACGGGTTGCGCGATCACGTCGCCTTCGCGCGGGGGCATGGTCGCGACGACCAGCATGCTCTTCGGCCGGCCCCTGCTGTCCCCCTTCTTGACCAGGCCACGCACGAGCAAGGCTCCTGCGACCACGAGCACGAAGAACACCGCGCCCATGCCGAGGTCCCTCCACAGACCCCCCGTGTGGGCACGCGGTCGCACCTTGCGCGCCGCCTCTCCGAGATCCGCGGTCGAATCGAGGTGCAGGGCATCGGGCGCCTCGTAGATCACGCTCGGGCCAGGGCGCTCCGACGACGGAATGGGCGGTGGCGTCGCCTCGCGCTCCTTGATCCGCATCGGCGGCCCGAGCGTCATGGCGTCCGGCGCGGCCCGGATCCCTCGCGGGACACTCGACAGCTCCGCCCGCGTTTCTTCCTCCGGCCCGAGCCGCCCGCCGAGCTGCGCGCGCCCCGACGTGTCCTCGTCGTCGAGCAGGTTTATCGCCGGGTCGTCCACGTCGAGCGTTCCAGCGCTCCGGGCGCGAAGCCGGTCCTTGCGGGTCTCCTCGGTGGTCTCGGGAGGGCCATCGCCGTCGCCCGAGAACGCTTGCGGTCCCCCGATCAGCGTGGCGTCGGCCTCCCCGAACTCCTGGGCCTGCGGTCGCTCGGGCCTGGGCGTGGGTGGCGGCGGGGAGCGCCGCGCGGGCTCCGAGACCGCCTGGAATCGCCCCGACGACGACAGGGCCCTCATTCGCCCGGACTTCGAGCTGGCCTGCGGAGGGGGGCTCGGCGGCGCCAGTCGCCCGTCGCGACCGACACGCTTGTACTGCTCGAGCTGCTGTTGCTCGCGGGCCAGCTCCTCGGCGAACGTCTCCTTCATCCAGCGCGCCAGGTCCTTGGACGTGAAGACCGGCTCTTGCTGCGTGAGGAATCCCTGGAGCTGCTCCTGCATCTCGCTGGCCCAGCCGTACCGGTCCTCAGGGTCCCGCGACAGCGTCTTCATGACGATGTCGTCGAGCAGCGTGGGCACCGCGTGGTTGAAGATCGACGGCACCTTGATGTCGACGTTGCGCACCTTCTCGAGCGTGGCGAAGTCGCTATCGCCGGCGAACAGGCGATCCCCCGCCAGCATCTCGTGCAGGATCGTGCCTACCGCGAAGACGTCCGAACGGTGATCGATCGGCAGCCCTCGCACCTGCTCGGGCGACATGTAGCCGAACTTGCCCTTTAGGACCCCTGCCTGGGTCTTCGAGGATCGACCGACCGCTTTGGCGATGCCGAAGTCGATGATCTTCACCTCGCCCTCGAAGCTGACGAGGATGTTCTGCGGGGACACGTCGCGGTGAATGATCCCGAGGGCGCGCCCCTGCGCGTCCCTGCGCTTGTGTGCGTAGTCCAGGCCTTCGCACACCTTGGCGGCCACGAAGCAGGCCATCGCCACCGGCATGGGCTGCTTGAGCCGCCGGAAACGATTCTGGATCTGGAGGATGTCGCGGCCCCAGACGAACTCCATCGCGATGAAGTGCGAGTCGGCGATCCGACCGAGCTCGAAGATCTGGCAGATGTTGGCGTGCGAGAGCTGGCCCGCGATCTTGGCCTCGTCGATGAACATCTCGACGAACTCGGCGTCCTCGGCCATCGAGGGGAGGATCCGCTTGATGGCGAGGATCTTCTCGAAACCCTCCACGCCAAAGGACTTCGCCTTGAAGACCTCGGCCATGCCGCCTACGCTGATCCTCTCCAGCAGGAGGTACTTGCCGAAGGGTGCGGGCTGTCGCACGGGTCGATCGTAGGGGTCAGCTCCGGAGGGCGTCAACGCATTTTGTGGCCTCCACACCCAGGAAGCTGGCCCACAGTTCGACGTAGCAAGGAGAGATGGGGGCTCGAGACCATAGGCTGAAAGCCCCAGCGCGATGCTTCAGCCGTGACCCAGCGAGCGTAGCAGCGCGATGGCTTCCGGGTTCTTGTAGTCGAGCTTGAGCACGGCCTGGAGCTGGATGATGCCCTACTGGCGGCGATACGTGAACAGGAGCTCGCGCGCGTACGCGAGCAGATAGAGC
>JAHFDS010000351.1 GCA_023248855.1 Myxococcales bacterium
TGCCGCAGTTCAATGCGTCGCTCGACCTTCTCGCCAATGGAGGCAAGGGGGAACTGGTGCTCAAGCGCTATTTCCACATCGGCATTGCCGTGGACACCGAGCATGGTCTCGTCGTGCCCGTGCTGCGCAATGCCGACCGCAAGGGGCTGATCGAGCTGGCCCGCGAGCTCGAGGACCTGTCCTCGCGGGCCCGCATCAAGAAGCTGGCGCCGGACGAGATGAAGGGCGCGACGTTCACCATCACGAACCTCGGCGGCATCGGCGGCACGTCGTTCTCGCCCATCGTGAGCTGGCCGGAGGTGGCGATCCTCGGCGTGGCGCGCTCGCAGCAGAAGATCGTCGTGCGCGAGGGAAAGCCCGAGGTGCGCCTCTTGATGCCGCTCTGCCTGACCTACGATCACCGCATCATCGACGGCGCCGACGGCGCGCGCTTCGTGACCTATCTGTCGCAGGTGCTGGGGGACCCCATCGTGCTCATGATGGGTGGGTGACCGCTCGATATCCCCGGGCTCGAGGACTCCCGGTCAGGGATGATAGCGGCCGCTGCTCCCGACTGCAGGGTTGTCGGCCGGCGCGCCCCACACCACGACCTCCTGCCCGGTCCAGACCGCAGTGACGAGCCCGGGCGCCGGTTCGCCCACGGTGGAGATGGCGCGCCACCGGTCGCCTGCTGGATCGTAGCGGGCGCCTGGAATGCTGCGGCTGCCGGTTCCGGTCCACATGAACGCTTCGCTGCCCATCGACACCAGCACCCCGAGCGTGGGTAGGCCATCGTCGCTGATGTTGGTCCAGCGATCGGCCTCGGGATCGTAACGGCGGGCGTCGTACCCGCCCGCCGTGTCTCCGCTGCCCGCGACGAGCATCAGCGTCTCGGTCCACGCGACGCTCGGGAAGTTGCGCGCGATCGGGGCGTTGGCGAGGGCCGTGGCACGCCAGCGATCCAATCCCGGATCGTAGCGTGCTCCCGTTCTCGTGTAAGGGACCCCGCCCCAGACGATCATCTCGCTGCCACTCCACACCGCTCCGTGCCCCTGGCGCGCAACCGGCGCATCGGTCATCGAGGTCGGCGTCCAGCGGTCGGCGACCGGATCGTAGCGGCCGCCGTCGCGCCTGATCCCCTGGGCTCCTGCGTCGCCGCCCCAGACGATCATCTCGCGCCCGGTCCAGATCGCGCTGTGGCGCCGACGATGCACCGGGGCGCCCTGCTGTGTGACGGCCACCCAGGTGTCGCTGGCGGGCTGGTAGCGCGCCGAGCTCTCCGTGGCAGGGTCGACGTCGCCGCCCCAGACGATCATCTCGCTGCCGGTCCACACCGCGGTGTGATAGCGGCGTCCGTTCGGCGCCCCGGCGGTGCTCATCGGCCTCCAGGTGTCGGTCCCCGGATCGTAGCGTCCCCCGCTACGCTCGTAGGGCACTGCGGCGGAGCTCCCACCCCAGATGATCATCTCGTTCGTGGCAAAGACCGCGGTATGGAAGTAACGCGATGCTGGTGCACCTTGCCCCGAGACGGGGAGCCAAACGTCCCGAGCAGCGGTCGTGCAATGCCCCGCGCTGCAACCCTCACCCGGCCCGCAGGCGTCGCAAAGCGCACCGCCGCTGCCACAGGCGCGAGAGTCGGATGCGCCTTCCGGATTGCACACAGCGGCGCCATCCACGACGTGGACGCAGCCCGTCGTGCAGGCCACGCACCTCGCGCCGAGGCACCCGCTCCCCGTGCACTGGTTGCACGGCTCTCCATGCCCTCCGCAGGCGTCGGCGGTCGTTCCGGCGTGGCACTGTCCATCCGGGCCGCAGCAACCGCTCGGACAGGTCCTCGCATCGCAGGTGCAGACCGTCGTGGGGACGCACTCGCTGGAGCAGCAAAGCTGGCCGGGGTCGCAGGCGCGGCCGCAGGCGCCGCAAGACGTGCTGTTCGATCGCGTGTCCACGCAGGTGCCGCCACAGCAGGTCTCACCGGTCGCACAGTGGCGGCCACAGGCGCCGCAGTGGAACAGATCCGCACTTTGATCGATACAACTGCCACCGCAGCAAGCGTTCTCACCCTGGCAGCGATGGCCGCAAGCGCCGCAGTCCGTACTACTGGTCTCGATCTCCGCACATTGGCCGCCGCAGCACTCCTGCGTGGGGCCACACGCGGCTCCGCATCCTGCTCTCTGGCACACCGCGCCATCGTCGATGATTCCGTTGCAGTCGTCATCCAGCCCATTGCAGACCTCAGGCCTCGGCAGGTGCTCGCCGATACAGCGGGTGAAGCGGCCATCGACACAGACCGTCTCGCCCGTCACACACAAGCCGCCAATCCCGGCGGTCTCTGGTGCGCCGTCGTAGCAGCCGCGCACCTGGCCAGAATCGCAGCGGCCACGCGTCTCGGCGAAGAGCAGCGAGACCTCCTGGGCAGTCCCGGGATCGATGCTGACGTTGACGCATCCCGCGAGGAACGCCTCACCGCTTACGTTGCGCGCCACCGCCAGGATGGTCGCGCCGCCCGACGCCAGCTTGGGCAGGTCGACCACCAGGTCGCTGGGGCGCAGCGGGATGTCGATGTCGAGGTTCGCGCTTTCGCCGGCCAAGACCAGCTGGTCGCAGGAACCCGACATGAGCGGCCAGAGCCTGAGCCCGACCCGCGACGTCGCCATTCGGGTCGCGAGCGAGGGGAACACCGCCCGCAGCGTGTGCCTCGGCGGCTCGGTCTTGCAGCCGAGCTGCGCGAGCGGCAGCAGGAGCACGAGGCAAGCTCGCGGCATGGGCATCAGTCGCTCGCCTCGATTTCGTGCATCCGCTGGGTGACGAGGCAAGCAGCATGCCGTCCTCGAACGCTCGACAATGGGTTACGGCCTGTCAGCGACGCCTGCGTCGCGCTGCGGCCCGCCCCGCCGAGGGCCCATGACCACCCTGTGTTCGCCCGCCCTCAGATGAAACGCCGATGATTCGTCGATGTCTGCTCCCGGATTCACGAACCGCACCCGATGTGCACCCTCCACCACTTTTTGTCCCGACAGGGGGGTCATCCCGATACGCTTGCCATCGAGCTCGACATAGGCCCAGGGCATCGCCTGGAAAGTGACATAACCTGATTCCTGCGATGCCTCGGACGGCCCTCGGCTGACGACCGGCGTACGGACAGGCCTCTCGGCGGGACGCTGGTGGGGCCTGTCGACCACCCGGGCGGATGTCTTCACTTCCGGGATCGAAGGCTCAATCTGTCTGGCAGGTGGCTCGGGCGTGCGTGGCACCAAAGCCGCCGGCGCCGCATCTGGCGAGCGGAGCGCGGGCGCGGGTGCAGGGTCTTGTGCGATCGCCCAAAGGCTGCTGCGACCCACCCACAACCCACCCGCCAAGAGCCCGACTCCGCCGGCGCCAAGAATGAGCCCTGGCAGGATGCGCGCGCCACGCGCCGTCTTCACCCGGCGTTCTGACCCCTCCAGCGACCGGGTGCGCTGACGGTGCGCGGGCATTTCATTGACCGTGGTTCGACTCCTGGGGCGGCCAGGGACGTCCGCCGCGGTGCGGGTCTGCCCGGAGAGGGGTGGTTTGCGCAGCGTCTTGACCCAGTCGCCGAGGTTGACTCGGTCGGGGAAGAGCTCACCGAGAAGGGTATGCAGCTCGCTCGTGTCGCGATCCAGGCACGCGCGCTCCGCCTGCTCGAGCGCCGCCTGCATCGCCCGCGCATCCGGGTACCTGTCCTGCGGGGATCGCCTGAGCGCCTTGAGGATCGCTGCTTCGAGGTCCGGCGATACTCCGGGCCGCCTGCCGGCCAAAGCTGGCACCTCGCACGCGTCGATCGCGCGCAGGATCTCGGGATCGCTCGAGCGCGCGAACGGCGAGACGCCGGCGACGAGCTCGTAGAGCACCGTGCCCAGCGCGAACACGTCCGAGCGCCCATCGAGCTTTTCGCCGCGCGTCTGCTCGGGAGACATGTACTGGAGCTTGCCGCGCAGGGTCCCGGTTCGAGTACGGTGCGATTGTGTGGTGGCCTTGGCAATTCCGAAGTCCACCAGCTTGATCACGCCGCCGAAGGAGACGAGGATGTTCTGTGGGCTGATGTCGCGGTGCACGACGCCGAGCGGCTGTCCATCGAGATCCTCGAGCTGGTGGGCGTGATGGAGCCCGGCGGCCACCGCGGCACCGATGCGTGCCACTGCCGCCAATGGGAAGTCTTGCCGGCGCGCAACGATCGCCCGGTAAAACTGGTCGACGGCGACCCCATGCACGAACTCCATCGCGAAGAAGGCGGAGTCCCTGGTACGGGCGAACTCGAAGACCTGCACGACATTGGGGTGTGAAAGGCGCGCGCTGACCCGCGCCTCGTCGATGAACAACTCGAGAAGGGCCTGCTCCTCGGCGAACTCGGGCAAGAGGTGCTTGAGCGCGACCAGCTTTTCGACCCCGGAGTCGTGGCGATGCCGCGCCAGCCAGACCTCCCCCATGCCGCCGCGCCCGATGCGGCCCAGCAGCTCGAACCTCTCCGGGGGAAAGGTCGCCGCAACGCGCTCGGCGGACACCTCGGCTTCCCTCACTCCTCGTCACCGGGCGCCGGGCGCAGCTCGAACGTGCGGAACCATCTTCGCACGTAGGACGGATCGACCTCTGCGAGCTTGGCGGCGCGCGCGATGTTGCCACCTGAATCCTGGTAGAGCGCAGTGGCATACGCGCGGCTAAAGCGCTCGATCGCCTCGAGGCGCGCCTCGCGATGGGGGCGAACCCGCGCATCGCGACGAACCGATGGGCTCGCGAGCAGGCGTGATGTCGTGCCGTGGCTTGATTTTCCTGGCGACCCGGGTTGCGTGAAATGCAGCGCGGTTCCTTCGGCCAATCGCACCGCACGCTCGACGACGTTGCGCAGCTCGCGCACATTGCCTGGCCAATCGCGGTTGCGCAGGTAGGACAGGAAGTCCGGCGCGATCTCGTCCACATGACCGAAGCGGCCCAGGAAGTGGCGCGCCAGATGTGGGATATCCTCGAGGCGATCGCGCAACGCGGGCGCCTTCAGGCGGACCACGGCGATGCGGAAGAACAGATCGGACCGAAACGAGCCGGCGCTGGCTGCAGCGTCGAGGTCGCGGTTCGTCGCGGCCAGCAATCGTACGTCGAGCTGGTAGGGTCGAGAGGCGCCCACTCGCTTCGCCGTTCGGTTCTCGATCGCTCTGAGCAGCGTGGGCTGCAAGGCGAGCGGCAGCTCGCCGAGCTCGTCGAGCAAGATGGTGCCACCGCAAGCCTCCTCGAAGGCTCCGCGGCGGTCGCGCGTGGCGCCGGTGAAGGCGCCCTTCTCGTGCCCGAAGAGCTCACTCTCGAGGAGCTCCCTGGGAATGCAGCCACAGTCGACCACGACGAAGGGGCCCTTCCGGCGCGCGCTCGCACGGTGGATCTCTTCGGCCACCAGCTCCTTGCCGGTCCCGGTCTCGCCGTCGATGAGCACCGTGGAGTCGGAAGCGGCCACCTTGGCAATCTGATGGCGCAACGTGACCACCACGTCGGTCTCCCCCAAGAGCCCTGAGCTGAGGACCTCGGAACCCTTGACCACGCGGCTTCATGGTAGCAGCAGTCCTCCTGTGGAAGGACTTTTCCTCCTGCTACCTACGGGCGGCGGACTGTCGCTCACAGGGTTGGCTGAAATAGCCAACCCTGTGGTGCTTCCTCCCGCTCCGGGCTCCGCCCTGCGCGGGTCCCTTCGCGGCTTTGGGGCCCTGCGGCCGCGCTGACAGCGTCGATCGATGTGTGTTCGCTATTTCGATCGACCCTTCAGCGCACGTCAGGCTGGAAGCGGAACGGTACCTTGGTCTCGTCGGTGCGCGACCTCGCGAAGAGAACCGTACCGCCTGCCAGCAGGGCCACGCTGCCCGCCACCGACGGCCAGAACCAGCCTCGCTGGTAGAACGGTACGTCCGCTGGCCCTCGAAGAGGGTCGCCGCGCGCCGCCAGCGCTGGCTCCGGAAAGACCACGAGCGGCTTCGCTCGGGTCCCGAGCGCCGCCACCCGATTGCCGTCCCCGTCGAGGGCCTCGAGGAAGTACTCGACGGCGCCCGGAGGCTCGCCCCCGGCGAGCTCGAAGCCGGCGCCAGTCGCAGGCAATGCCAGTGAGAGCTCTCTCCAAGCACCGCTGGCGTGGCGGCTCGTGACGCGAAGCTGGCTCGCGAGCCCCAACCGGTCACCGGCCACTCGTGCGCTGATTGCGGGGATCCTGCCCGGAGCAGCTCGCCGTGTGGACGCTTCCAGACGGATTGCGACCCCGGCATGGCGCCTCCTTGCCACCACGAACGGCTCGAGCACCTTGGGTGAGGCCTGGGCCGGCAGATCGAGGCTGGACTCGAGGGCCAGGGCACGTCCGAACGCTTCCGTGGCACGCTCCGGCTGGTCGAGCGCCGCAAAGCACTGGCCGAGCAACAGATGGCGCCGCGCGAGCTCGGGCGTGCTCAGTCCACCTCGCTTGATCTCCCCGTTGGCCGCGGCGATCGCCTCCTCGAACAGCGCCTCATCGAGCAGCGAATCCGCCGAGCGCTGCTGTGCGAGAGGCGTCGGTCCTTGCGCCCAAAGCGCAACGAGAAGAACGAACACCCAGCCAGATTAGCACACGTGGCGAGTGCTTGCTGCCCGCCAATGGCTGGACGGCATTTGAGCTCGGAGCAGCATTCGCCCGCGCGTCGGCCGCTCCGCACTGGCCGCGCTGGCGGCCGAGCTCATCCTGGTGCCGCTCAATCGAGCAACCGGTCGAGCAGGAGGCGAACGGAGGCCTTGACCGCCGCCGGATCGAGGCGACCCTCGGCGAGGGCGAGCGCAGCGCGATCGATCGCAGCACCGATGAGGAGCGGCAGCAACCCGCCCTTGCCGCGGGGCCGCGCGGCGTCCGCGATGGCACCGAGGTGCCGCATCCAGGCCGCGTCCGCCAGGCCTTGCCACTCGGCGGCGCCGAGCACGGCCGGGGCATCGCGCAGGAGGATCCGCGCCGGCGCGGACCGCGACACCTCGTCGAGGTAGAGGAGCACACTGCTGCGGAGGCGCTTCTTCGGGTCGGAGATGTGGGCGGTCCGCGACTCGACCTCGGCCTCCAGGGTCCGCTCGACCTGTTCGGCGACGGTCCGGAAGAGCTCCCGCTTGTCGGCGAAGTGGTGATACAGGGCGCCGCGCGTGAGGCCCGCCGCTTCCAGGACCGCGATCGTGCTGGTGCCCTCGTAGCCGAGCCGGCCGAACAGCTCGGTCGCCGCCGCGAGGAGCGTCCCTCGTGTCTGCGCGGCCCGCTCGGCGTTGCTGCGCCTTGGCTTGCTGGTCATCGAATCCGATGTACAAACCGACAGACTGTATGTATTAGATCACGACACGATGAAGCAATCAATCGAAGAAACTCGCCATGCCGCGCTCGCTCGTTTTGGCGCTGCCATCGAATCCGCCCACCTCGACGGTGCGGCGGCGGTGGTCGGCTGCTGCGCCGACACCATTCGCTTCGAGGATCCCATCAGCCGGGTCAACGGCCTCGAGGGCGTGCAGCGGGTGTTCGACGACACCTGGCGGCTGCAGCCGGGGTCGCGCTTCAGGGTCCGCAGGCAGGCGCTCAGCGGCAACCGGGGTTTGACCCGCTGGTCCTTGGTGCGCGAGCGGAGCGGCGCCGAGATCAGCCTGGTCGAGGCCATTGGTGAATCGACCTTCGACGAAGCGGGCCGCATCGTCCATCACGTGGACTACTGGGACAGTGTCCAGGCCGCGTATCGCCGGGTCCCCTTGCTCGGTCGCATCCTCGAGCTCATCCGCCGCCGCATCAGCTCCGGCTGGGAGCCAGCGCAGCCGCAAGCGACGACGCCAGTGACTTGACGGATGGCCGCTAGCAGGACCGCGCGTCCTGCCGCCAGGAAATCTCCTCCTGCTCCCAAGGGCCTCGGCCTCACCATGCTCGTGCTCCCACTGCAGGGGCCGCACGCCTGCGGCAGACCGCCGCCTGTGAACCGCACGTACCCGGCCAGCAGGTACGTGGGCGACAGCTGACTCCAGACCTCCTGACCTACCCATCGCAGCGCTGGACTCTCTTTGCGCTGTGGCCTCGCGATTGCATTTCTCGTACGGCACCAGCATGGGTCTACACACATCGACACCTGGAAGACGTGCTGTGACGGTCGCCGCGGGGGATGGCTGAAGACGCGAGCCTGCAGCGCTCGGCGCGTCTGTGAGCCTTTCTTCTGTTCGGTCTTGGGAATCAGGTCCCTGGGAGGTACGACATGCGCAGAGTTCTTCGTGCGGGGGCGCCTTGGGCAGCATTCGTCCTCCTCTTCTCCTCCTGCAATGCTGCATCGCCCGCCACCGGAGCAGGCAGAGGCGGAGTCCGTGGCGCCGGCAGTGACGGAGCCGGTGGCGCGGGAGCCGGTGGCGCGGGAGCTGGTGGCGCGAGAGCTGGTGGCGCGGGAGCTGGTGGCGCGGGAGCTGGTGGCGCGGGAGCTGGTGGCGCGGGAGCTGGTGGCGCGGGAGCTGGTGGCGCGGGAGCTGGTGGCGCGGGAGCTGGTGGCGCGGGAGCTGGTGGCG
>JAHFDS010000352.1 GCA_023248855.1 Myxococcales bacterium
GAACCCGAGCCGGCGCCGGCCAGGACTGCTCGAAGAGGTGCAGCGCCGAACCCACGCCCTCAGCCCGAAACCCGTGTGAGATCAGTGCTCATGCCCTCATTAGCCGATCGCGGATGGACGCGCGTGCGCTCCTCGAAGCCGTCGAGCGCGCGGTAATGCTCCGCCAGCTTGCCGAAGTAATCGCCGAGCTTGATCGTGTCGGCAATGACGTAGCTCGGCGGCACGGCCTCGGCCGTCGCGGACGAGGTGCTGCAGGGCACCACCTCGGGCGGAAACGCGAGCTGCGGCTGCACGCGCGGGTGGTCGAGGGGCCGGCGTCCCTCGGGTTCGACGGCGCCGATCTTGCGGATCTCGATGGGCTCGAGGACGCGCGTCTTGCCCTGCAGATCGAGGAAGATGACGAGGTCGTCGTGGAAATCGGTCGCGAAGCCGGTGAACGTGGGAGCCCGATCGGCGCCCACCCAGACGCGGCGCAGGTACGACGCCAGGGCTGGATCGACGTCGATCTCGCCGAGCGGGCTCTCGAGCAGCTTGTGCAGCACGACCGCGCGCACCTGCGCCCTCGGCACGCGCGCAAGGCGCCCGTCGAGCCCGATCAGCGCGACCTGCGTGTCGTCCACGTGCAGCAGGATTCCGGTCTGCCGCCGGCACTCGGTGTCGAACAGCGAGTGCAGGTCGACCGCGTGGGCCTTGCCCGCCCCGAGGAGCAGGAACACGGACCAGAGGCGCACGGCGGAGCGAAGCACGAGCGCGGAGTGTAACGCGGCGTGCGCCGCCGCAGCGCGTGCCCGGTGGTAGTGTCCACGCTGGAGGAATCATGGCGCGATGGACGATCGTCACGGCGGCGCTGCTCGCGGCCTGCGGCTCGGGGCCGGCTCGCTCGGGTGCAGGAGGCGCGGGCCCTGGCGACGGCCCTGCCACGGGAGGCGGGGGGCACGGCCAGGGCGGCCTGCCGGGTCCGGGCGGAAGCGGCGGAGCGGGCAGCGGGTCCGACTGCACGAGCCTCGGGCGGAGCCGCGGCCCGACCCAGGAGTGCTGTCGCACCTTCGGGATCGACGCCTGCGGCGCTCTGCTGTTCTGCGCGGCCTTCGATGGGCGCACGACCCCGACCTGCTACCCCGAGCGCTCGCGCCTCGACGGGCAGTCGTGCGACGAGGATCGGGACTGCACAAGCGGCGCCTGCAGCGCCACGGCGCACGCGTGCAAGAGCGTGCTCGGGCAGGCCTGCACCGCCGAGATCGGCTGCGCCCCCGCGCCGACCGGGCGGCCGGCCGCGTGCGACACGACCACCGCTCCCGCGCGCTGTCGCGAGACCAGCCGCGAGCTCGGAGGCCTCTGCGAGGCCGACGCTGGGTGCGCGAGCGGTCACTGCGTGCACCTGCGCTGCATCCTGGGGCCGGGCAGCGCGTGCACGCGCGATCAGGATTGCCTGAGCGGCTATTGCGCGGGGGACTCCGGCCAGCGCACGTGCTCGACCGGAATGCTCGGCTCGCCGTGCCGCGTCCCCGCCGACTGCACCGAGGGCCAGTGCGTCGCCGGGGCCTGCAGGGTGCCGGCTCCTGGGGGCCCTTGCCTCATTCCCGCCGACTGCCCGGCGGTCGCGCCCTACTGCGTCAATGGCACGTGCGGCACCGGCAGCGCTGGCAGCGCGTGCAACGTGGCCACGGAGTGCGCGGCGGCTGCGCCCCATTGCGTGGGCCGGCTCTGTCGCGTCGAACCCGGGCGGCTTGGCGAAAGCTGCTCGATCGTGGCCGACTGCGCGCCCGGCCTGGCGTGCAATGGACTGCCGCCCCTCTTGGCCCTCTGCGACGGTCCCCGGCAGCTGCGCGAGCCGTGCACCGGCACGGCGGAATGTGCCCAGTACACCTTTCCGCCCGCCCTGGTGTGCGATCCGGCGACCCGGACGTGCCTTCTGCCGAGCGGCAAGGAGTGCGCCGTCCCAGTGGATTGCCAGAGCCAGATGTGCCTTCCGATGGGCCGGCGCTGCTCATTCGATCGCACACGCAGCTGCTCCGTCGACGCGCAATGTGTCCGCCCGGACGGCTCGACGGCGTCCTGCACGTCGTATTCCCTCTGTCAGTAGACCAGTCGCGCAGCCCGAGGGGCGACCAGGTGCCCTTCGGGCAGAAGTAGAACATGTTCTACTTTGTCGTTGACCCATGAAGTAGAACATGTTCTATTTCGTGGGTGAGCGCCTGGTCCGATCTCCTGCCCTGCGCGCGCCTCGTGCCGGAGCTGCCGAAGCTCCTGCCCCGGGGGCGGTGGAGCCCGGCGCGCCTGCTCGAGAAGAACGCGCGCGAAAGGCCGCGGCAAGCCGCGCTCCTGTATCTCGACGAGCGCTACAGCTGGGGCGAGGTCGAGGCGCGCGCCAACCAGTACGCGCACTGCCTGTCGAGTCGGGGCGTCGGCCGGGGCGACGTGGTCGCGCTCCTGATGGACAACCGGCCGGATTTCCTGTTCATCGAGCTCGGGCTGTCCAAGCTCGGCGCGGTCACGGCGCTGCTCAACACCAACCTGTCCGGTCGCTCGCTCGCGCACGCGGTCGCGGCCGCGCGGCCGAGAGCGGTGGTGGTGGGCGCGGAGCACGAGGCCAGGCTGGCCGGGCTCGAGCTCGGCGATGGCCTGGCCGACCGGGTGCTCGTGCAGTCCGAGACGGGCGACGGGGCCGACTTCAACCGGCAGGTCGCGGCCGCGGCGCGCACCCCCGTGCGCACGAGCGCCCCGCGCGCCTCCGATCCCACGAGCTACATCTACACGTCGGGCACGACGGGCCTGCCCAAGGCCGCGGTGGTCACGAACCAGCGCTACCTCGGCGCGTCCGCGCTGTTCGGGCGCGTCATGCACCAGCTGGTGCCGGGCGACGTGCTCTACGTGACGCTGCCGCTCTACCACTCGAGCGCCCAGTGGATGGGCTGGGGCGCGTGCATGCTGGCGGGCGCCACGATGGCGCTCCGGCGGAAGTTCTCCGCGCAGGCCTTCTGGCCCGACGTCGAGCGCCACGGCGCCACGCACCTGCTCTACATCGGCGAGCTGTGTCGCTACCTGCTCGAGACGCCGCCGTCCCCGGCCGAGCGGCATCATCGCCTGCGCGTGGCGGTCGGAAATGGCCTGCGCGCCGACGTCTGGACGCGGTTCCAGGCGCGCTTCCGGATCCCCGTCATCCGTGAGTTCTACGGCGCCACCGAGGGCAACGCGCTGCTCGTCAACCTCGCCGGGCGGCCGGGCATGGTGGGGCGCCTCTTGCCCGGCCAGCGCCTCCTGCGCTGCGATCCGGTGACCGGCGCGCCGGCGCGGGGCGCGGACGGCCTGTGCCAGCCGATCGAGCGCGGCACCGGCCTCCTGGTCGCGAAGATCAGCCGGTTTGCGCGCTTCGACGGCTACGTCGACGCCAAGGCCTCGACGAAGAAGGTGGTGCGCGACGTGCTCCGCGCCGGCGACGCCTACTTCGACAGCGGCGACCTCCTGACGCTGCACGAGGATCGCTGGGTGTCGTTCGCCGATCGCGTCGGCGACACCTACCGCTGGAAGGGCGAGAACGTCTCGACCAGCGAGGTCGCCGAGACGCTCGGCGGCGCGCCCGGTGTGCTCGAATCGAACGTCTACGGCGTCGAGGTGCCGCGCGCCGAAGGGCGAGTCGGCATGGCGAGCCTGCGCGTCGCCGACGACTTCGACCTCGGCGCCTTCGCCGCTTTCGTGCGGGAGCGCCTGCCGGCCTACCAGCGGCCGTACTTCCTTCGCCTGCAGCGCGAGCTGGACGTCACCGGCACCTTCAAACACCAGAAGGTCGATTGCCGCAGCCAGGGGTACGACCCCGGCCGGTCGAACGATCCCCTCTATTGCCTGCACGAAAACCATTACGAACGGATCGACCATGACCTACACGAACGGATCCAGCGCGGTGAGATCGGTCCTCGCTGATCTCCCTGTTGCGCCGCCCAGCAGCCCGCCGGGTGGATTTGTCTCGGCCGACGCGGGGCAGGGCCTGTCCTCCCCCGACAGCAGGACCGCGCGCGATCTCGTGGACCTGTGGTCGCACCGGATACAAGCGGAGCTGCGCGCGCCGGCCTTCCAGCGCGACCCCGAGCTCCTCCGCCGCATCCTGCCGCTCATGGACCTTCTGAGCCGCTACTTCGACGGGGAGGTCCGGGGGCTCGAGCGGGTCCCGGCGCGAGCGCTGCTCGTGGGCAACCACTCCGGCGGCACGCTCACGCCCGACACGACGGTGCTGATCGCGGCGTGGTACCGCGCCCGCGGCCTTGACAGCCCGCTCGTCCTGCTCGCCCTCGACGCGCTCTTCGGCATCCCTGGGTTTTGCACGTTCATCCGCAAGCTCGGCCTCGTGCCCGCGAGCGAGGGCAATGCGGAGCGCGCGCTCGACCGGGGCGACACGCTGCTCGTGTATCCGGGCGGCGCCTTCGAGGCGTTCCGGCCGTGGCGCGAGCGCAACCGGATCGACTTCCACGGCCGAAAGGGCTTCATCCGCCTCGCCCTGCGCAGACAGCTGCCGGTCGTGCCCGTGGTGGCGCACGGCGGCCACGACACGGTGGTGGTGCTCAGCCGCGGCGAACGGCTGGCCCGAATGCTCGGCATGGAACGTATGCGCGTGAGCGTATATCCACTCCTGCTCCACCTGCCCTGGGGCGTGTCCTCGGCGGCGCTGCCCGGCCTGCCGCTGCCGGCCAAGATCACGACCGAGGTGTGCGAGCCGCTCGACTGGAGCGGCTTCGGTCCGGACGCCGCCGACGACCCGCGCCTCGTGGACCGCTGCTACGACGAGATCACGACGCGCATGCAAGACACGCTCGACCGGCTGGCCGCCGAGCGGCCCCACCCCCTCTTGAGCCGCTTGAAGAGCCTGCTTCCGTGACCCAGACCGCGTCGGCGCTGCAGCTCTACCGGCGCACGCAGCGCGCGCTGGGGAAGAACCCGCTCTGGCGCGTGCTGCTCGCGATACCGCGCACGCTGCGCTTCGTCGCGGACAACCTCGAGCGTCGCCTGGCCGACCTCGCCGAGGGCGAGCCGGCACCGCCGCTGTCGGCGGGCCTGGCCGCGCACGTGGCGATGGACGAGGCCATCCTGGCGCTCGCGATGGGACCGGGGCGGTTCCCGCGCCGCGCCGACTACCTGCGCGTGTCGTCCGAGCTGCGGCAAGCGCGCGCTCTCTTCGAAGAGCGCGGCTGGCTCGCCGATCCGGCGGGCTACCACCGCGCGCCGCCGCCGCTCCAGCACCCCTCGATCACGCCCGCCACCACGGTGGTCTCGGCCAGACCCCACCTGCTGCGCTTCGAGCGCCTCCGCTACCCGAGCGAGTTCGAGCCGCGACCTGGCGAGATCGGTCGCGAGCGCTGGCTCGGGCACGAGCAGAACCGCACGGCGGGCGCGTGGCTCCTGCGCCACCGGGGCGGCCCGCGCCCGTGGCTCGTGTGCCTGCACGGCTTCGGCATGGGGTGGCCGTTCATGGACTTCGGCGCCTTCCCCGTGCGCCGCCTGCACCACGAGCTCGGCTACAACCTCGCGCTGCCGGTGCTGCCGCTGCACGGGGCGCGGCGAGCCAGCCGGTCGAGCGGTGACTCTTTCCTGTCGTTCGACCTGGTGTCGAGCGTGCACGGCCTCACGCAGGCGGTGTGGGACGTGCGCCGCCTGCTGGGGTGGCTGCGCGCGCAGGGCGAGGGGCCGATCGCGGTCCACGGCGTCTCGCTCGGCGCGTACGTGGCCGCGCTGCTCGGCGCGCTCGAGGACGGCCTCGCGGGCGTCATCGCCGGCATCCCGGTGGCCGACTTCCCCGCGCTCTTCCGCGGGCACAGCCCCGGACACATTCGCCTGCGCGCGATCGAGCACCGGATCCTCGGCGGCCCCGCGGAGGACGTGCACCGCGTGGTGTCCCCGCTCGCGCTGCCCTCGCGCGTGCCGCACGAACGCCGCTTCATCTTCGCCGGGCTCGGCGATCGTGTCGCCCGGCCGGGCCAGGCGCACCGGCTGTGGCTGCACTGGGACAAGCCCTCGATCCTCTGGTACCGCGGCAATCACGTCGGCTACCTGTGGTCGCAAGAGGTCACGCGCTTCGTGCTCGAGGCGGCGCAGAGCACGCTCGGCGGGGCACGCCCATGATCGAGCGCCTGTCGGGCCAGGACGCCGCCTTCCTGTACCTCGAGACGCCGACCGTGCACATGCACACGCTCAAGGTCGCCGTGGTCGACGCGGCCGGTGGATACTCGTTCGAGCGCTTCCGCGACGCGATGTCGCGGAGCCTGCACCTTCTGCCGCCGTTCCGGCGCCGCATCGTCTTTCCGCCGCTCGGGCTCGACCACCCGAGCTGGATCGAGGACCCCGACTTCGACCTCGATCGCCACCTCGCGCGCGCCCAGGTCGCCGCGCCCGGCGGCAAGAGAGAGCTCGCCGAGGTGGTCTCGCGGATCGCCGGACGCCAGCTCGATCGCAGCCGGCCGCTGTGGGAGATCACCGCGATCGAGGGCCTCGCCGGTGGCAAGGTGGCGTTTTGCGCCAAGCTCCACCACAGCCTGGCCGATGGCCTCGCGGCCTCGGCGCTGCTCGACCACCTGTTCGGCGGTGCGGGCCAGGGCTGCCCGAGGACCTTGCCGCCCGACCCGCCGCCGCCCCGACGCGCGCTCCTCGCTGGTGCCGTGCGCTCGTGGCGTCGCCGCGCGCGCGGGCTGCCGGGGCTCGTCGGCGAGACCGCCCGTGGCTTCGTGGCGCTGGCCCGCCACACCCGCGGGTGTCCGACCGTGGATGCGGCGACGCCATTTTGCACACCGGTCACCCCGTTCAACCGGGCGCTCTCGGCCGAGCGGGTCTTCGCGACCACCGAGCTGCCGCTCCCGGCGCTAAAAGCCCTCCGCCGTCGCGCCGGCTGCACCGTGAACGACGTCTTCCTGGCCGTGTGCGCGGGCGCGCTGCGACGCTACCTCCTCGAGCAGGGCGCGCTGCCCGACCGGCCGCTCGTCGTCGGGGTCCCGAAGGGTTGCGCCGGGCCGGGCCCGACGGCGCCGACCGGCGGCGCGCGCCTGAGCGGCAACTGCGTGAGCAACCTGTTCGCGCACCTGCCCGTGCAGCTCGCCGACCCGGTGGAGCGGCTCGCCAGCGTGAGGCGCGGAATGGACGAGGCCAAGCGGCGGCACGAGCTCCTCGGCGCCACGCTGCTGCGGGCCTGGGCGGAGGTGATCCCGCCGGTTCCCTTCGCCGCGGCCGTGCGCGCCATCTCGCGCCTGCGCCTGGCCGACCGGCTGCGCCCTCCGATCAACCTCGTCGTGTCGAGCGTGCCCGGCCCCGCCTCGCCGCTGTCCTTCGAGGACGCGGCGCTGACGTCGATCCATTCCGTCGGCCCCATCCTCGAGGGCATTGGCCTGAACATCACGGCCTGGAGCTACGCCGGCGAGCTGCAGATCGCGCTGCTCTCCTGCCCGCGGCAAATACCCGATCTGTGGCGCCTGGTCGATTGTTTCCCCGACGCGCTGGCGGAGCTCGAGCGTGCCTTTTCGCCCGACGGCGGCACAAGCCGCGGAACAGGAAGCAGGAGACCGGCAACAGGAGACCGGCAACAGGCAATATCGGACTCGGAAGCTTGCCCGTTGCCCGTTGCCAGTTTCCTGTCTCCGGCCTCCTGTTCCGCGGATGACTCGCTAGGATCGCGCTCGGCGAGTTCTGGCTAGCGACCCGCGAGCTCCAGGGTCAGGCAGCCCGGCAGGGGCATGCTGGCCTCGTCGTAGATGCTCGCATTGGCCTTGAGTCGCTCCCAGTCGCTCATGAGCTGGGAGAGTTGCGCCCGGATCCGCGCAGACGAGGTGGCGCCGAGATAGGACACCGGGCATCTGGTCACGGTCGTGGCGAATCCAAAGCACGAAGGATCGGAGAAGTAATTCACCTGCAGCTCGACGAGCCCGTAGGTCGGATTCCGTACCGGTCGATCGGGGCCGCCGCTGATCCAGTTGCTGCCGCGCCCGACCACCTGGCCGGCCGTGACCCTGTCGCCCGGCATCACCGTGGGGTCCATGACGTGGTCGAGGCCGATCTCGTAGTGAGAGTTGGGCGCCGGTTCGAGCATGATCTCGTAATCCTGCTCCCACCAGTTGGTCTGGAACGTGACTGACCGGACGACACCGGAAATGGGCGAGAGGATCGGCTGATCCCGGCGCACGACGAAGTTGAGCGAGCTGTTGGTCTTGACCATTCCGGTCTGTGGGTCGGTCTGGGCGAGCCCGAAGGGCTCGAAGATGTTCTTCGGCAGGCTCGCGTCGAAGGTCAGCGCGCCCGCCTGACTGCCCGGAGCTCCGTCCCAGGGCTGTACGTCGACGAGGAGCGACTCGATGACCGGCTCCATGGTGTCGCGAACGCAGCCCATCGTGCCGCCGCTGCCGGCCATGCCGCTGCCGGCCATGCCGCTGCCGGCCATGCCGCTGCCGGCCATGCCGCTGCCAGCCATGCCGCTGCCGGCCACGCCGCTGCCGGCCACGCCGCTGCCGGCCATGCCGCT
>JAHFDS010000353.1 GCA_023248855.1 Myxococcales bacterium
GCCGCCCGCCCCGCCGGGGCTACCGGCGCCACCCTGACCGCCCGAGCTGCCGCCGCGGCCGCCGCGGCCCGACGAGCCGGCGCCGCCCGTGCCCGAGTTGTCGTCGCCGCAACCGACGGCGAACGCGCCTGCCGCAAGAAGGGCGAGCCACGCGCTCTTTCCGAAGACGTTCCTCATCACTGACCTCCACTACGAAATTCGTTCCACCCGTTGGCGCGGCCGGGATCACATCTCCCCACCCCGCGCGAAAGTGCGCGGACTATGGACTTCGGCCCCCGAGAGCGTCAAGAGAGCTCGAATCCAGCCTGGAGCCGGCGTGAGCCGACCCACGCCGCGCTGCGTCGTACCCGCGTGCGTCGTCGGCGACCAGGGGCTAGGATTCTCGCCGTGGCACGTCTCGGGCCGCTCGAGCGCACCGTCCTCGCGGCGCTGCAGGCCGGCTCCCTCGTGGCGCGCGGGGACCTCGTCCTCGTGGCCTGCTCGGGCGGTCCCGACTCGCTCGTGCTCCTCTTCGTCCTGGCGCGGCTACGGCGCCTGCTCGGATGCACGCTGGCCGCGGCCTACGTCGATCATGGCCTGCGCCCCGCGGCTCCGCGCGAGGGCCGTCGCGTGGTGGCGGCGGCCGAGGCGCTCGGTGTGCCCGCGTGCGTGCTCGCGCTCCACCTTCGCGCCGGCGGAAACCTGATGGCGCGCGCCCGCGCGGCACGGTACGCGGCGCTCGAGGCCGAGCGAGCGCGCCTCGGCGCGGCCAGCATCGCGCTCGCGCACACCGCGACCGATCAGGCGGAGACCCTGCTCATGCGCCTGTTCGACGGGAGCGGCTCCGCGGGGCTCTCGGCGATGGCTCCGCGCCGCGACCGGCTGATCCGGCCGATGCTGGAGGTCGCACGCGCCCAGGTCGAAGCATTCGTGAAGGCGCATGGGTTGTGGCCGGTGCGCGATCCGTCGAACCGCGATCCCGCCTTTCGCCGCGTGCGCGTGCGCGCGCTGCTCCGGAGCCTGCGCCGGCTCGAGCCCGACGCCGACCGGGCGCTCGCACGCAGCGCCGCCAACCTGCGCGATGACGCGGAGGTCCTGGCCTGGGCCTCGGCCGAGCTGGGCGCCGGCCGCATGCCGCTCGACCTCGACCTCGGCGAGCTCGGCGAGCGCCCCGCCCCGGTGCGAGCCCGTGCGCTCCGGGACGCCGTGGCCGCCGTGGCGGGTCGGGCCCTGTCGAGGCGGGAGGCCGTGGCGCTCGCACGCCTCGCGGATCGAACCCACGGCACCGAGGAGCTCGACCTCGGCGGGATCCGCGTCCGGCGCAGCTACCGCCGGCTCACCGAGGCGAAAGGGCCGGCCGCGCCCCCGTCGCCGGTCCCGGCGGCGACCAGCGGAGCCGTCCGATTCGGCCCGCACCTCGTGCGCCTCGTGCTTTCCGGCCCCGTCCTCGTCAGGGCGCCCCGGCCCGGGGATCGCATCGCCTTGCCCGGGGGTGGCCACAAGAAGGTCAGCCGGGTGCTCGCCGATGCCAAGGTGCCACGCGCCGATCGCCCTTCATTTCCGCTGATCTGCGAGCCCGCGGGCGAGCCGCCGCTGGTCGTGCCGGGGCTGTCCGCCCCGGTTGGGCCAGTGCGCGCGGCCGAGCTGGAGGGCGCCGCGGGGCGTCCGGGACGGCACGAACGGACCCGCGGTGGTTGACGCGGCCAAACGCGGTGCAATAATTTGTGATGACGAAGCAGGCTCTGCTGACAGGGGGGCGCGGCGACCCGCGTGCTGCTCGAGCAACCGGGCTCGTTTTTCCAGGTAGTTCCAACTCCACGAGGCGCCGGTGAAGCAGTCTCACAAGACGATCCTGCTCTGGGCTCTGCTGTTTCTGATGTTCTTCTCGGTCTACAACCTGTTCGCGAGCCCGCGGCAGGCCGACGAGAAGATCCAGTATTCCGAGTTCTTGCAGCGGGTGGAGCGCGAGCCGAAGTCGATCAAGCACGTCGTCATCAAGGCGACGGCCTCGAGCGCGGCCGAGATCACCGGCGAGTTCACGGACGGCAACCGGCGCTTCCAGACCGTCGGCATCCTGGTCGACAAGACGGTCGAGAAGCTCCAGGTCTCAGGCATCTCCTACGAGATCCAGAAGGAGAGCGAGGGCTCGTTCTGGCAGTCCATGCTGATCAGCTGGCTGCCCATGCTGTTCCTGTTTCTCATCTTCTTCTTCTTCATGCGGCAGCTGCAGTCGGGCGGCGGCAAGGCGATGAGCTTCGGCAAGTCGAAGGCGAAGCTGCTCTCCGATCACCAGAACCGGGTCACGTTCGCCGACGTCGCGGGCATCGAGGAGGCCAAGGACGAGGTCGAGGAGATCATCGCGTTCCTCAAGGATCCCAAGAAGTTCACGCGCCTTGGGGGCCGCATCCCGAAGGGCGTCTTGATGATGGGCCCGCCGGGCACCGGCAAGACGCTGCTCGCGCGCGCCATCGCGGGCGAGGCGGGCGTGCCGTTCTTCTCGATCTCGGGCTCGGACTTCGTCGAGATGTTCGTGGGCGTCGGCGCGAGCCGCGTGCGCGACCTGTTCGAGCAGGGCAAGAAGAACGCGCCCTGCATCATCTTCATCGACGAGATCGACGCCGTGGGCCGGCATCGCGGCGCCGGCCTCGGCGGCGGCCACGACGAGCGCGAGCAGACGCTCAATCAGCTGCTGGTCGAGATGGACGGCTTCGAGTCGAACGACGGCGTCATCCTGGTGGCGGCGACCAACCGCCCCGACGTGCTCGATCCGGCGCTGCTCCGCCCCGGCCGCTTCGACCGGCGCATCATCGTGCCGCGGCCCGACGTGGGCGGGCGCCTCGGGATCCTCAAGGTGCACACCAAGAAGGTGCCGCTCGATCCAGGCGTCGAGCTCGAGGTGATCGCGCGCGGCACGCCGGGCTTCGCCGGCGCAGACCTCGAGAACCTGGTCAACGAGGCGGCGCTCCTGGCCGCGCGGCTCGACAAGGACCGCGTCGACATGGGCGACTTCGAGGGCGCCAAGGACAAGGTCATCATGGGCACCGAGCGAAAGTCCATGATCATCAGCGACCAGGAGAAGCGCACGACCGCCTACCACGAGGCCGGCCATGCGCTCGTCGCCCGCACGCTCCCGGGCACGGACCCGGTGCACAAGGTCACCATCATCCCGCGCGGGCGCGCGCTGGGCCTCACGCAGCAGCTCCCGGCCGAGGACCGCTTCAACATGGCGTCCGATTTCGCCAACAACCAGATCGCGATCCTCATGGGTGGCCGCGTCGCCGAGGAGGTGATGTTCGGCCAGAAGACCACGGGCGCCGGCAACGACATCGAGGTCGCGACCGACCTCGCGCGCAAGATGGTGTGCGAGTGGGGCATGAGCGAGCGCATGGGCCCGCTGGCGTTCGGCAAGAAGGAGGAGTCGATCTTCCTCGGCCGCGAGCTGTCCACGCACCAGGACTACAGCCCGCAGACCGCGCTCGAGATCGACGCCGAGGTGCGGCGCATCGTCATGGAGAACTACGATCGCGCCAAGCAGATCGTGGTGCAGAACCTCGAGACGCTCAAGCGGATGGCCGAGGCGCTGCTCGTGTACGAGACGCTCGACGGGGCGGAGATCGAAGCGGTGATCGAGGGGCGGCCGATCCCACCCCGGCAGCCGCCCGTGGTGCCGGTGGCGCGCAAGAAGGAGGAACGCGAACCCAAGCGTCCGCTCTTCGTGCCCTCGCCCGAGCCCGAGAAGGCGTAATCGAGGCCGGTCCCCCGCCGCCGTGGGGTGGGTGGGCTCGTATCACACGAGGCTGACAGACGTGGCCAGGCTCTTCGAGCGGCTCTGGGCCGACGGCGCGCGCACGCTCGTGATGGGTGTCGTCAACGTCACGCCGGATTCGTTCTCCGACGGCGGGTGCCACGCGGATGTCGCGTCCGCGGTCGCGCATGCAGCGCGCCTCTTCGCCGAGGGCGCGGATCTGCTCGACGTGGGCGGCGAGTCCACTCGCCCGGGGGCAGCGCCGGTGGACGCCGCCGAGGAGCTCGACCGGGTGTTGCCGGTGGTCGCGGCGCTCGCCCCGCTCGGCGTCCCGCTCTCGATCGACACCTACAAGGCCGAGGTGGCCGAGGCGGCGCTCGTGAAAGGGGCAGCGCTCATCAACGACATCTCCGGCGGCGCGCTGGATCCGGGGATCTTGTCGGTGGCGGCGCGGCATGGCGCGCCGATCGTGCTCGGGCACCTGCGCGGGACGCCGGCGACCATGATGGACCACATCGCCTTTGCCGACGTGGTCGCCGAGGTCGGCGACGAGCTGGCCGGGCGCGTGAGGGCCGCGCAGCAGGCGGGGGTGCACGAGATCTGGGTCGATCCCGGCCTTGGCTTCGGCAAGGGGACACGTGAAAACCTCGCGCTCCTCGGTGGGCTCGGCACCCTCGGGGCGCGGCTCGGAAGGCCCCTCGTGGTGGGTGCGTCGCGCAAGCGCTTCCTGGGCGAGCTCACCGGGCTGCCAGCGGCCGAGCGTGCCGCGCCGAGCGCGGTCGCGGCGGCGCTCTCGGGCTTCCTGGGCGCCCACGTGGTTCGCGTGCACGACGTCGCCGTGACGAGACAAGCGCTCGCCGTCGCCGACGCGGTCCGTCGCGCCCGCTGATCGTCCGCCATCCGGCCGACCGACTGGTCACTCGAGCGGCCACTCCGCCGGCCAGGGTGATCCACGCGATCACCCGAGTGCGTGCAACCTCGCCAGATCTGGTGGCCGGAGGCGGGCACGCGGCGTGCTGTGCAGGCGGTGCGTGCGTTCCTTGCCCTTGCCGATCCGGGTTCGTCATGCGTTCGTCGTCATCGCCACCCTGGCCGGGTGCGGAGGCACCGTCGCTCCCGAGGACCCCTGCGGCCAGGCGGCCGCCCACCTGGCGGCCTGCGCCGGCGCGCCCGAGGCGTCCGTCGTTCCGGCAGGTGCGAGCTGCGACCGTGAGGCCGCGCGCAGCATCCTGGGCAGCGATTGTGCGACGCTCGGTGCGGCGCTCGGCGACGCCAAGGCCGACACGAGCGGCTGGCTCGCGCGCTTCGCCTGCGCGGCGGGCTTGCTTTCTGCCTGCCCGGTTCGCGCGTGCACGTCGACCGTGCAGCCCGCGCCGGGCGCCGCGTGCGTCGCCTGGGCGGACACGCAAGGCTGCGAGGTTTGCGCCTACTATCGCTGCCGCGAGGCCGCCCAACCGTGCGGCCCGGACGGCTACGTCGCGAGCTACGTCGGGCCCTACTGCCAGCGCTTCGCGAGCGTGACCGAGCCGCGCGTGAGCCAGGCGGCTCGGCGCTGGCTGCAGCGGGTGCGGCAGTGCCTCGTGCGCGAGCTCGACCGACGCGCGCCCATCGGCACCGCGTGCGAGGAGACGCGCGCCATCGGCCTCGAGACGCACGTGACCTGCTACCTCGAGACGGGCTTTTGCGCCCTCTCGCCGTTCGACTGGCTGGCCATCGTGCGCTCGATCGACCCGGGTGACGTCCCGCTCCGCACGGCGCTCGTGACCGCGCAGGGTTGCCTCGAAAGCTGGCTCGGCCCGTAGCAGTCAGAGACGGGGACGCAGGGCCGCGCGCGCGGCGAACCCGAGACCGACGGTGCCGGCGATGGCGAGCCAGCCCTTCCAGTCGCCATGCGACGCCAGCCACACCGTGATCGCGGCGGCGCCTGCGGGGACGACCAGGCTCCGCCAGGCCGGCGGCCGGGCGCCCGGGGGATCGCGTCGGCCCAGCACCACCACGCTCGCGGCGGTGACCAGGTACTGCACGCAGACCGCCTCGTTCGAGAAGTCGAGCAGGCGCGAGAAGTCGAGGGTCGCGCACAGCACGGCTGTGACGCTCGTGCACAGGACGGTCGCGCGCGTGGGGCCGCCGAAGCGCGGGTGGCGCCGCGCGATCCAGTCGGGCAGGTGGCGATCGTCAGCGAGCGCCGTCACGTAATGCGGGCACACCAGCGCCACCCCGGCGGAGAAGCCGAACGTGCTCACGATGCCGCCGATGCGCAGGACGGTGGCGCCGTGGGGGCCGAACGCACGCGTCGCGAGCCGGTACAGCGGATCGGGCGCGCCCGCGAGGTCGGGCAGGCCGCCGATGGCGACCGTGTTGATGGCGAGGTAGATGAGCATCGTCGCGCCCACGGCGAGCAGCACCGCGCGCGGCACGGCGTCGCGCGCGCCGCGGGTCTCGCCGGCCGGCACCGGCGCCACCTCGAAGCCCTGGTAGGCGAACAGGATAAAGAGCGTGGTCGCGCCGAAGCTGGTGTAGCCGTGCGGCGCGAGCGGCACGAAGCGCGCACCGTCGAACAGCAAGAGGCCCGCCACGAGCACGACCGCCAGCGGCACCAGCTTGAGGAGCGTCAGGCCGAGGACCACGCGCGCGCCGAGCCGGACGCCGAGGTAGTTCAGCGCCCCGAGGCCGAGCGTCGTGCCGACGGCGAACGCGCGCGCGGTGCCGTCGCCGCTGCCGGTGGCGCGGGCCAGCTCGCCCCCCAGGCCGTGCGCGACCGTGGCCCACGAGAAGACGGAGGTGACCCAGCAGACGACGCCCATGGCGTAGCCGAATCTGGCGCCGAAGGCCGCGTCGGCGTAGCGATACGGGCCGCCCGAGCCGTCGAAGCGGCGCGAGGCTTCGGCGAACGCGAGCGCGACCACTGCGCAGAAGCCTCCGCACGCGATCCAGGCGAGGAGCGCCGCGGGGCCGAGCGCGCCCGCGGCCCGGCCGGGCTGGAAATAGATGCCGGCGCCGACGATGGCGTTGACGCCGATCGCGAGCACGTGGCGCATCGACAGTACGCGCGCGGTGCGTGCCCGATCGCCCATGCTGGCCTGGGACTATACGGATACGGACCACGATCCCTCCAAAGCAATCCACGCGCGTCGCCGATTGCGGTAGCTTTGGGGCCTATTCGAGGGGAGGACCGTATGAAGTCGACTCGCTCCGTCATCGTCGCGCTGGCCCTGGGCATGCTCTGGCTCTGGCCAGGCCTGGCCGCGGCGCAGCACAAGGCCAACGTCGCCTGGAAGGCCAACAAGAAGGGCAAGACCATGTTCAAGGTGGTCTCGCCGGAGGGCGCGAGCGCCTCCATCGTCGGGGAGGACGGCGTCAACGCGTCGGGCGACATCCCGCTGTCCGCGGACGTCGAGGACGACCACTTCTACCGCATCACGGTGTCGTGGAAGGGCAAGAGCTTCTCCTTCAAGCTCGAGGCGCAGGATGGCCAGGAGGGCGTCATCACGGTCCCGACCAGCGCCTTCGACGAGACGCCGGAGGAGCGGGCGCGCCGCGAGAAGTTCGAGGCCGACATGGAGAAGCGCCGGCGGGCGTACGAGCGCGAGAAGGATCGCCCGCGCGACAAGCCCAAGCTCGGCGCGTACGACGCGCAGCCCATGATCGAGGACGACTTCCAGAAGGTGTGGAAGCAGCTCGAGAAGAAGAAGGACAACAAGGAGCGCATCACGCGGCTCAAGGCCGTTTGCAAGAAGAGCGACCACTTCTCGGTCGCGCAGATGCTGCGCGTGCTCAAGCTGACCGAGGACGAGAAGGAGCGGCTCGACCTTCTGCGCGCGGTGCGCGGTTGCGTGGCCGACCACTCGAACAAGCCGAAGATCGCGGGCGCCTTCAAGGACGAGGACAACAAGGACGCCGCGGTGAAGATCCTCGACGAGCAGGAGTAGCCCCAGCCCTTCAAGCGATCAGTCGCCGGCGAGCAGGATGCGGCGGCCTGCCCGGCCGAGGGGGCGCGCGCGGCCGAGCTCCTCCCAGAGCCAGGTCTTGGCGGTGCGCACCGCGTCCTCGAGCGGCACGCGGTCGCCTAGCCCGGCTGCGATCGCGGTGGCCAGCGCGCACCCGGTGCCCCGTGCGCCAAGGGGCAGGCGGGGCAGCGAGAGCTCGAGCACCCGTTCCCCGACCGCGAGCACGTCGAGCGCTTCCCCGTCGAGGTGGCCGCCCTTGACCAGGACCGCTTCCGCGCCGCGCGCACGCAGCAGCGCGGCGGCACGCTTCATGCTGCCCACGTCGGCGACGGGACAGCCACAGAGCGCCCCCGCCTCGGCCAGGTTCGGGGTGACGAGGGTGGCGCGCGCGACCAGGCCATCGAGACACCGGACATCGTCGAGCAGCGTGGCGCCGAGCGTCGCGCCGAGCACCGGGTCGAGCACGACCGGTCCGGAAAACCCTTCCAGCCCGGCCGCGAGCGCCTGCGCGACGCGCCCGCTGCCGAGCGCACCGAGCTTGATCGCACGCACCTCCCCGTCGTCGAGGACCGTCCGCACCTGCTCGGCGACGAGGCCTGGCTCGAGCGGCACCTGGCGCACGAGGCCGCGTGACGACTGCACCGTGGCCGTCGTGACGACGGCGCCGCCGAGTCGGCCCAGGCGGGCCAGCACCCGGAGGTCGAGCCCGATGCCGGCGCCGCCCGACGGGTCCAGACCGCCGATGACGAGGATCACGCTGCGAATCTACCCCGATCACGACCGGCTCTTCTCTATGATGCGCCCCGCAAGGGG
>JAHFDS010000029.1 GCA_023248855.1 Myxococcales bacterium
CGAGGTCGCCATTGCCACGCGGCCCGCCTGCGCCGCCCGCGCCGCCCGCGCCGCCCGCGCCGCCCGCGCCGTCGTACAGGACGGCGTCGGCGCCCGCCTGCTCGGACAGGGCCAGGAACGACAAGTCCCCCTCGGCGAGGTCCACGAGGCCATTGACCTCGTCCACCGAGGCGGCGCTCTCGACCGAGAGCTCATCGGACTGCTGGGCGATCGCGTCGTCTTGCGACTGGCCCGTTCCGCCTGGGGTGGTGGGCTTGCCGTCGCTTCCGCAACCGGCAGCCAGCAGGGCGCCCGTGAGCGTGAACTGGATCCAGTGGAGCTTCCTCATGCGTCTTCCTCCGGTTTCGGGCGTCTTGCCCGCGTCTGGCCAGTAGGACGAGACCCGGGCCGCCGAGGTTCCCTGCGCGCCAAAGTCGAGCGGGTTCAACGCTTTGCGGCGTCGAGCCCGAAGAACCGGCGGATGCGGGCGACGAGCACGCCCTGCGCCACGGCGAACGTGGCGGCGGCGTCGCCTCCGGCCGAGTCCCGCGCTTGCTGCAGCTCCAGCTGGCGCCGCGCGACCGCGGCCGCGACCGCCTCGGCCACCTCGTTGCGCTGCACGAGGCGCTGGAAGCCGAGCTTGTCCAGCTCGTAGCACTCGAGCTCCGTCAGCGCGACCACCGTGGCCGCGCGTGGCACACCAGCGAGCAGCGACATCTCGCCGAAGAAGCTCGGCGCGGTCAGCTCGGCCACCTTCTCCTTGGCATCGCCGACCGACAGCTTGACGCCCACCTTGCCGGCCGCGAGCACGTAGACCGAGTGACCGGCGGCCCCCTCCTGCATGACGGTCTCGCCGCGGGAATAGGGCATGGGTCGCAGCTCGTCGGCCAGGGCGAGCAGGTCGTCCCAGGGCAGATCGGCGAAGAGCTCGACCGACGCGAGGACGGCGGCGCGACGGTTGCGCTCGGACTGCCGTTCATTCACGCGGTCGGCCTCGGTCTGCTCGAGCAGGTGGATCGGGATGGGCGGCGGCCACAGCGCGCCGAGGCGCGACAGCACGAAGTAGATGCGCGTGCGCACGACGCTGTCGGTCGAGACGAAGCGGCCGAGCTCGGTGAGCCAGTAGCGGACCTGGTAGCGTGCATGGTGCTCGCCGAGCTCGATGCACGTGCAGCTCGGCGGCTGCTCGGACGAGACCCGCGGCAGCTGCGAGCCGAGGGCCGCTTCGACCGCCTCGATCACCTGGGCCGGCGAGACCTTGAAGCTCGCCCGGAACTCGACGCGCCGGCGCCAGTTGCCGGCCCTGCCGCGGCGGCGGCCGACCACGGTGACCTGACTCTTGCCGAGCAGCGCGTTCGGGACCAGCACCGTCTCGCCGTTCGGCGTCTCGACCGCGGTGTGGCGCCAGCTGATCTCGACGACCCGTCCGAAGGTGTCCCCCATCCGGATCCACTCGCCGACGGCGATGGACCGGTCGAGCTGAAGGGCGAGCCCACCCATCACGTTGCCGAGGGTGTCCTGCAGCGCGAAGCCGATGACCGCGGTGGCGACCGCCGAGGTGGCGATGATGCCGGAGAGGTTGACCCCGGCGCGCCGGGCCACGCTGAGAAGGACGATGATCGACGCCACGCCGAGCAGCACGTCGCGCAGGATCCGCGGCGTCCTGACGCCGACGAGGGGCAAGAGGCGCCCGAAGAGCAGGCTGCCCGCGAGCCACACGAAGGCCAGGCCCGCGGAGCAGAGCGCGAGAAAGCTCGCATCGGGGTAGAGGGCGTGTTGCCGGCCGATGCCGGCGGCGAGGCCGACCGCCACGAGGTGCACCCCGAGCAGCACGAAGGAGCCGATGAGCCCGCGCCGCTCGTCTCGCGCCGCCCGCTGCACGAGGAGCGCGGCGACCAGCGAGAAGCCCACGAGGCCCAAGGTGTGGTGGCGCTGGAGCTCGGCCCACAGCTGGTCCATCGCACTTCACGGTACCACGGGGCGGGTCGGTGCCGGCGCACGCTCCCAGAGCCACGTTTGGGCCGCATGGCGGCCTGCGATAAGCTGATTGCGCATGCGCACCCGTCGCGCCGTCTACGTGGTCGACGCGGCCCTGCAGGACGGGCCGATCACCGACCGCCCCACCGCCACGCTCGACCAGCAGTGCCTCGAGGCGGCTCGCAGGCTGGTCGGGGACCAGCCGACCCTGCGCAGCGGCATCGAGGCCGTCTACTTCGGCACGATGGGCGTCTTCCGCGGGGTCGCCTGTGCGCGCCTCGCACCCGCGCACATCCCGAACCAGCTGCGTCGGGAGCTCGGTCTCGACGGCCTGCGTGGCAGCGGCTACCACACCTATCTGTCGACCTCCGAGTCCGGGGCGGTGGCCCTCATCAAGGCGTTCCAGGACCTCGCGGACGGGCGCTTCGAGACCGTGCTCGTCGTCGCCGGCGAGCAGATGTTCTCGCTCGATCCAGCGCAGCGCGCCGACGATCGCGCCGACATCGCGCACTGGATCCGCTCGGTCGTGGATCCGGTCGAGGCCGATCGGTATGGCCTATCCATGCCCTGGATCGGCAACCTCTTGTTCGATCACCAGCTCTGGCACTCGGGTCTTTCGCCGGCGCTGTGGCGCGACGTCATCGAGACCGCGACCCTCGACAAGTACGAGTGGAGCCACCTCTATCCAGCCACCATGCAGGGCGCCAAGGAGCTCGCTCAGCCGGCCTCGACGGTCACCGCGGCGCGCTACCGCGACGACGCCCGGGACCCGTGGGTGACACCCCACTTCCGCCGTGACGATCTGTGCGCCAACGCCAACGGTGCGACGGCGATCGTGCTCTCGACTGCGGCCTCGATCGTGGGTCGGGCCCGCCGCAAGGTGCGGATCGTCGGCATGGGAGAGGGCCACACCTCGATCGCTCTCGCGGGGCGAGGCGGCCCCCTTGCCAGGCCCTCGAGCATCCGGCGCGCCCTGCGCGAGCTCTGCACCGACGCGGCCATCGATCCCGCGATGCTGTGGGACGATCGCCCGGGCGCCCCGACCGCCGGCATCTACCACGACGCGTTTCCATCGATCGAGCTCGCGTTCCTGTACGAGATCGCGCGGCTCGCCGAGCCCGACGACACCCAACGCTGGCGCTGGGTGTGTGAGCGCTTCGTGCGCAGCTGGTCGAACCCGCTCGGCGGACTGTGCGCGAGCGGCCACGCTCTCGGGAACTCGGGCCTGTTCCAGGTCGCGAAGGCGTTCCATAGCCTGGCCCGGGACACCCGCTACCTGCGCCTCGGCGATCCGACGCTGGCCGCCTACGAGGCCGCGATGGGGGCCAAACAATACCTCGTGACCAGCGTGGGCTCGGCGCTGACCAACGTCATCGCGACGTTGCTGGTAGACGAGGACGACCTCGCGTCGCGCGAGCGGCTGGTCGAGGCCGAGCGTCGCCATGCCCCCGGCGAGGTCGATCACGCCTTCGCACGCGAGGCCGTGGAGGCGCGCTTCGCGGAAGCGGCGTGCGCGCCCGGAGAGGGCGTGGTGCTCGGCGCCACGCGGGTGCGCGGGGAGAGTGGTCCAGCCTGGGCGTACCTCGTGCAGGCGGGCGCCGGCACTCGGCTCGCTCTCGGCCCCGCGAGCGCAGTCGAGCCCTACCCGGTCGGGTCGCGGGTCGGGTTCATCGTGCGCGACGCACGGACGGAGCTGGCCGGGATGCAGGGCATCGCGGTGCCGGCTCCGATCGCGGAGCCTTCGGTCGAGCGGGCCGTGCGAGCCGCCCTCGACGCCGCGCGCAGCGGGCGGTTGCGGCGCCGCTTCGAGTGAGTCGCACGAGGCTTCGGAGCTGGTCGATCAGCCGCGCGTACGCGTGCCGGTGACGAACGCGCGCGCGATGAGCGCGCCCGTGAACGACGTGCGCAGGTAGAAGCCACGCGGGAGCGACAGGATCGGGCCGCCCTCTTCGTCAGCCGAGAGGCGCCGTGCTTGCCCGTGCGCCGCCTTGGGTCGAACCTGGACCACTTCGCCAAGGTGCGCCGTCACGTCGTCGATGCGACCCGAGCCGATCAGGCCCTGGAAGAGCGCGTGGTCCGAGCTCAGCCGCGCTTCTTCCTCGGGCGACGGGCTCCAGAGCAGTGGCGCGCCCACTGGGCGGTCGGAGAGCGGCAGCTCCGGCAGCGCGAGCACGGGCACCCATAACACGCGCGCGATCTTGGCGCGCAAGCGTGAGCCGAGCCAGGAGGTGCGGACCAGCTCGTCAGGGTGCAGGGAGCACACGAAGGTGGTCTCGCGCGGCCGGCCGCGCCGGTCCACCGGGAGGGTCTTGAGCTCGACGCCCAGGGTCGCGAAGTCAGGTCCCGGGCGCGACCCCGCGTCGGCCCCGAGCGCGGCCTCGAGGAGCGCGCCGACGAACCCCTTCGCCCGTCGCTGGTCTGGCGCGACCTCGCGCCCGAGCCAGGCGGCGAGCTGTCCGATGGTGCAGCCGGCGAGCGCATCAGCACGGGCCAGCAGCTCACTCTCGGTGCGCGGGACAGGGGGCCGGCTGGATTGTTGCGAGCGCTGCATGGTGCCCCCGCCGCCTCGGGGGTGGGTGGGTTCGTATCACGCACCCCTGACAGGGACCGCCTCGCGCCGGCCAGCGCCCCAATGGCGCTGCAATCGCAAATCGACGCCCCTCGGCCGCCAATCGCAAGGGGAGGGGGCCCGTGAGGACTTGTCCGAACGGGGAGGGGATGCTCGGCATCCCCTATGCGGCCGCCTTCCGAGGCGGCCGATCGGAAACTAGTTCGGCAGCTCGGTCGCGAGCTTGCTCGTGCCGCCGCCGGCCGCTTGCCACCCGTCGTATCCACCGGCGAGCACCTCGACAGCCTCGATGCCGTCGCCGAGCAGGTGCTCGCCCGCGTAGCTGGCGCGGGTGCCGTCCTGGCAGTACAGCACCACGGGGCGTCCATCGGCACGCAGCTCCGCCAGCTGCACGAGCAGGCTCGCGATCGGCCAGGACCGTGCCCCCGGGATCATGCCGTGCGCGGCTTCCACGGGTTCGCGAACGTCGATGATCAGCACTCGCTCGCGCCGCTCGATGCGATCGCGCAGCGCCGCCACGGTCACGAGCGGCGCCTTGCGGCCCATCGGCCGGGGTGCCCGGCTGGCCACCGGTGCGGGGCGCGGGGCTGCATCGAGCTGCTCCGCCATGCCCTGAGCCAATCGCCGGATGAGCCTGATCGGACCCAGCTCCGGCGCCGGCAGGCCGGCCAGCGCCCGCAGGCCGCGCGCGATGCGCTTTTTCGCGTCGAACATCGAATGAACCTCCACCGGCGCGGAATGTAGTGACGTCGGCCGCAGCGATCAACCCCTCAGGTTCCCTTCTTTCGCCGGAGGATCCGGGCCAGCTCGCTTCGCCCCACGCGCATGGCGCCGGCGGCCTCCGCCACCCGGGCGAGCTCGACCGGCAGGTCGTAGTGCTCGCGATCTGTCCCTGCCAGGTGGAGCGCGCGCACGGGAAGACCGGCTCGCAGCGCGAACGCCGCCAGCTCGATCCGCCCGGGTTCGCCCGCGAGGTCGGACAGGAGATGCGAGGTGGCGCGGCGACCCCAGCGCACCGGGGGATCCATCACGATCATGTCCGCCTACGCGAAGGCATGGCCCAGCCCTCGATAGGTGCGCGTGCGCCCGACCGGCTGGTCGCCGCGCACGAGCAGGTACTCGCCGAAGTGCTCGGCGAGCTCCCCCCCCTTGGCGTGGCGGAAGAACACGGGATCGCCGGGGCGCAGGGCGCGCGCGGCAGCGCCGCGGACCGGCGTCTGCACCTCCCCCGCGCCCTCGAGCGGTACCAGACGGAGGCCGCGCGGCAGGTACGGCAGCGGGAGGCGGTCCGCGCCAGCCGCCCCCGAAGCCACGTAGCCGCCGCCGTGGCAGGTCACGACGCCGCGGGTGGGCGTGCGCGCGACCTGGAGCGCGAACAGGGCGGCAGGCACGAGCGAGAGGCCACGGTAGTAGTCGAAGAGGTGGCTGGCCAGAAAGCCCGAGCCGGCCGTGGTCTCGCTCACCCAGGGCTCACGCGCGGTCTCGAGAAGCGAGCCGGTCCCCCCGCCGTTGAAGAGCGGCGCCGGTAGCCCTGCGCGAACGAGCGCCTCCGCGACGGCCCTTCGCCTGGCCGATACGGCCCGGATGGAGGCGCGTCGGATGGCAGCCCGCAACGGGTTGGTCGCACGCGAGAACGGGCTCTGGTCCGGCAAGCCCGCCACCTGGGCCTCGTAACCCATGATCCCCCCGAAGGCGAGCCCCGGCGTGTCGTTCGCTGCGCGGGCGAGGGCCACCACCTCCTCGGGGCTCCGCACCGGGCTCCGCAAGACGCCCAGGTGGGCACCGAGCACGCGCAGGGACAGATCGAGCTCCACCACCACGCGCACGCGCACGCCGCGCGCCCGCGCCGCCCGCGCCAGGGGATCCATCTGTGCAGGCGAATCGATCACCGCGGCCACCCGGACGCCCCTTTCGGCCAGCTCGACCAGCGTCGTCACGTCCGCCGCCTGCGCGCTCGGGTACGCCACGAGCAGGTCGCCAAAGCCTCGGTCCGCGAGCAAGCGCGCCTCGCGCGCCGAGTAGCACATCACGCCCGAGATGCGCGCGCCCCCGCGCGCGCAGATGGCCTCGAGCAGCGCGGGGCAGCGCACCGACTTCGACGCCACCCGCAGGGTCTGCCCCGGTCGCACGCGCGAGAGCAGCCGATCCACGTTGGTCTCGAGCGCGTCGAGATCGCACAGCGCCAGCGGCAGTGGCTCGCCGGCGATCGCGCGGCAGTAGCGCGCGTACTCGGGCCAGGCCGCGGGCCTCACGAGCACCGGTTCACTCGCACGGGGCGTCCTCGGCCCCGGAGGCGACCACGACCGGCACCTCTGCCGCCGCGAGCGCCCGCAGGAAGCAGCGGATCTGACGCTTGGGCGAGGCGGTCTGGAACACCACCTCGTGACCGTCCTCGACGCCATCCTCTCGTTGCTGCACCACGATCGCCGTCGCGCCTCCGGCGTTGCCGCGCGCGGGCAGCGCGAGCCTTTGCCGCCCCGAGAAGTCGAGCACGCGCTCGATCGCGTCGAACCCGGCGAGCTCGGGCGTGCTCGCGTCGAGCGCGTCGCCGCCGACGTCGAGCCCCGCGGACAGCGTGGTCGCGTTGGCGATCGCGGGCAGGATGTAGTGATCGACGATGCCCTGCACCATGAGGACGTGCCTCGGGCTCGCGCCGCGCGTGATCGCCGGCGCGTACACCGGTGGATCGGCCGATTCGCCGGCCCATTGCAGGAGCATGAGCTCGATGTCGTGGGGGCCGAGCTCGTGCCCGACCAGCGCCTCGGCGAAGCCGCGCACCGCGAGGGGCTTCTGCTTGAAGAGGACGTTCTCGATCCAGCTCCCGCCTGCCCCCGACAGCAACAGGGCCTTGAAGCGAGGCTCGGCGGCCATCGCGAGGGGGGCGATGGTGGCGCCCATCGAGTGGCCCATGAGCGCCAGCCGCTCAGCGTCGAATCGCACCATCGTCGACGCTGGCGGCGGCGCGGACGCGCTCCGAGGACAATCGGAGGCGTCGACCGTCACGCCCTCGAGGACGTGCGCCGCGAGCGCGAGCTCGAGCGCCGACTGCCGCACGTTGTCGCGCATCGCCACGGGGTTGAGCACGTTGAAGATGAGCAGCTGCTCGTCCATGTGGGAGACGTTGCGCAGGCCGCCGTGCGGACCGTCGATGCTCGCGCCCGCCCAGCCCGCCTGGGCGAACGTGCGCGCGAGCCCGCTGCCCGGCACCCTCACGCGCCCGGTCGCGTCGCGGACGCCCCGGTCCACGAGGGGGCGTTCGCCGCCGCCGCCGGTCCTCGAGAACACGACGAGCGGCAGCGGCCCCGAGCCGCGCGCGCGCGGCACCGTCACGACGACGTTCGCTCGCTCGTGCCCCTGCAGCAGGGGTGCGCCGTCGGGTCCTGGCACCCAGTCGCCGCCCTCGCTCTGATAGGGCGGTGTGCCGCGCTGGTAAACCGGCATCGCGATCGTGCCCGCGTAGACGCAGTAGTCGTCGAACACCTCGCCCCGCCGGAGCGGGTCCTCGGGCGTCGGCACGCGCGCCAGCGCCGCCCGGACGGCACGCTCGAGCACAACCGTCGGCCGCCAGGTGCGGAACACCGTGAGGCCCGCGATCTGCGCGCGGTCCACGCCCATCTCTCCCAGCGCCGCGATCGCGTCCCGGTACGCCGAGAACGCGGCCTCCGACATCCCCGCGGGCCGCTGGCCCGAGACCAGTGCCGCGATCGCGGAGGGCCGCCCGACCGGGGCGCCTGCCGTGTCGCGCAGGGTGCGGAAAGCGACAGCCGCGTACGTGGTGTCCGGCTCCAGCGGCAAGCCCTGATACGGCAGGAGCGCGAGCGCGTGCCGCGCCGCGGGGCCGCGAAACTCCGGGGCCGCGGCCAGGACGGGATGCCGCCTGCCGTACACCGGCGAGCTCCGGTCGACGGCGACCAGCCACACCGGAGAGTCGCCGCGCGTGCTGGCGTGTGGATCGGGTAGCGCCCGCGCGTCGATCGCGGCGCTCGTCGGCAGGTAAATCGTCGAGGTCAGCCCGAAGCCGTCGGCGTCGGCCAGGATGGCCAGCATCTGCGCAACGATGTCTCGCGGGTCGGTCGCGAGCCCCTCGAGCGTCACGCGGCCGTCCGCGCGTCGTCGGGTCTCGGAGGGCAGGGGCGTGGCCCAGAACGGCGCGCCTTCGGCGAGCTCGAATTTGAAGATCGTGCCCGCGTCGTCGCGCGCAGGCACGGGCTGCGGGCTGGTGGGCGCGCGCTCGCCACAGGCCAGCAGGGCGCAGATGGTGAGGCCGGCCGGGGATGCTCTCACTGGATCTCTGCGCAGAGCTGTGGCCGCACGTCGAGGCCGACCCGCTCCGAGAGGCTCCTTTCCGAGAGCCCCTGGCCGATGATCGCGAGGGTCCGGTTCACGTCACCCCAGTCGGACACGACGACCACCGCGTTCATCGCGTCGGCCTCGCACGCCGTGTCGTATGTGAAGGCGACCCAGCTCGCGATGTCGCGCCTTTGCGGCTGGATGACGTCGTAGTAGAGCTGTGTGAGCGCGCGTCCTCGGCTCGTGGTCGGCGGCGAGGGCGGCACGTCCATCTCCCAGTGCGACCCGTTGCCCACCACCAGCACGGCCGAGTCGGTGCAGCCGCGCTCGACGCGGTAGCCGCCCTGGTCCCCCGCCAGCGACCACTCGGCCACGGTGCCCGTCACCGCCTTGCCGCACGTGGCGTCGTCCTCGACGTCGCAGCCCGAAAGCGCCACGCATGCGGAGATGCAGAGGAGTCTGGCCGCCGGTAGCGTCCCCCGGCGCATCACTGCACCCGCTTGACGACGTGCCAGCCGTATCGCGTGCGCACGACACCGGTCTCGCCGACGGCGAGGCGCAACGAGAGCTTGAGGAACTTCGGCTCGTAGGGCATCCCCGGTTCCACCGGGTACCCCTCGCCGGTTCTGGCGGTGGCCGCGTCGCTCGAGTGCGCCGCCATCAGGGGCTCGATGGCCTCGCCTGCGCGGAGCTTTCCGAGCACGCTGCGGGTGAGGATCACGGCGTCGGCCTCGCTCCGTGCTTTCGCCGCCTCGTCGAGCCCCTGCTTGTAGGCGCGGGCGAGCTCGCCCCACGCGACCAGGACCTGCTTGATCTCGACCTTGTCGGCCGCCTGGGCGCGGTCGAGAACGTCGATCGTGGTGAGAGGGTCCGCGGTCGCGCACCCGAGCGCGATCGCGGCGCCGACCAGGAGCGCTCGCATGAAGCGAGATTACGGCGCCCGTCCCCGAGTTGCTCATCGAAACGCCAGGCAGGCGCCTTGTGTTGGGTCAGGGGTTGGTCTTCTCGCGCATGGCGAGGATGATGCGGCGGAAGGTCCGGCCGAGCATGTCGGCGAGGACGCGGCACGGGATGACGGCCTCCTCCATGGCCGGCTCGTCCGCGGCCTCGCCGTACACCACCGCGACCACGCGGTCGTCGAGCCGCACCGGTACCAGGATGGCGTGGTCCGCGGGGCCCCCCATCGCGTCCACGAGCGGCTGGTTCTGCGCGGACTCGTCGATGCGGCCGAGGTGGATGGCGCCCTGGGAGACCGCAAGGAACGGGCTCGGAACGTCGAGGGGAACGGCGAGCGCATCGAAGGCCTCTCGCACGATGCCGGGGCCGCCCGCGCGCCAACCGGCCACCTGTCCCCGCTGCACGCGGAAGATGGCGGCGCGATCGAACCAGCGCAGGAGCTGCCCGAGCGCGACGGGGCCGATCCCATCGCGGTCGGCGACCCCATCGAGCTGTGCCTGCAGCGACGACGTGAGCTCGTCGAGATCCAGTCTGGGTGGGCCGGTTTCCACGAGCTCGGGCGCGCCGTCGTCCGCCGTCCGCGCGCCCGCCGCCTCGAGGGTCGCGCCGCTCGAATCGACGAGCAGCGGCTCGAGCGGCGACTCGATCGGGGCGCTGACCGCGCCGCTCAAGGGGTCCGGTGGCGCGTCAGAACGAGGCTCCTCCGACATCACGTAGTCGGCGAGCAGCAGATTCAGGCCGAGGTCCTTGGCGGGCTCAGGCTCCGCGGCAAGGCTCTGGCGCTCCGGGACGGACGGCGGCGGCGGCGTCTCGACACGGGCGAGGTAGTCGCGCAGGTAGTCGTCGAGCGCAGGCGCAGCGGGCGGCGGTGCGGCTGCAGTGGGCGGCGCGGCGGCCGGCACCGCGATCGCGGGTGGCGGCGGGGCCAGATCGATCGGGGGCGTGCGCGGCGGGGTCAGGGCCGGCGGCCGGGCTCCTGGTGTTGGGCTCGGCACCGCGGGGTCGAGCTCGATGGGGCCGCGTATCGCCTGTGGCTGCGGCGTTCGCGTGGAGATCCGGCTCGGGCGGGCCACCCCAGTCGGGACCATCTGGGGCGTGGGCGCGGCCGGTCGGGGCGGCGAGCTCTCGCGCCCGCGGACGGCCGGTCGCGCGCCCGAGGCTCGCAGATCCTGCTCGGTGGGCACCCCGTCGGACGCGCACTTCTCGAGCAGGGCGGCGTAGTCCATGGGCAGCCTTTGCCCCGTCTCGAAGGTGATGCGCATCTGCCCGGGCACCGTCAGCTCACCGCCGGCGCCGATCTCCGGCGGCCTCAGGCTCGACACCGCGCCGAGGACGCGGATCCTCGCGCCCGACGGCATCCTGAAGTGCACGAAGAGTCTCGTCGCGACGCGCTCGACCCGGGGGCCCGTCACGAGCGCGCAGCCGGTGCGCGACAGGAACGCGCTCTGGCACAGAAAGTGGCGCTCGCTGACCGGACCGACGAAGGTCTCGCAACGCGCCTCGAGCTGGAACGCGTAGCTCGGCTCGTGCCTGGCCGCTCGAGCGGCCACCGGCGCCGCCTGGGCGCGCGGCACGGCCACCTGCACGGGCTCGACGCGCGCGAGCGACTGGCTCGGTGCGGCGGGGGGCTCCAGCTCGAGCGAGAGGCTCCTCGCACGTTCGGCCTTCTCGTGACCCGGCACCAGCACGCGCTGCAGCTTCTCCGGGAGCTGCCCGCGCCAGGACACCTGCATGACCCCCGGTTGTGAGATGCGCCCCCCTGTCACCTGGATCGGCGGCAGGCTGCGATCGACCGCGCACTTGCCCACGACCGTCGTGCCATCCCCGAGGTGCATCACGATCTCGAGCTGCGAGCCCTCGGGCTCGACGCCGTTCGACGACAGCGTGCAGCCGAACAGCGAGGCGTTCGAGGCGAACGCTGCGCGCTCCTTCCCTCCCGGGAGGCGGAACTTCACCGAGACACGTGCCTCCGCCGCCATGAAGCCTGGATCTTACGTCGGCACGGCGCGCCCCGGAAGATTCGGTGGCGCGATGGGTCAGCCGCCTTCGCGCGCCGGGTGGCGCGCGAGCCAGTCGAGCACTCGCGCGGCCACGCGATCGGGCGCCTCGAGCTGCAGGAAATGCCCGACCCCCAGGAGCTGCTCACTCTGGAAGGGTCCCGTGAAGAATCGCTCCTGACCACGCGAGGCGGCTGGCCCGATGCAGCCGTCGTCGTGTCCGCACAGGTGCAGCGTCGGCACCCGAATGGAGCCTGCGCCGCTCTGGCTTCGGGCGCGCGCACGCGCCGCGCGCGGGGGCCGCCTCATCGCGCGGTAGTAGCCGAGGGGCGCCGGCATGCTCTGGCGGAGGCACGCCTTGAGCGCGCGCATGGCGGCCGGATCGGGCAGGTAGCCCGGGGACCAGCGGCTCCACAGACGCTCGACGAACGCGAAGTCGTGTGCCGAAACGACGCGATCCGAGAGGCCGCGCAGCTGGAAGAACGCCACGTACCAGCTACGCAGGAGCTGGGCGGGCTGCCGGACCGCATTCTCGAGGAAGGCCAGAAGGTGCGGCATCGCGAGCGTCACCGCGGCGGAGAACCGTTCGGGGGAGCGCGCCACGGCGGCGTACGTCGCGACGGCACCCCAGTCGTGTCCGACGATCGCGACGGGCTTGCAGGGTGCCAGCGTGTCTGCGATCGCGATCACGTCGGAGGCGAGCGTGTGGACGTCGTAGGGGCCACTCGCCACCGACGGGGCGTAGCCGCGCATCCACGGCACGACGACATGGTAGCCGGCACACGCGAGTCGGTCGGCGAGCGGCACGAAGCTCGGGGGATGGTCGGGGAATCCATGCAGGCACAGCACGAGTGGCGCGTCGTCGGCCCCCGCTTCGAGCGCCTCGAACGCCCCCGTTCGTGTCTGGATCCGCACGGAACGAGTCGCGAGCGTGGCTAGAGGACTACGTGCACTTGCAGGGCTCGCCTTGGTCGTCGATCACTCCGTCGCAATCGTTGTCGAGGCCGTCGCCCTTGCACTCGACTCCGTGGTTGCTGGGCGTGCACGAGGCACACTTGACGCGCAGCTGCGTGTTCGGCGGGGGGTCGGCCGGCATCGCGTTGCAGGCGCTCGTCGCGGCATTGTAGCCGCTCCGGCAGACCTGGAGCGCCAGGCCCGTCGCCGGGCAGGCGGCTGACCCGTCCATCTTCTTCGGGTCCTTCTGCAGGTACCAGCAGGTCTGGCGGTAGGCCGCAGCGTCCGGAATGACCATGGCCGCACAGGGCGGAATCTCGGTCATCTTGTCGCCACCGCAGCGCTCGATCTTGATGGGGCACTCCTTCGTCCCTGGATCGATCACGTCCGACACCTTGCAGTCGGCTACCGCCGGATCGCTGGTCGGGCGACCCGCGGTGTCGAGCGGCCGCTGCGAGATGCACTGGTCGCCGAGGCGCTGACCGATCTTCATGGCCATCGTGGCGAGCGCGTCCGCGAACGAATTCTGGCAGACCGAGACGACCTTCTTCTGCGCCTCCCAGCCCTGGAGGAACTGCTGGATGCGCACCGCCGGAATGCCCTTGCCGACGCCCGCGCCCCCCATGCAGGACGCGCCGAGCTCCGGCACCGGGTTGCCCGCCGACATGCCGATCTCGACCTTGAACACGCCATCCGGCGGCGGCTGCGCGCCGATCGCCTCCACGATGGTGGAGCCGGGGGGCTTGAGCGCCTGGATCTGGGTGATGAGCTCGGCCACCGACAGCAGCCGGTGCCGCTCGTTCGGGATGCCGACGCCCATGTCGTTGGCGTGGCAATTCTTGTAGCTCTGGAGGCCGGTCGGGCCCGCCTGGCGCAGCAGGGCGTGGTTGTTCGGGTCCCTGACCCAGCTCGTCGCCGAGTTGGGGCCGTCGCCGTCGCAGGTCACGCCGAGCTCGGTGCAGCGGAAGCTCGTCAAGGGGCCGAGCTCGCTCATGATGTCGGTGCCGCCTCCGGTGTCGCCAATGAGCGAGGTCTCCGTCATCGAGCAGTCGTCCTCGTCGGTCACGATGATGATGCCGAGGAAGGCGTCGTTGCGGAGAAAGCCGCCGTTGATCGCGTCGTTCGTATCCGTGGCGCGCTTGAGCGCGCGCTTGATGGCGTTGAGCTGGCTCTCGTAGCCGCAACCGGTCTCGCCGAGCGCCGCGATGCAGGCGAAGGCCTTGGAGAGGGGCTCGCCGCCGATGTTGTTGTCGGTGGCGCTCTTGTAGCGGATCCAGCCCTTGCCATCCATCGGGCCGTTGCAGCCCGTGGTATCGAGCGTGGTGCCGCCGTTCATCGAGCAGTCGGTCACCTGCGGGTGTGGGGTCCCCTGCATGGCGCCGTCGTCACCGCCCATGCGGCCACACGACGGGATCGCAACCGAGCCCGAGCCCATGTCCGAGGACACGACCGCCATGTGCAGGTCGGGCAGACCAGCAGGCAGCTTGCTGAGGACGTCGATGAAGCGCGGGAAGTTGCAGTTGATGTTGACCTGCTTGTCCTTGGTCGACGAGGAGTTGTCGATGAGGAACAGCAGGTCGAGCTTGTTGATGACGTTCTGCTCGAAGGTGTCGTTCGCCGAGCCCGCGATCTCGCAGTAGGGCTCCTGGACCTTGCGGGCGTTGCAGGCGATGAGGGCGCCGCCGAGCGCGCTGGTCGCGAGGACGAGCCTGGCCCGGCGCCGGAGCCGGCCGAAACCTCCGTAATTATTCCGGCCGGAGGCCGTTGCACGCGTACCGAACAACTTGCGAATCATCGCGGATCCTCCCGTGGGTGTCTCTGGCTGCCGTCGCCCTACACTCGCGCGGACCATACCACACGCGAAACAGGCCACGGCGCCCTTTGCCTGGGATTGGGACCAGCGCGGACGATCCGTCACAAAGATCGCAGTCGCCCCTCGCAGGGGCGGCCTTCTCCTCAACGCCACGATTCTCCAGCAGCTGCTTGGGTTCGGCTCGGGGGTCCGCGCCGCGCTGTCGGCTCATGTAAGCTCCTGCCGTGACCGACCGTCCGCGCGTCCTGGTGGTGGACGACGAGAAGGAGGTGCGCGACCTGGTCGCGGGCCTCTTGGCCTCGCGCGGCTACGAGGCCGTGCTCACCGCCGACGGCGCCGAGGCGCTCGAGGCCGTGGCTCGGGTGCGGCCACGCTTCGTGCTGACCGACCTGCGCATGCCCACGATGGACGGGATGCAGCTCCTCGACGAGCTGCGCCGGCGCGGCTCCGAGGCGACGGTGATCGTGATGTCAGGCTTCGGAACGTTCGACCTCGCCGTGGAGGCGATGCGGCGTGGGGCCTACGATTACGTCGAGAAGCCCTTCCGCAACGACGAGCTCGTGCTCGTGTTGCGCAAGGCCGAGGAGCGCGAGCGCCTCCTGGCGGAGAACCGTCAGCTCCGTCGTGCGCTCTACGGCCCGGCGCGCAGCGGCCTCGTCGGCACCTCGGCGCCGATGGCTGCCCTCGAGGCGCGCCTCGCGAGGCTGGCCCCGCACAAGACGACTGTGCTGGTCGAGGGCGAGAGCGGAACCGGCAAGGAGCTGGTCGCCCGCGCGCTCCACCGCGGCTCGCCCCGCGGCGAGGGGCCCTTCGTGGCCGTCAACTGCGGCGCGATCCCCGAGCCCCTGCTCGAGAGCGAGCTGTTCGGCCACGTTCGCGGCGCGTTCACCGATGCGATGCGCGACAAGCGAGGCCTCATCGAGGAGGCCTCGGGCGGCACGCTGTTCCTCGATGAGATCGGCGAGCTCCCCCTGTCCCTGCAGGCGAAGTTGTTGCGCGTCCTGCAGGAGGAACGCCTAAGGCCCCTCGGCGCCACCGACGAGCGGACCGTCGATGTGCGCGTGGTCGCGGCTACGGTGCGCGATCTCGACCTCGAGGTCGCCGAGTCTCGCTTCCGCGAGGACCTCTACTACCGGCTGGCCGTGGCACGAGTTCGGCTGCCGCCCTTGCGCGAACGACGCGAGGACATCCCCCTGCTGTGCGCTCACTTCGTGCGCAAGCACGCGGCGCGGCTAGGGCTGTCGGACGCACCCGCGCTCACGGCGGAGGCCGTCGCACTGCTCCAGTCGTATTCGTGGCCGGGCAACGTGCGCGAGCTCGAGAACGTCATCGAGCACGCGATCGTGCTCGCCGAGGGGCCGGCGCTCGACGCGTCGTCGCTGCCCGATCGGCTCCGCCTGGGCGAGCCCGACCCGCTGATCCTCGTGAGCGCTGCGCCGGGGCTCTCCATCAAAGAGAACACCCGGCGTCTGGAGGCGGAGCTGATCCGACGCGCGCTCCACCAAACCCATGGAAACCGAACCAAGGCACTTGAATTGCTTGAGATTTCACATCGAGCCTTGCTCTACAAGATCAAGGAGTATGGGCTGTAGCCTGCTTTCGAGAGGATGATTCATGTCGGATTCGTACACATCGCAAAAAACACAGAGAATCATGCGACTACAAACCGACATATAATTTAGCATCAATTATATATAATTTTGAGCAGAAATTCTTGACTGTACGACACCCTCCTTTCCATAATGAGAGCCTGGAGGCTAGACGCCGGAACCCTCCCTGGCGTTTAGTGCACGAGAACGATCGATGAAGGCGCTAGAGAGCGAGCCCATGACCTCACGCGGCGCGGAGACTGCGCGTGGCGAAGCCGTGGGCGACGAGCATGCCGAGCCGCACGACACCGAGCCGGCTCGCGAGCGCGCCGTCCACGACGCCAAGCACGAGGGCAAGGTGGCCGAGGCGAAGACCGCCGAGGCGAAGACCGCCGAAGTGAAGACCGCCAGCGACGCCAAGACGAGCGGCGTCGACAAGCGCGCCGCGTCGAAGGGCAAGTCGAAGAAGAACAACGTCCGCAAGCTCCGCATGGAGCGGATGATGAGCAAGGCGGAGCTCGCGCGACGCGCGGGTGTCTCGACGCTGACCATCGACCGAGTGGAGAACGGCTACCCCTGCCGCATGGACACCAAGCGGAAGATTCTCGAGGCGCTCGGCCTCAAGCCGAGCGATCGGCTGCTGGTCTTCGGCGACGAGGACTGACCCTCCCCCTCCTGTCTGCTGCCAGACGATCGGCGGCGGTTGCGATGCCGGCAGACCTCGCACGGCACGAGCTGGCGCACGTGAGCGGGAAACTAGCGGTTGCGCCGGCCACCGCGGTATCATGAACGCGCCGAAGACGCGTGTGCGCTGCCCGGACGTTGGGTGGGGGGCACGCGCGCGGAGCGGAAGGCAAGCGGATGGCCAAGTTGACGGTCGGGTTGGACATCGGATCGAGCTCCATCAAGGTGGTGCAGCTCAAGGCGAGCAAGCGTGGCTACCAGCTCGTCAACTTCGGCATCGAGCCCATTCCACCGCAGACCATCGTCGACGGGACGATCATGAACCAGGGGGCGGTCGTGGATGCCATCCGCGACCTCTTCGCCAAGCTGCGCATCCGGCAGAAGCAGGTGGCGATCGCCATCGCAGGTCACTCCGTGATCATCAAGAAGGTCACGGTGCCGAAGATGACCCCGGAGGAGCTCGAGCAGCAGATCCCCTGGGAGGCCGAGCATCACATCCCGTTCTCGAAGGACGACGTCTACATCGACCATCAGGTCCTGAACCCGAACACGCCGCAAGGGCAGATGGAGCTCCTGCTGGTGGCGGCGAAGAAGGAGGTCGTGGGGGACTACGAGGCGGCAGCCCGCGAGGCGCAGCTCGAACCCGTGATCGTCGATGTCGCCGCCTTCACCGTTCAGAATGCGTACGACATCAACTACGACGCGACGCCCAATGACACGGTCGTGCTCATCAACGTGGGAGCGGCCATCTCGAACATCAACATCCTGTCGAACGGCGTGTCAGCGTTCACGCGCGACGTGACCATCGGCGGCAACGCGTTCACCGAGGAGATCCAGAAGCAGCTCAACGTCGGCTACGACGAGGCGGAGGCGTACAAGGTCGGCGGGGCCGGCGGCTCCGAGGCCCACGAGGTGGTGCCGCAGGAGGTGGAACGCATCCTCGAGCAGGTGTCGGACGTCATCGCCGGCGAATTCCAGCGCTCGCTGGATTTCTTTCTGGCGACCGCCTCCGACGCCAACATCTCGAAGGTGTATCTGGCCGGGGGGTCCGCCAAGATCCCGGCGCTGCACCGGGCCATCGAGGACCGCTCGCGGCTCGCCGTCGAGGTCCTCAATCCCTTCAAAAAGTTGCAGATCGATGAGAACCGGTTCGATCTTGGATTCCTGAATGCGCACGCGGCAGAGGCGTGCGTCGGCGTGGGGCTCGGCCTGCGAGAGGAAGGCGACGATTGATCCGGATCAACCTACTCCCGGTCAAGGCAGCCAAGAAGCGAGCCACGGGCCAGCGGCAGCTGATCCTGATGGCCATGATCGTCATCGTGGTCGGCGTCGCGGTGACGATCTTCCACCTCGCGGACGCGAGCGAGCTCACGACGATGCAGCAGGACAACAAGGAGCTCAAGGACGCGATTGCCAAGCTCAAGGGTGTGGTCGGCGACTACGAAGCCGTGCGGAATCAGAAGGAGAAGCTGGTCCGGCAGCGCGACACGATCAAGCGACTCCAGGACAGCCGGGGTGGACCCGTGTTCGTCCTTCGCGAGGTCTCGGAGATCCTCACCAAGGATCGAGGTCCCACCTTCGACAAGGACCACTACGAGGAGCTTTTGCGGCGTGATCCGAACGCCGGCTACAACCCGAGCTGGGACCCGCGTCGGGTCTGGATCGGCTCGCTTCACTTCGGGGGTGGAAGGCTGGACCTCGGTGCCGCGGCAAAGTCCAACGACGACGTGGCCGAGTTCATGAAGCGGCTCGAGCTCTCGGTCTTCTTCCGGGACGTCTCGCTGAGCGGCACGGCCGCGCAGGGCGGAGGTGCGGGAAGATACTACGCCTTCGGCATCGGAACGAACGTCAACTTCTGATGGAGGAGGAGCGTTCAGTGCGACTGCCAAGGCGACCACTGCGGCCTAGGTCGAATGTCGTCCAACGATGGATGGGCAGCCCTGGACGCGGTGAAGAAGGGACGCGCGGCTGATGGATCAGTTTTTCGACAAGCTCGCGAAGATCCCGCAGGCGCAGAAGGCGGCGATCGTCGTCTTCCTGTGTGCGGCCGTGGTCGCGGGCTGGTACTTCCTCTTCTACACGGACCTGCAGGCGCAGAAGCAAGGGCTGCGCAACGAGAAGAAGCGACTGCTCAAGGAACGCAGCGAGTACGAGCAGCGCGTGCAGGACTACCTCAAGCTGCGCTCCGAGATCGCCCAGCTGCTCGAGGAGGAGAAGGAGCTGCTCCGCGTGCTCCCGAATCGCCAGGAGCTGCCGACGTTGCTCGAGAGCATCCACGCGCAGGCCGAGCTCGTGGGGCTCAGCATCAACACGTTCTCGCCGGGCGCCGAGTCACCGGTCGAGATGTACTTTCGGATCCCGGTCTCGATGTCGGTCGTAGGCTCGTATCACCAGCTCAACAAGTTCTTCAAGAACCTCGGTGACCTCAAGCGAATCGTGAGCGTGGAGGATCTGTCCCTGGGCGGCCCGAGGTTGGAGGACGGTGCGATCAAGCTGAACGCCAACTTCATCGTGACGACGTTCCGGTTCCAGGATCGCAGATGATGACGCGGGCCAAGGTGCGAAAGGTCTGGCGCGCCCTCGGGACGGGGACCCTGCTCCTGGCGCTGCATGCCTGCGAGGATGCCCCGCCGCCGAGCCGGGGCACGGGTGGCCCGGTGCCTGCCGCGGCGCCTGCCCCAGCCCCTGGCGCTCCGGCGCCGGCTGCGGCCCCGGCGGTGAGCAATGTCGAGAAGCTCCGCCGCAAGGCGCTGCGGGAGGAGGACTTCTTCGAGAGCGAATCCAACCGCGATCCGTTCCGCTCGTTCCTCGACGCCCTGAACCGGTCGAGCCGAGGTCCCGTGACCTCGGACGTCAAGGTGTACTTCAAGGACTACGGGTGCGAGGAGATCCGTCTCATCGCGATCATCGCGGGCGGCCTCAACCCGCATGCCATGTTCAGGGACCCGCGCGGAATCGGGCTGTCGATCCGGGTGGGCGACCGCATCTGTCGGTCGCAGGCCAAGGTGATTCGAATCGTTCAGGATGCCGTCGTGGTCGAGACCGAGGAAGACCTCGGTGGGGCAAAAACGCGCCCCGTCCAGAAGCGGATCCCGATCAGCAACGAAGAGCTGCTGGAGCTTGCTCAGTGATGCCGAGAGCTGGAGGAGCGATGACAGGCAACCGAAGTCGGCGACCCGGGGGGCGTCGTCCGGCGCTGCAGCTCTGGGTGCCCGCGCTGGCGGGTCTCCTGGCGACTGGCATGGAGAACCCGCTGCGCTGGGTGGCAGGAGATGCCTCGGTCGGGGCCGCGCTCGCGGGGCCCACACGCGCCGCGGCCAACCGGATCGCCGCCGTCAAGGTGGGCGAGGACGGGAGCGTGACCACCGTCGTCGTGGTGGGCTCGGGCACCCCTACGTTTTCGGTCTTCAAGCTCGAGCAGCCGTTGCGTCTGGTCATCGATGTGTCGAATGCCGTGCTCGCCAGCGAATCGCTGTCGGGACCCGTGGACGCGCCGAGCACCTGGGCGGTCAGTCAGGCCGTGGTGTCGGGCGTGACGGGGGACCAGGGGGGCCGCGCCCGCGTCGTCGTGGCCTTCCGTCGGCCATCGGATTACTCGGTGCAGGCTCGCGGCAACGATCTCGTCGTGACCGTCCGGCCGTTCGACGAAAAGCCCGCTCAGGCGGTCGGGCAGGCGGCGAAGGCGGGGGCTGGTGATCGCGCGTTGCGCGAGGAGGCCGATCGGGCGTTGAAGCGCGCCGCGGAAGCGGAGCGTGCAGCCCGGGAGGCCAATGCCCAGGCCGCCCGGGAGCGCGCGGACGCGGACAGCCTGCGGCGGCAGGCGCGCGTCGATCGCACCGAGGCGGACCGCAGGGCGCGCGAGCTGGAGGCGCGACGGTCCGATGCCGAGCGCAAGGCGCGCGAGCTGGAGGCGCGGCGGTCCGATGCCGAACGCAAGGCGCGCGAGCTGGCGGCGCAAAAGGACTCCGACGCCGAGCGGCGCACGCGTGAGGTCGCGGTGCGCGAGGGCGAGGCCGAGCGCCGCGCCAGGGAGACTGCAGAGGCAGCCGAGCGACGCAGCCGCGACATCGTGCGGCAGGCGGAGGAGAAGTCGCGTCGGCTGACGCTCGACGCCGAGCGCGTGCGCGCGGAGGCGGAGCAGACGAGGCAGGCGGCCACCGTTGCCGCCCAGCGGGAGCTGGAGGGCGCACGCAAGGACGCGGATCGGCTGCGGCGCGATGCCGAAGGCGTGGCGCGCGCAGAGACGGAGCGGCGCACGGCGCAGGCCGCGCGGGATGCCAAGGAGCTCGGGTTCCTCGAGGAGCGGCTGCACTTCGCGGTGCGCGCTCGCGAGGAGGCGGAGAAGGCGGCCATCGCCGCGCGCATCAAGGCGCGCGAGGCCGAGCGCAAGGCGCAGGAGGCCGTGGTCGTGCGCGCCCGCGAGGAGGAGCGGGCACGCTCGGTGGCAGCCGCGATCAAGCTGTCGGAGAGCCGTCGAGAGACCCTCGACAGCCAGGTGCGGGAGGAAGAAGCCAGAAAGCAGGCGCTGGTGGCGGCTCGCGCGAACGAGGAGCTGCTGGCGCAACGCGCGGCGACTGCGCGCGCCGAGGCGGAGGAACGACGCGCCATCGCGGAGCTCGCCCTTGGGCGCACCGAGAGCGCCCGGCAGGCGGCGGATGCGGCCGGGCAGAAGGCGCGCACCGATGCCGACCGGACCCAGGCGTCGCAGCTGGCGCACGCGCGCGAGCAGGCCGAGGTCGAGTCGAGGCGCGCCGTCAGGAGCCGGCTCGAGGCCGAGGCCGAGGCCACCCGGACGCGGGAAGCGCACGCGCTGGCCCGAGCGCAGGTGACCGACGAGGAGGGCCGGCTGAGGACCTCGCAGCTCGCCCGCGCTCGAGAGGAGCAGCGCCTCAAGCAGGCCCAGGACGCGCGCGCCCGGGAGGAGCTGCGGCTCGCGGCGTTGCGTTCGGAGCGCGAACGCCTGGAGCGGGCCCGACCGGCCGGCGATCTGGTGGCCCTGGCGACCCGGGCGACGCAGCCGACAGAGGAAGTCGCGGTCGAAGTCGCGCCTCGGCGGAGCCTGGTCACGCGCGCGGATGCGCCGCGGCAGAAGGCCGCGGTCGTGATCCAGGACATCCAGTTCATCGACGAGCCCGGCAGGTCGTCGGTCGTGATCGATCTGGCTCGAGGCGTGCCCCCCGAGGTCGAGGTGCTCCGGCAGAGCCCGCGCACGGCCGTGCTGGTGGTGCCGGGCGCGATGCTGGATCGCGAGGCGCAGACCGACCGTGATACCACCGAGTTCCTGGGTCCCGTGCGCGGGTTCGAGGCGCGAGCGGATCGCGCGGGGGTGCGCGTTCGTGTAGACCTCGCCGAGTCTGTGCCTGCCACGCTGCGCAAGGTCGGCTCGAAGCTCTACTTCGATTTTGCCAAGGGCAAGAGCAGCGCCCTCGGCGGCGTGCTGCCGGAGCGGGCGCCGCTTTTCGTACAGACGATCTCGCCCACGCGGGTGGCGCTCTTCCAGTCGAGGCCACTCGGCAGAAACGGTACGAAGAAGCGCTACACTGGCCGGCGCATCGATCTCGACTTCAAGGATGCGGACATCCACAACCTGCTCCGCCTGCTGTCCGACGTCGGGCAGATCAACATCATCACCGACAACACGGTCGGCGGCTCGGTGACCCTCCGCCTGCGCAACGTGCCCTGGGACCAGGCCCTCGATCTCATCCTCAAGGCCAGGGGCTACGGCATGGTGCGCGAAGGCAACCTCCTCCGAGTGGCGCCCCAGGGGGTGCTCGACAAGGAGCGCGAGGCGGAGCTCGCGTGGCGGCGCGCGCAGATCGAGCTCGAGCCCCTCGAGACGCGCCTCATCCCGCTGTCGTACGCCCAAGGTGGCGACATGGCGGGGCGCATCCAGGAGGTGCTGTCGCCACGCGGCCGCGTGAGCGTGGACGCTCGCACGAACTATCTGATCGTCACGGACGTCCGTAACAAGATCGACCTGGCTCAGGAGCTCGTGAACAACCTCGACACGCAGACCGCGCAGGTGCTCATCGAGGCCCGCATCGTCGAGGCGAACACCTCGTTCTCCCGCCAGTTCGGCATCCAGTGGGGGTTCGACTACATCGCGTCCGCCGCGACCGGCAATCCCACCGGCCTGGTCTGGCCGAGCACGGTGGCGGTGGCCGGCGGAACTCCGACGGCCGGCGCGCCGACGACTGGGCTCCTGGCAGGCGCGGCGCAATCGCCGAACTTCGTCATCAACATGCCGGCCGCGGCCGGGGCCGGCGCGGGCGCTGCCCTCGGCTTCACGTTCGGCTCGCTGTCCGGCAACTTCAACACCAACCTGCGCCTGTCGGCGCTCGAGACCACCGGCAACATCCGGACACTCTCGGCGCCACGCATCCAGACGCTGGACAACCAGTCCGCGACCATCACCCAGGGCCGCAGCATCCCCATCTCGCAGGTGAGCGCCGCGGGCGTGAACACGGTGTTCGTGCAGGCGGCGACCACGCTCGCGGTCACCCCCAAGGTCACCAACGAGGGGACGGTGATGCTGACCATCAACGTGACCCGGAACGAGCCCGACTTCGGCAACACGGGAGCCCGCGGCGACCCGTCGATCCTCACCAAGTCCGCGACCACGAACATGCTGGTCAAGGACGGCGACACGGCGGTCATCGGCGGCATCTACTCGCGCGTCGCCGGCACCTCGTGGGGCAAGGTGCCGTTCTTCTCCGACATCCCGATCCTCGGCTGGTTGTTCAAGACCATGCGCGAGACCGACGACCGCAGCGAGCTCCTCATCTTCATCACCCCGCGCGTCGTCAACCGCGCTCGCTCGATCGGCCAGTAGCCGACGCTGAAGCTGGAGCCCGGTTGCGTCCCATCCTGTTGTGCGGGCTGCCAGGGTCGGGCAAGAGCGCGCTCGGCGGAAGGCTCGCCGCAAGACTCGGCGGCGCCTTCGTGGATCTCGACGAGGCGGTGGCGGCGGAAGCCGGGCGCTCGATCGCAGACCTGTTCGCCCGGGAAGGCGAGGCGGCCTTCCGTGATCGCGAGGGGCGCGCGCTCAGGGCGGCGCTCGAGGGGGCTCCGGCCGTGATTGCGCTCGGGGGGGGCACGCTGTGCCGGGCCGACCACCTGGTGCTGGCGCGCACCCGTGGCACGCTGGTGTGGCTCTGGGCCGACCCGGCCGTCCTCGTGGCGCGGCTCGAGGCCGACGAGCGAGCTGTGCCGGGGCGCCGTCCGCTCCTCGCGGGTGGCACGATCACGGCGCGGGTGCGGCAGCTGCTGGACGAGCGCTGGGCATTTTACGAGCAGGCCCACGTGCGGGTCGACACGACAGCGCTCTCGCCCGACGAGGCGGCCGAGCGCGTCGAGCGGATGGTCGGCACGCTCGCGCTCGAGAGTACGTTGCCGCCGGGAACGCCCGTCCCAGGGCCGCCGGTGCGAACGATCCCGGTGCCCCTCGGCGCGCGACGGTACGACGTGGTGGTCGGGGCGAGCTTCGACGGCCTTCCTGCAGCGCTGCTGCGCGCCGGCGTGGTGCCGCTCCGCGCCTCTTCCGCGCTCGTGGCGGACGCGGCCGCCCTTCGCCTGCATGGCGCCGCCGTGCGCGCGGCCCTCGCGACGGCTCGCATCGAGCCCGTGGTGCTCGAGGTTCCTTCGGGCGAGGCGCACAAGCGGCTCGCGACCCTCGAACGGCTCGCGGAGGCGTGCGTGGCTGCCGGGCTGGATCGTGGGTCGGTGGTGTTCGCGCTCGGGGGCGGGGTGGTAGGCGACCTTGCGGGGATGCTGGCGGCCACGCTCCTGCGGGGCATGCGGGTGGTCCAGCTCCCGACCACCCTGCTGGCCCAGGTCGACGCGGCGATCGGCGGCAAGACCGCGGTCGATCTCGCAGCGGGCAAGAACTTGCTCGGGGTCTTCCACCAGCCCCGCCTCGTGTTTGCGAACGTCGAGACGCTCGCCACGCTGCCCGCCCGCGAGCTCCGCTCCGGGCTGGGCGAGGTCGTCAAGTATGCGTTGCTCGGTGCCCCGGGGCTGCTCGAGCAGCTGGGCGGTCTCGAGGTCGAGCACCTGCCCTCGCGCGTGCCGGAGCTGGTCGCGTTGGTGGCCCGATGCGCCGAGCTCAAGGCGACCGTGGTCGGAGAGGACGAGGAGGAGCGCGGCGATCGGAGGAAGATGCTCAACCTCGGCCACACCATCGGGCATGCGCTCGAGACCGAGAGCGGCTACGCGCTCGCGCACGGGGAGGCGGTGGCCCTCGGTCTCGTCGCCTCCCTGCGGGTGTCGCGCGCGCTCGGCTTGCTCGAGGAGGCCGATCTGGAGGAGCGCGTCGTGAGCCTCCTCGGCCAGCTCGGCTTGCCGACGGATCTCGACGCGAGGCTCTCGCCCGCGGTGATGGCCCGGGTGGGCGCCGACAAGAAGCGCGCAGGCACCGAGGTGGACTTCATCTGCGTGCGCAGGACCGGAACCATCGAGGGGGTTCGCGTCGCGGTGGCGGCGTTGCCGTCGCTGGTGGCGGGCAGGAATGTTGCTGCCCCAGAAAACGGGGTGTTACGCTGAGCACGGAGGAATCGCGATGACACGATTCGCGAAGGTTCGCTGGGTTGCGTTCGCGCTCCCGCTCCTTCTGAGCTGCGCCGAGAACGACCAGAAGTTGCGAGTGGTCAGCCTCGCCGAGACCGGCAAGGGCTTCGGCAGTGGCTGCGTGGCTGGCAATACCGCGATTGGCCTGTCTCGCGGCATCCTCGACCTCGCGGCGGTCGACGACTTTACGGGGCAGGTGCCGGTCGAGTATCGGGTCTTCGTCCAGGTCGAAAACGGCTTCGTCCCGCCGGGAGCGGGAGAGCTCGGCACGCTCACGCCGAGCCCCGGCGTGGCCGATCACACGGTGGTCATCACGGATGTCGTGACCGAGCTCAACGTGGGCCTGCAAACGTCCGCGGCCGGATCCCTCAAGACGGTGGCGGGTCTCGGAGGCGCGGACCTCAAGTTCCGGACGCCGATCTTCGCGCGCATCGACGGCGGCGGCACGTCCGTGCTGGCCGGGGTGGGCGTCCCTGAGAGCGCGGTGATCAAGCTCGCGCGGGTGCGGGACGCCATCTTGCCGCAGCCGTCGAGCCAGGTCGTCATCAGCGCTCGCCTCCGGGTCTTTGGCAAGAAAGATGGCGTCTCCGACGTCGAGTCGAGCTTCGTCGATCTGCCGATCAGCCTCTGCAACGGCTGCCTCTACAAGAACATCTCCAGCTGCGACAACGTCACCGACGCGGACGCGACCAAGACCGGCAGCGCCTGCAGCCCGATCCAAGACTATCCGCTGCGCTGTTGCAAGCAGGCGGGGATGGCCACGCTCGTGTGTCCAGCGGTCAAGACGACCCCAACGGGCGCGGCGGGCGCAGGAGGCTAACCATGTTTCGCGAGCACCTGCAGCGGGTGGTAGACAGCGTGCCGGGGGCCCTGTCGGGGGTGCTCATGGGCTATGACGGCATCGCCGTGGACTCGTACTCCGTCGGGGAACAGCTTCCCGGCGCCGACATCCAGACGATCGGCATGGAGTTCTCCTTTGTCCTGTCGCAGATCCGCAAGGCGTCCGAGGCGCTCGACGTGGGCACACCGAGCGAGGTCACCATCCAGGCCGACCACCTCATCATCCTCACGCGCGCGGTGTCGCCGGAGTACTTCCTGGCGCTCGCCGTGCGCCCCGAGGGCAACGCCGGCAAGGGGCGCTTCTTGCTCCGGGTGGTGGCGCCTTCGATGAAGGCCGAGCTGTAGCCGGGACGCGAAATGACCCGGTCAGGGGCTCCGCGGGGCGGCCGCACCGCTCGCCGAAAACCGCACATCCTGGTCCTGCACGGGCCGAACCTCAACCTCCTCGGGACGCGCGAGCCCGAGCTCTACGGGCGGCGGACGCTGGCCGAGATCGACGCCGCCTTGCGGGCCCGGGCGCGCGCAGCCGGGGCCGAGCTCGAGGCGCTGCAATCGAACCACGAGGGTGTCCTCATCGATCGCCTGCACGCAGCGCGCGGACAGGTCGACTTCATCCTCCTGAACGGGGCAGGCTTGACCCACACGAGCGTGGCGCTTCGCGACGCGGTCGTCGCCAGCGAGATCCCGACCGTCGAGGTCCACCTGTCGAACGTCCACCAGCGAGAGGACTTCCGCCAGACCTCGCTGCTGTCCGGCGTTTGCGTCGGAATCATCTCCGGCTTCGGCGCCTTGAGCTATGTTCTCGCGCTCGAAGCGGCCCTCGACGGGCTCGAGCTGCGGCGGTAGGCTGCGCCGCCTCGGGGCCCAGGCCCGACGAAAAACCAGACGGACAGAAAACTCGATGAAGAAGACGAGCAAGGCCACAGGCAGGGATGCGGTGCGCGCCGTGGGCGCGGGCGCAGCGCGAAGGGATGATGGGCGGTTCGATCTCGGCTGGATCCGTGCGCTCTCGGAGATCCTGGTCGGTCAGGATCTCGAGGAGCTGGAGCTCGAGCTGGGCGAGGGCCGCATCCGGCTTCGGCGCGCTGGCGCGCATTCCGTGACTCAGGCACCGGTGCCGGCGGTGGTGGCGATGCCAGCCGCTGTAGCCGCACCGATCTCAGCGGCGGCCGCGAAGGCTGCGGCCGCCGAGGCCGAGGGGTCGGTGTACGTGACCTCGCCGTTCGTGGGCACGTTCTACCGGGCTCCCTCGCCGGAAGCCGCGATGTTCGTGGAGGTGGGTCAGCAGGTCAAGAAGGGGCAGGTCCTGTGCATCGTCGAGGCGCTCAAGCTGATGAACGAGATCGAGGCCGAGACCGACGGCACGATCGCGGCGGCCCTGGTCGAGAACGGGCAGGCGGTCGAGTTCGGCGAGCCGCTGTTCAAGCTGCGTCCCGCCTGATTTGGCGGAAGCCGTCGTGCTCAAGAAGATCCTGATCGCGAACCGGGGCGAGATCGCGCTGCGCATCATCCGCGCGTGTCGCGAGCTCGGCGTGAAGTCGGTCGCGGTACACTCGACCGCCGACGCGGACGCGCTCCACGTGCGCTTCGCCGACGAGAGCATCTGCATCGGTCCGCCAGCGTCCAAGCTGAGCTACCTCAAGTTCGACGCGCTCATCGCGGCCGCCGAGGTGACGCGGGCCGACGCGATCCACCCCGGCTACGGCTTTCTGGCCGAGAACGCCGAGTTCGCGGACGCGTGCATCGCCTGCGGTCTCTTGTGGATCGGTCCTCCGCCCGCGCTGATGCGCCTGATGGGCGACAAGGATCGCGCCCGCGCGGCGATGCGCAAGGCCCAGGTCCCGATCCTGCCGGGAACAGGCCTGCTCCCGGGCGCGGAGGAGGCGGCGCGGCAAGCCGGCGAGATCGGCTATCCGATCATCATCAAGGCGACGGCGGGCGGCGGTGGCCGGGGCATGAAGATCGTTCGCGCCGAGGGGGAGATCGCGAACCAGTTCCACACCGCCAGGCGCGAAGCGGAGGCGGCCTTCGGCAACCCCGAGGTCTATCTCGAGCGTTACCTCGAGCGCCCGCGGCACGTCGAGGTGCAGGTCGCGTGCGACGACCACGGGGGCATCGCCATCCTGGGCGAGCGCGAGTGCTCGATCCAGCGCCGCCACCAGAAGCTGGTGGAGGAGGCGCCGAGCATCGCGCTCACCGAGAAGCAGCGCACGCGCCTGCACGACGTCGCGCACCAGGCGTGCCAGCAGATCGGCTACCGGAACGTGGGCACGATGGAGTTCCTGCTCGACGAGCGCGGGCGCTTCTACTTCATGGAGATGAACACGCGCATCCAGGTCGAGCACACCGTGACCGAGATGGTCACCTCGGTCGATCTCGTGCGCGAGCAGATCCAGCTCGCTTGCGGTGCGCCGCTGTCGGTGCGGCGGGCGTTCGTGCCGCGCGGGCACGCGATCGAGTGCCGCATCAACGCCGAGGACCCCGTGACCTTCGCGCCGAGCCCCGGCAAGATCACCGCGCTGCACCTGCCGGGCGGCCTCGGGGTGCGCGTCGACACGCACATCTACGAGCAGTACGTGGTGCCGCCCCACTACGATTCGCTGCTGGCCAAGCTCATCGTACACGCCGAGGACCGCGAGCACGCCATCGCGCGGATGCGCAGCGCGCTCGGCGAGTTCGTCATCGAGGGCATCAAGAGCACGCTGGGCTTTCACCGCCGGCTGTTCGCGGACCCGGACTTCCAGGCCGGCAACATGGACACCGGCTTCGTCGCGCGCTTCCTCGAGAAGCCCCGCGACGGGTGATCATCTCCGCTTGAGCACGAGCTTGTAGGTGCCGCCGGACGGAGGCGCGTCGAGCGTGGCCTCGTAGGCGTCGCCGAAGGCGAGCTTCGGGTTGGAGGGCAGGGTGCCGCGTCCGCTCACGCGAAAGCGCGTGGGAGGGCGATCGAGCGCCTCGATGCGCTCGAGCTTGACCTGCGGATCCCGCAGCAGATCGCGGAAGGTCTCGCACGACACGCGCGCCTCCGCCGTGCGCTGGGTGGCGCGCGCCCGCCGGTGCTCGACGTCCTCGCGGAGCCTGGTGAACCCGGTCGCGTTCGGCCACTCCTTGAGGTCGGCCAGGCGCCCTCGCATGCTCCTCAGGCTGAGGCGGAGGTCGCCTGCCTTGCCCCCCGAAAGGCGCGAGGGCGGGACCCGGTCCGGCGCTTCGGCGTCGGGCAGCGGCGGGATGACCGCGGGAGGCAGAACGTAGCGATCCGCCTCGATGCGGATCTCCCAGCTGGGCGGGAACGTTCGCTTCCGCTCCGCGCTCCGGATCTCCACCACCCGGGGGCGGCTGCACAGCGCCTGGACGAAGCTCGCGGCCTCCTGCTCGACCCCCTGGAAGGCCACGACCACTGGATGTCGCGTCAGGTCCCCGGCGGCGGTCTCGGGCTCGAGCTTGTACGTCGGTGAAAGGCCCGTCTTCGCGATCGCGTCGTGGATGCGCTTTTTCAGCTGTTCATCGGTCTCGGCGGCGCGCGGCAGGGCGCGCTCGAGCTCGACCGCTTCGGCGCGCAGCACCTCGAGCGGGTGATGACAGCGGCCCCTGGGCTCCGCGCAGGCGCTGCGCTCGGCGATCTCGCGCTTGCTCTCCTCGTAGAGGCGCGCCAGCTGCTTGACCTCGTCGGTCTCGCAGCCGCAAAGGGCCAGGGCGGCGGTCAAGAGGGTAGGGACGAGGGCTCGCACCCCCCATGGATAGACCGACCGGGCGGGATCGGTCGAGTCTTGCGGCCGCGGACGTGCTAGATCCCGCCACCGTGTCGCTAGATCCCGCCACGGCGGAGGCGCCGAGGCTCCGTGCCCGGCAGGCCCTGACCGCGCTGGCCGGGGGGCTTTCGGGCGGCCTCGTCGAGGCCTATGGCCTGTCGGGTTCGATGGTCGCCTTCGTCGCGGCGGCGCTGCGCGAGCGCTCCGGCCGGCCGCTGGTGGTGCTGGTGCAGGAGGAGGCGCGCGCGGCGGAGCTGGCGCGCGATCTCGGCTTCTTCCTGGGCACCGAGGGCGGGGACGACCCGGCCCGTACGCACGTGCGGGCCTCGCACCTGCCGGAGGTGGAGCACTCGCCCTACGCCGATCTCGCGCCGGACCGCCGGCAGATCATGCGTCGACTGGCGGTGCTGTTCCGGCTCGCCCACGGCATGGCCGGCGACGCCGTCGTGCTCTCGGCGCGCTCGCTGGCGCGGCGGACGCTGCCGCCCGACGCCTTGAAGAAGCGCTGCGATCTGGTCCTCGCCGAAGAGGAGCTCGATCGAGGCAAGTTCCTCGACAACCTCGTGCGCGCGGGATTCATGCGTCAAGCCGTATGCGAAGATCCGGGCACGTTCGCCGTGCGGGGGGGCGTCATCGACGTCTTCGTACCGCTTTATCGCTACCCGGCGCGCATCGAGCTCTACGGCGACCTGGTCGAGAACGTGCGCTTCTTCGACCCGTCCACGCAGCGCACGCTGCGGCCGCTCGACGAGCTCTTGGTCCATCCGGCACGCGAGACGCTGGTCACCGAGGGGGCCGATCCACGGGCGCGCCTGCTCGAGGCGGGCGACGTCGCGGGGCACCCGTCGTCACGGACGCGGGCGCTCATCGAGCAGGTCGAGTCGGGCGAGGACTTCTTCGGGCGAGAGGCGCTCATCCCCGCGTTCCACGCCCGCATGGCGGCGGTCACCGAGTACCTGCCCGAGAACGGGGTGTGGCTCATCGAGGCGCCCGACGAGGTGCTCGCCGAGGTGCGGCGCGAAGAGGTGCGCCTTGGCGAGGGCTTCGAGCACCGGCGCGTCGAGCACCGGATCGCCTTTCCACCGGCGACCTTCACGGTCGGCGAGGACGAGGCGCGGCGCGCGCTCGCGCAGGCGACGCAGGTGGCGCTCCGCACGCTGGAGATCGAGCCTCCTGCTGGCGCGCCCGCGCCCACGCGCGTGCGCTTCGAGGTGCGCGACAACGCCGACCTCTCGGCCGAGCTCCGGCGGGCGCGCGCCGAGCGCGGCGAGCAGATGCTGGGCCCGCTGGTGTCGCGTCTGCGCGAGGTGTCGCGGAGCGTCCTCGTCGTGCCGAACGGGTCGCACGCCGAGCGCCTGGCGGGCCTTCTACGCGGCTACGGCCTCGAGCCGCGTCGGGTGCCCGCGGGACGGGCGCTCTCCCTCGACGGCGGCGAGCCCGGCGTCGAGATCTGGATCGGCCCGCTGGCCGAGGGCTTCTCGCTGCCCGGCGACGGCCTTTCGCTCCTTGCCGAGGACGAGCTGTTCGGCCCGCGCTCGCACCGGCGCGCGCCGCGCGAGCAAAAAGGCGGCCTCGCGTTCGAGGATTTCCGTCAGCTCCAGCCGGGCGATCCGATCGTGCACAAGGAGCACGGGGTCGGCCGCTACCTGGGTCTCGTGCGCCTCGCCGCCGGCGGCGTCCCCGCCGACTTCCTGCACCTCGAATACGAGGGCGGCAAGCTCTACGTCCCGGTCTACCGGCTGTCCCAGGTGCAGCGCTGGATGGGCGCGGAGGGCGAGCGCGCCCGGCTCGACCGGCTGGGTGGACAGACCTGGCAGCTGGCCAGAAAGCGTGTCCGCGCCGAGGTGCGGCAGCTGGCCGAGGACCTCCTCAAGCTCTACGCGCAGCGCGCCGCGCTCCCGGGCCACGCGATGCGCCCACCCGACGCGATGTTCCGCGAGTTCGAGGCCACCTTCCCGTTCGAGGAGACGCCCGACCAGCAGCGCGCGATCGACGAGGTGCTCGGCGACATGGAGGCCGACCGTCCGATGGACCGCCTGGTGTGCGGCGACGTCGGCTATGGCAAGACCGAGGTCGCGTTGCGCGCCGCGTTCCTGGCCGCGGAGAACGGCCGCCAGGTCGCGTTCCTCGCGCCGACCACGGTGCTCGCCCAGCAGCACTACTCGACCTGCACCGAGCGCTTCCGCGACTACCCGATCAGGGTCGGCGTGCTCTCGCGCTTCCAGTCGAAGGAGGAGCAGGCAAAGACGGTCAAGGCGATCGCCGAGGGCAAGGTGGACGTGCTCGTCGGCACACATCGCCTGCTGTCCAAGGACGTGCGCTGGAGCAAGCTGGGCCTGCTCATCATCGACGAGGAGCAGCGCTTCGGCGTCGCGCACAAGGAGCGCATCAAGCAGATGCGCACGCAGGTGGACGTGCTGACCCTGACGGCCACGCCGATCCCGCGCACGATGCACATGTCGCTCATGGGCCTTCGCGAGATCTCCATCATCGCGACGCCGCCGGCCGACCGCCTCGCCATCCGCACGTTCGTGTGCAAGTGGGAGGACAGCGTGCTGCGCGAGGCCATCAAGCGCGAGCTCGCGCGCGGAGGCCAGCTGTTCTTCGTGCACAACCGCGTCGAGGACATCGAGTCGTGGGCCGTGCGCCTGCACACGTTGGTGCCCGAGCTGCGGGTCGCGATCGGCCACGGCCAGATGGAGGAGGGCAAGCTCGAGCGCGTGATGATCGACTTCATCGATCACAAGTTCGATGTGCTCCTGTGCACGACCATCGTCGAGAGCGGCCTCGACATCCCGCGTGCCAACACGATGATCGTGAATCGCGCAGACTGCTTTGGCCTGGCGCAGCTCTACCAGCTGCGCGGACGCATCGGCCGCGGCCGCGAGCGCGCGTTCTGCTACCTGCTCGTGCCGGGCGGGCAGGGCGCGATGGACGAGGTGCCGCTCGCGGAGGACGACCTCGCGAAGAAGAAGAAGGCCACCGTGCGCGGCGCGATGACGGTCGAGGCCCAGCAGCGCCTGGCGGTGCTGCAGCGCTTCACGGAGCTCGGCTCGGGCTTCTTGATCGCGCAGCACGACCTCGAGATCCGCGGAGCTGGCGAGTTGCTCGGCGGCAAGCAATCCGGCACCATCGGCCAGGTCGGCTTCGAGACCTACACGGAGATCCTGCGCGAGGCGATCGCGGAGCTGCGCGGCGAATCGATCCAGCCCGAGCGGGACCCTGAGCTCACCGCGGACCTCGCGGCGTTCATCCCCGACGACTACGTGCCGGACACGGCGCAGCGGCTCGACCTCTACCGCCGCCTCGCCAGCGCCGCGGACGGCGACGAGGTGACGGCGCTCGTCACCGAGCTCGAGGACCGCTTCGGCGCGGCGCCCATCGAGGTGCGCGCGCTCGCGGGTCTGATGGAGGTCAAGGCGCTGGCCCGGCGGCTGCGCGCGAGCGCCATCGACGTCTCGGCCAGCAAGCTGACGCTCGCGCTGGCCGACGACACGCCCCTCTCGCCCGAGCGCGTGCTCGCGCTGGTGCAGAAGAAAGGCTCGCCCTTTCGGCTCACGCCCGACATGCGCCTTTTGCGCGCTCTGACGGAGGAGGAGAAGAAGGACCGGCTCGCCGCCGCGCGCACCATCTTGCACGAGATCCTGGCGTGTGCTAACTGAGGCCGATTCCTTGACCCATTTTCACAAGTCCTTTCAGGAGCTTTTGGAAAAATGACGACGCGATTCTCTCGGCGAGTGCGCAGCCACGGGAGGGCCGAGAAGCTGGCCCTGCTCGCGGGCGCGGCCCTTCTGGCCCTTTCCGGCTGCGGTGGTGACGGCAAGAAGACCGGCGGTGCCAAGTCCGCCAACGGTCCGGCGGTGGCCGAGATCGACGACGTGAAGATCACGGTCGAGGACTTCCAGGACCGGATCAACAAGCAGTCGCCGTACCTGCGCAGCCGTTACACGTCGCTCGAGCGAAAGAAGGAGTTCCTCGACAACCTCGTGCGGTTCGAGGTCATGGCGCGCGAGGCCGAGAAGAAGGGGTACGACAAGGACCCCGAGGTCGTGCGCTCCATGAAGCAGGTGATGATCCAGAAGCTGATGAAGGAGGAGTTCGACAACCGCCTCAAGCTCGAGGACATCAAGGACGAGGAGTGCAAGGTCTTCTACGACGGGCACCCGGATGAGTACAACAAGCCGGCCGAGGTGCGCGCGTCCGCCATCTTCACCAAGGAAGAGAAGAAGGCCAGCGACGCCATCAAGAAGGTCAAGGACAAGGCCAAGAGCGGGAAGATCGACTCCGCGGTGTTCGGCGATCTCGCCAAGGACCTCACCGAGGACGAGAAGGCCAAGCCTGCGCGCGGGGATCTGCGCTACTTCGACGCCAAGAGCACGCTCTACCCCAAGCAGGTGATCGAGGCGTCGTTTGCGCTCAAGGACGTCGGCGACTTCACCGAAAAGCCCCTCAAGGCCGGTGACGGCTACTGGGTCATCACCAAGACGGGCGACCGCAAGGCCTTCACGCGCAGCTTCGAGGAGGTCAAGCGGCAGATCCAGAATCGCCTGTACCGCGACAAGCGCACCAAGGCGATGGAGGACTACGTGGC
>JAHFDS010000354.1 GCA_023248855.1 Myxococcales bacterium
CACGGCCTCGGCATCGGAGACTCCGAGGTACGCCTGCATGATGAGCGCCATCGCCATGAGCGCGGGCGGTACTGGCTCGTCGCCAGCGCCGGTATTGCGGTACATGCTCTCGAGCTCGGCCTGGAACGCGTCATCGAACAGCTCGCGGCGGACATCGCGCAGGAACGCGAACAGCTTCCGCGTCCGGCGCAGCCGGCGGAGGAGGAACTCCTCCTGCTTCGTGTAGGTCTCTCGCGGACGCCAGCGCTCGAACACAGGGCACCTCCCGCGGCACGGCCGCTGCGGGAGAGCAGATCACGACCGAAAGCCCAGGTCGATCTCTTGGAGGTGACGTCGTGCATGTGATCGATCTTGTTGGGCCGACTACCCGATCGGTGCTCTAGCGCTGCCCGCCAATAGTTGGACGGCATTTGAGCTCGGAGCAGCCTTCGCCTGCCAGCTGGCCGCAGCACTCGCGCACGCGGAGCGTGCGCAAGACAAACACCTAGGGCCGCTCGCCGAACCAGATGATTTCATTGGAATCACGGTCAGCACTAGGTGTCTCGTTTGCTCGCGGTCTGCGCTCGCGAGTGCCGCACGCAGGGCATTCGACGATTTCTCTCCACGTCTCTACTCTCTCGGCCTCGAGCGCGCTCCGCCGCCCCTCGCTCGGAACTGAAGCGTCGAACGCTGCGGCGAGCGCGGTGCTCACGACGCAACGAAGGTCGGTCAGCCTACGAGCCTTACTGTTCGACGCTCGCCGCGTCGAGCAGCGCAACCACCGCCCCAGGCCTCGAGGTAGAGCGGCCCAGCGGGCGCATGCGGAGGCTGGCGGAGCCGCGTCGGTCGTCATGATGAAGAGCCCTCTCTGCGGTGCCTCCAGCCGCCGAGGAACCAGAATGCGTAATCCTCATTCGAGCCGCCCGCGCGTGGGTCTGGGCCGCCACCATCCAGGGTGCGCTCGGCGCGGTTGCTCCACACCCGGACGTCGTCGTCTCGGCCGCCGGCAGCGAGCGCGATCAGCCTCCTGAGCAACGCGGCGCTCGCTTGGTTCGAGCCTGCTCGAATCGTCTGACCCGCCCACACATAGAGCAGGTTCAGCATCGCGTCGCGGTTGACGCAGCTCGGATCCGTGGCGAGCCGGTAGAACACTTCCGCGTTCTCGTCGCGCGCGATCACGAGGTCCCAGTCCTCCATCGGGTACAGCGCACCCGGCGTGCGCGCCCACGCCTGGATCTCGTCGTGGGTCGGGTTGATCCGGTCCTTCACGCGCAGCTCATTCCTCTTGCCGGCTTCGTAGAGACCCTCTCCGCATGCCAATGCCTCCTCGTCTCCGTGGTGTCAATGCGACTGCTGGAAGAGTGGTCGACCCTCTCAGGGTCGCAGATTCAGCCGTGCCTTCCTGGTCGCAATCGATTGCCCAGAGGTCGCCGTCGCCGGTCTCGCCCAGCACGAGCAGCCGGTCCGTCCCCCTGGGCGCGTCGTCGAGGGCGGACGCCAGGAACGGCGTCTTCTTGGAATCGAGGTTGAGCTCGTGGATGTCGACGTAGCCGGAGTCGTGGACGGCCCAGGCGGCGAGGATCGGTCGCAGCGCCTCGGGCACCGCGAGCGCACCGAGCTCGGCCCGGGGCTTCTTCCGCTTCTTTCCTTGCTCCATGACCCCGACCAGCGCCGCCACGTGAGGCTTCCTGGGCCCGCATCATAACGGAGGCCCGACGACGGCCCCCAAAACGCTCCCTCGCCGGCAGCTTCGGGATTGCTGCGGCGGAGTCCGTGGTGGGGTGATCGGTCCGTTCGCCCCTGGCCACGGTCGTGCCCACGGGGCGCGTCCCGAGCGAGCGAAGTCCGTGTCGCGAAAGGAGCTTTCATTCGGCGTCGCGTGGTCGCGGGATTGCAGTGGCAGGCCGGCATGCGCTCTCCATCGATCACGGTCGCGGCGCTCGCGTTGTGCCTTGCGCTGCCGGGCCGCGCCTCGGCGTGCGACGCCGCCAACCCCGAGCAGTACCGATCGGACCGCACCATTTGGTGCGTGGCCCCCAGCGTCTGGGCCGGGCACGCGGCCGAGATCCGGCCGTTCTTCGCGTACGGCGACCAGGTCATCACGACGCTCGAGGGGCTCTTCGGCGTCACGCCGAACGACCTACCGTTCACGATCGTCGCCAAGACCCCCGACGGCTTCGCGCAGACGCCGAGCCGCTACGGCCCCGGCGAGGAGGTCACCGGCGACGCGTTCTACGGCTCCGCGTACGGCGTGACGGGATTCTGGGGCTACCTGCTCGTCCTGCACGAGCTCGTCAATCAGTGGACGGGCCTGGTGACGGGCGGATGGCCGACCGACTGGTGGGCCGACCACCGGAGCCCGTTCCCCAACTCGATGGACTGGCACATCCTCGATCACCTCGGCCACACGGCCGCCGCGACGGCCCAGCGCGGGCGCTTCAGCGATCCCATGGCGCCCGACTTCGACGCCGAGGTGAAGATGTTCGACGACGTCTTCGACCTCTACGGCTTCGACGGCCTGCGCAAGGTGTTCGACCTCGTGCGGGGCGACGGGCTCTCGTGGGGCGATCTGCGCGACCCGCCGGCCTACACGACGCAGACGGTCTGCCGCTCCGGCAATCCGTCGCCGCTGCTCAGCGAATACGTCATCGCGTACCTCAGCCTGCCAGCGCGGCGGGACCTGACCGCGATGGCGATCGCAGCCGGCGTCGGCAAGGTGCCCCCGAGCTGGATGGACGCGCCTTGCGGCGACTACACGCCGAGCGCGGACCACGTGGGCGGCATCGCAGACGCGCATTGCGCGATCGCCGCCGCACCGGCGACGAGCCGGGACGCGGCACGGGCGGCGCTGCACAAGGGCGAGTTCGCCAGCGCGGCCGTTCGCGCGCTGTCGGGCGGATGCACGAGCTGCCCGTCCGAATGCGCCTGCGACGTCGCGGCCAGCCGCTGTGTGGCGCCCTGGCACGGCAATGCGGGCGGCGCAGGCGGCGCGGGCGGCGCGGGCAATGCAGGTGGTGGGGGCAGTGGGGGCAATGCGGGCAATGCCGGCAATGCGGGTAATGCCGGCAATGCGGGCACCGGGGGTCGCGCAGGCGGAGGCGGGGCTTCTGGGACCGGCGGCGCGGCTGCGGGCGGTGCGGGCGTCGGCGGTGCCGGTGGTCGCGCGGGTGGAGCGGCGGGAGCCTCCGGAAGCGGTGGCGCCCCGGGTTCAGGCGACCACGGTGCAGGCTCGACCGACATGCCCGCGAGCGGCTGTGCGGCCACGGGTGGCAGCGTTCCGCCGCTCGGGCTCGTGCTCCTCGCGCTCGCGTGGCCCCTTCGCAGCCGCGCAGCCCTGCTCTTCGCCGTCGCGGCGATCGCGACCGGCCTCTCCTCGGCGGGGCCGGCGCCGGCGGCCGTCTCCGCCTCCACGAACGCTTCCCCCGGCGCGCCCGCTCCCGTGGCGTGCGGCGATCGCACGTGCGACGCTCGCACGCATTACTGCGAGATCGTGCTCAGCGATGCGCCGGGTTGGCCGAGCGACTTCACCTGCCGCCCGCTGCCGCCCCGTTGCGTGGCCCAGCCGGGCGGCGATCGCGGCTGTGACTGCGTGCCCGCGAGCACGCGCTGCGGCTCACTCTGTGACGTCGAGGACACGGGCGGCATCCAGGGCCTGCGACTGACCTGCGTCGGCGGCGCGTAGCCCACGCCCGTCGGCTTGATGACGAACGGGAACGACGATCCCCAGCTGGCCATGCGCCTCGGGGGCTTCATCCGCAGCGGCGATCGGCAGTGACGCCGACGACCGAGATCGTCTCCGTTGCCCGCGACACCTGTGATCGCACGATCGGCCAGCATCCGAAGACGCTCGATGCCCCGCGGCGGCCCGCCTTGCCAGCGCGCCGGATTCGTTGTCTCGTGGCGGCATGCGACTCGCCCTCGTCATGGCCCTCCTGGCAGCATGCGAGGCGGGAAACGCCCGGAACGCGCGACCCGGCGCCGACGGGGGCCCGAGCGCGGATGCGGCCCGAGGATCCAGCGGCAGTGACGCGCGGTCCGGCGTGGACGGCGGGGCGGGCGGTGCCCGGGACGGCGGCGGTGCTCGCGACGGTGGGGCCGGGACCGGCGGCACCGCCGGATCCGGCGGTGAGCCCGGGATGTTCCCGTGGGCCGGCGTCAGCTTCCCCTGGCCGACGTTCGACGGGACCACCCCCGATGTCCCCATCGCGGCAGCGCCGGGCAGGACCTTCTACGTCGACCCGGCGAGCGGCGACGACGCCTGGGACGGCTCGAGCTACACGTTCGTCTCGGCGGCGAGGGGCCCCAAGAAGTCGCTGTCGGCGGCGCTTTGGGCCGGCAGGGCGGGGGACACGATCCTCCTCGGCGGCGGCATCTACCGCGAGACCCTCGCCTTCAACGGGGTCACCGGCCCCTTGACCATCGGCTCCTATGGCCGCGGCACCGGCGCGCCCATCCTCGATGGTGGCATCCAGCCGGGTACCTGGACGCGGTACACCGCCGAGGGCCAGACGACGGTTTGGCAGACATCGACGGCGGGGCTGTCGAGGATCACGTCGGCGCGGCCGGTGCTCGGGATCTACGTCAATGGTGCAGCAGGCGAGCAGGCCTTGCGCGAGGTCATCCACGGGCAGGTGACGCGCTACGAGAGCGATCCCCTGCCTCCCAGCCAGACCCAGGCGCAGATCACGGATCACAGCAACAAATGGTATTTCGATGCAGCGGCCAAGGTGCTCTACGCCGATTTCGGCGGCACGCTCGGCGCAGGAGATCCGAACCGGGCGGACGTCTCGATCCTGCCCAACACGAGAGACACGGGTCACGAGCCGCTGATCCTGCTGCCGCAGGGGCACGGCCGCCTGACGTTCGTGGGCCTCACGATCCGATGCGCCTCCTGGCACGGCGTCTACGCGGAATCCTCCGGGAACACGTTCGACCGCTGTGACGTGAAGTTCAATGGCGGCGGCGGGATCTTCTTCGCCGCCGGCGAGAACGACGTCTCGGTCACCGACAACACGGTGAAGCGCACGCGTGTCTGGATGAACGTGCTCGACAACTGGCCGCGCTTCAACAATGGCAACACGGGTGGGGGATGGCCGGGGGGCCTGTCGTGGTACAGTCAGAGCAGCGCCCTCGCGCTCGGCAATGTCGTCTACGGCAACGGCGGCGAGGGGCTCATCCTCTGGGGCACGAATTCGAGCGCGGGGAGCGCTCACGTCAGCATGAACAATGCGGCGCGCGAGAACGTCATCTTCGACAACTGGTCGGTCAATCTCTACCTCGACAACACGCAGAACGCGACGATCGAGCAGAACTTCGTCTTCGATCACCCGCGCGACGAGACCCAGACGTTCGATGGCCTCTTCGCGCTCTCGAACGGCTACGCCACCGACTTCGGAAAGCGCATCACGCCCGTGAACATCTCCCTCGCCGACGAGCCCGGATCGTCGTTCGAGTCGCCGGGGCACGCCCACCTCGCGGGGATCACCGTCGTGAACAACATCTTCGCCGGCGGCGTGTTCGGCTTCATCGACTACGACGACGGAACCGCCGTCGAGGTCCACGGCCTCAAGGACTGCCTCGTTGCCAACAACACCTGGATCCTCGGCGGGGCGCCGATCCCGGGGCAGTCTTCGTACGGGTGGCGCCACCTGTTTGCCGGGGCGAACCCGGACGCCAGCACGGGCAGCTTCCTGCAGAACAACATCATTGCGGTCTCGAGCCCGGGGGACGATTTCGTGGTGACCGGGAACCGCGACGCCGGACCGGGAATCGACGATGACTACAACCTGTACTCGGGGCCTGGCGAATGGGTCGTGGACACGACGAGCCAGAGCTTTGCGGACTGGAAGGCGGCCCACCCGACGTGGGACGCACACAGCCTCCACGCCGACGCGATGCTGGAGGACGCCGCCGAGTTCAGCAAGCCTGCCACCGCGCGGCCGGTCTACGACTGGGCGAAGGCCCGGCCAGGGGCCGGCTCGCCCGCCCGCGGCGCCGGCGTGAATCAGTCCTCGCGCTACCGGACCGACTTCACGGGCAGGGCGCGCGCCGACGCGCCCTACGACCTCGGCGCGCTGTCACGGTAGGCCCAGCGCCGATGCCAATGCACCGGATTGGGGTCGTCGGCTGCGGCACGGCGGCCGCAGCCACGGCGCTGCTGCTCGCTCGCGCCGGCCACGACGTCACGGTGATCGAGCGCGTGGCCGACCCCGGCCCAGTCGGCGCCGGCATCACGCTGCAGCCGACCGGTCAGGCCGTGCTCGCGCGGCTGGGCCTTCTCGAGCCCATCCTCGCCGCCGGCGCGCGCATCGACCGGCTGGTCTGCCGCACGCTCGCGGGCCGGGTCCTCGTCGACCTGCCGTACCGGGACGTGGATCCTGGCTTGTTCGGCCTGGGGCTGCACCGTGGCGTGCTCTTCCAGCTGCTGTTCGACGCCGTTCGCACCGAGCCCGGCGTGACCCTACGCTGCGGCCTCGGCGTCGAGTCGATGACCGGCGAGCCCGGCGTGCGCTACGTGGCGAGCGCCGACGGCGAGCGCGTCGGCCCCTTCGACCTCGTCGTCGTCGCCGACGGCTCGATCTCCGAGCTCCACGACGACACCACGATCCGGACGCGCGTCAGACCGTACCCCTGGGGCGCGCTGTGGTTCGTCGCCGCGGATCCCGACCGGGTCTTCCAGGGCGAGATCTCGCAGACGGTGCAGCATGCCGAGCGCATGTGCGGCCTTCTGCCCACCGGGCGCTCCCCGGCGGACGGCACGCCGGTCGTGAGCCTGTTCTGGAGCATGCGGGCCGATCGCGTACCCGCGTGGCGCGAGGCGGGCCTTGGCGCCTTCCGCGACGAGGTCCTGCGCTTCGAGCCGCGCGCCGGCTTCGTGACCGAGCAGATCCACGACCTCGGCCAGGTCCTCTTCAGCCAGTACCGCGACGTGCGCATGCACCGCTGGCACGAGCCCGGCGCGGTCTTCATCGGCGACGCCGCGCACGCGACGAGCCCGCAGCCAACCTCGCGCTCTGGGACGCCGCGGTGCTGGCCGACTGCATCGCGGCTGCGCCGGACCTGGCGGCCGCGTTGCCCGCCTACGCGCGCACGCCGCCGCCACGTCTCGTACTACCAGCTCGCCACGCGCGGGCTGACCCAGGGTACGAGCTTCGTCTACGGCAACTGGGCGAACGACCACGCTCCGGGGTCGTCGGCGAAGCCGAGAGAGAGAGAGCCTGATCGGCTCGCCTCGGTCGAGGACGCGCTCGGAATGTTTTACACGACCGGCCATCCTGGAGACGGTCCTGTCGGGCCTCGGGGAGTGGCTCCCGACCTCCCGCATCGGCGTGCTGCTGGCCTTCGTGCTCGCGCGCCTTTGGCTCTGGCTGACCTGGCCGGGCCGTCACGCGGTGTCCCCACGGCTCGACGCGCTCCACGGCGTCGGCACCAGCCTCGGCATGATCGATCCGGTCTGCGCGGTGGTGTTCCAGGCGCGCGCCCTGCGCGTGGCGCTCCGCACCGGAGAGCCCGCGCGGCTCTCGCGGAGCCTCGCGATCGAGGCCACGTTCCTGGCTTCTCAGGGCCGCCGCGCCCAGCCGCGCGCCCGGCGGTGCGTCGCGCACGCCGCGGCGCTCGCGGGCGAAGATCCCTACCTGCTGGCGCTCTCGCGGGGCGGCCGCGGGCATCGTGGCCTACTACGGCGAGGACCAGCCATTCGCGCTGGCCGAGCTTTCGTGGGCCGAGACCGCGCTCGCCGAGCGCACGAGCGGCAAGGTCTGGGAGCTGAACACGGTGCGCCTGTTCCGGCTCGGTGTGCTCGCGATGCTCGGTCGCCTCGGCGAGGTCGGCGCGCGGCTCGATGCGCACCTCGCGGACGCGATCGCGCGTGACGATCGGTACACGGGCACGACGCTGGTGCGCATGTTCAACTTCAGCTGGCTGGCGCGCGATCAGCCTGACGAGGCGCGGCGGCAGCTCGATTCGCATGGCTGGGTCCCGCCCGCGCACGACTTCCACCTGCAGCACTTCTTCGAGCTCATCGCGCGTCTCGACGTCGCCGCGTACGAGGGGCGGGCGGCCGGCGCACGCGCGGAGCACGCGGCGCGCATCACCGCCCTCGAGAGGTCCCTCATGATGTACATGCAGACGGCGCGCGGCATGGCCGACTGGGCGCTCGGCCGGCTGGCGCTGGCGGAGGGCGACCTCGCCTTGGCGCGACGGCGCGCGCGCCGTCTGTCCGGCGAGGGCCTCGGTCAAGCGGACGTCTGCGCGGCGCTCCTCCGCGCGGGGGCCTTGCTGCGCGAGCGCAACGCGGAGGGCGCGCTCCCGCTCCTCGAAGCGGCCAAGGCGCGCGCGTCGGCCCTGCACTTCGGGCTCTTTGCCGCCTGCGCGGATCGCCTCGCGGGCGCGGTGATGGGTGGCGATGCCGGCCGCGCGCGCCGGGAGGCCGCCGACGCGCGGCTGTCGGCCC
>JAHFDS010000355.1 GCA_023248855.1 Myxococcales bacterium
AGGAGCCTCGGTCGCGAGGATCCCGCTGGCGCGGCCGGCATGGGCGCCCTGCTGGAGGCGGGGCTGGCCGCGCTCGCCGGAGACGCTTCCGTCGCCAGCGCCGCGCTCGCGCACGCGATCGAGCGCTTCCAGGTGGCACACATGCGCCTTTACGAATATTCTGCCGTCCGCGCCCTGGCCCTGGTCCGGCGCGAACGATCCGCGCAGCTCGCCGCCGAGGCCGCGCTCGTCGCCGAGGGCGTGGTGCGCCCCGAGCGCCTCGCGCGCATGCTGGCGCCGGGCTTCCCCGAGGGGTGAGTCTAGTGCACCACCCGCGTGTGGTAGAGGTTCCGGTGCAGCTTGAGCTTGCCTTCGGCCTCGAAACCGATGAAGCGCACGCCCATGCCGAACAACGACTGGGTCGGCTCGCGGGCTCCGCGGAAGTTCAGGAAGTAGTGGTTCTTCACCTCGCCAGCCGCCACGAACTCGTCGTCGCAGTCGGGGATCTGGAAGCGAACGCGCACCTGCGTGCGCAGCGGCAAGGGGTCGCGGGTCTCGATGAAGATGCCGCCCGACGACACGTTGCGCGCCACGGCCAGGAACTCGCCGAACGGTGTCTCGAGAAGCACCGAGAACACCGCATCGAGGCGAAGGTCCTGTCTCTTTTCCAGTGTTTCACGAAGGGATGCGCTCATGGAAAAAGGATCGCACATGTGAGGCTATGGAGTCAAAAAACCTACATGTAGGAAAATAGAGGTCACGAGGACCTGGCGTTCCCGACGATGCGAAACCAGAGCGTCCGTGGGATGCCGCACTGCAAGCAGGTCACCTCGACCTGGCGCAGGCTCTTGCCATCCACCACCTCGGCGCGGTGCTGCTCGATCCGTAGCGAGCCGGCGCAGAGCGGACACGGTGTCGCGCGCGCGCGGCCTTCGATGACGGAAGACACCTCGACCACGAGAGGCCGGTCAGGCGAGCCGCCCGGCTCGAGCGCCGCCAGCTCCTGCTTGAGCCGCGCCAACTTGCGCAGCTGTCGCTCTTGCGCGCGCTTTCCGGTCCGCGACCGAGGTGCCTTGGCCATCTCCGCGATCAGCATAGTAGGTAGGATGAAGCGCAATGCGCTTCTGTGCGTGCGCCGCGGTCCTGCTCGCGAGCGGCTCGGCCACCGCGCAGAGCCTCGCTGTGCGCTTTGCGGAGGTCGCGAAGGCGGCGTCGTCTACCCAGGGATGCCGGTCGAAGCGCTGGCGGAGGTGCAGTCCGGAGAGCGCTTTCAGGGCTCGCTCGAGACCGAGCTGTCGATCGTGTTTCGCCGGCAATTGTCGGACGAGGTGCGGCGCCATGAGGGTGGCGACGCCGTGGCACGCTTCGCGCTGGCCCCGGGCGAGCGAGCGTGGCTGCCGCTCAAGTTTCCCGCGCCGCTGCTTTCGGCCGAATGGAGCCGGAACTGGCGTGGGAGCTGGGGCCAACCGGAGGTCGCGATCGACGGGGTCCTGCGCGACGCCCTCGGCATGAAGGTCCTCGCCGGGCGCGCGCAGGCGCGGTGGGCCGCGGGACCGCGTTCGAGGACGCTCATCGGGCGCGCCTTCAATCGCGTGTCATGGGCTCGACGGAGATCGGCCCGACGACGTTCCTCGTGAAGATCTGGAGCAGGTAGCCCTCGGCGTCGCCGCGTCACAGCACGCGCCGGCCCTGGATGACGCGTACCAGGACCGCTACCACGGCGGCGACCAGCAGGATGTGAATGAAACCGCCCATGGTGTACGACGACACGAGGCCGAAGCCCCATAGCAAGAGCAACACGACTGCGATGGTTTCGAGCATGAATTCACCTCGGTGGCTCGACCGGTCAGTGCTTCGGTGCAATGACGAGCAGGTCGTCGACCTGTGTGACGCCCTTGGTGCCGCGCACGAGCTCGAGGGTGCGGGCGTGGACGGCATCGCTCGGGACGGTCCCGGTCAGCTTGACCACGCCGCCGTTCGTCTCGACGCTGATGTCGCTGCCTTCCAGGAGCGCGTTGTTGGCCAGTTTGGACTTCACCTTGGTGGTGATCCAGCTGTCTTCGATGAGCTCACCCGCGCCGTCGCTCGAGACCTTTGGCGCCCCCTCGACCTCGATCCGGTTGTCGACCGCCTTGACCCCCTTGACGCGTGCGAGCTTGGTCGCGCGCGCCTTGATTGCATTGGTCGGAACCTGGCCCTTGAGCTTGGCCACGCCGCTCTTGACCGCGATGTCGATCTTCTCGTCCTTGAGGTACGTGTCCGCCTTGATGCGGCCCTCGATGCGCTTGCTGAGGGCGCCGTCGTCGATCTTGCTGGGGCTCGCGACCGCGATCGCACCCCCACAGAGCAGCCCGACCGCGGTCAAGGAGCGAATCCATGGCTGGAATCTCATGTGTGCCTCCCGGTATTCCATTGGCCTCACGCACGGGATACGCATGATCCGGGCCAGAGCCCCTCGGCGTGTTGGCGCCATCGATGCATCGCCTCATCGGGACTGAAGCCGACAAAGGAGCCGACGATGAAACAATTCATGCACCTCGCGATGTGGATGTCCCTCGCTGCGTTCCTCGGTCAGGCCGTCGGGTGCGCGGCGGAGACCGTGCCCTTGACGCGCAGCGCGCAGATCCCGCTGGCCCGTGGGCAGGTGCAGACGCGCGCCCTCGACGACGGCAGCACCCGCGTCACGGTCAAGATCGAGAACCTCGTGCCACCGCAGACATTACGGGAGGGTGCGAGCACCTACGTCGTGTGGGCCCAGCCGCGCCTCGAGCCGGGCGATGTCGTGGCGCCCTCGCCCCAGGCCCTCGGTGGGCTCGAGCTCGACGGCGGGATGACCGGTCGCCTCGACACGGTGACGCGACTTTCCGCCTTCGACGTCTTCATCACCCCGGAGCCGAGCGCGGGCGTGGCCAATCCAGGCGGCGACCACATCGCCTGGGCTGCCGTGCGGCGAGCGGCGCGCTGACCGCAGAAATCGTCATTGGACTGTCACCGCGTGACACGGCTGTCAGCGCCTGGCGATCCCGGTGCGCCGACGATCTCAGGGGGCGCTAGCGCCCGAAGGCGAGCTCGAGGTCCACGGTGACGAACTCGCGAAGGTCGACGTAGCGGCCGTTCTGCGTGGGCTTCTGCTGGCTGTCGGTGATGGTGGTGTCGAAGAGGCGCTGGACGATGAACGAGCTCACGACGCGAAGGTTGTCGTGCACGTCGATCGCGGCGCCGAGGCCGCCCTCGATGCTGGCCGCCTCGGCGAAGCCCGGCTCGAAGTTGCGCGACGGCGTCGCGGCGCTCTCGTAGCCGGCGCCGGCGGAGGCCACAAGGCGCGGGTGCAGGCGCACGTCCGCGCGCAGGCGGGCGGCCAGCGTGTCGTTGAAGTCGCGCTCGATGCGGAGGATCTCGGCGCCGGTGGGCGTGAGCGCCACCTGCCGCTTGAAGACCGACCAGCGCGCGTACTCGATTGACGGGCGGAGCGTCACGCAGCCGCACGCGCCGAGCCCGAGAGCGCCCGCGGCGCGCACCACGTCGGCGATCGGGAAGGCGAGGTGCGCCGCCGTGTGAGACGGGGGCTGCAGTCCGAACGCGACGTCGGCGTCTCCCTGCAGATCGAGCTTGGGACCGCGGTGAAACGTCAGGCCCACGGCGTTTCGGCCCGCGCCGGACCAGCGCAGTCCCACCGACCACACCACCGTGGTGTCGCTGCCCTCGAAATAGACGCGGCCCTCCTTGAGCTGGCCGAACGCGTCGGTCAGGTCGTCGGTCTGATCGAGGTTGCGCGCGCGCGTGGTCTTGAGCGTGGCGTGTGCGACGGTGGCGGTCGCGCCGAGCGAAAAGCCAGTCGGGCGGTGGCGCACCGCGGCGCCGAGCGTCGGCTCGAGCACGTAGAACTGCGACCGGATGGTCGACCAGCGCTGCGGGCCATCGAGCGCCCCCGGGAACGCAGCCGGCGCCGCGGTGTTCTGGTCGAAGCGCACGGCGCCCGCGTGCAGGAGCAGCATGCCCGCGCCCCCGCCGACGTCGAGATCGCCCACGGTCAGGCCAGCGCCGCCGGCGAGCCCGGGCAGCAGGGCATGCGTGTCCGAGCGGGCGAGGCCTGCGTTGGCGCTCTGCCACTCGGGGCGCACCTGGTTCGTGACCGCGTCGCGATCGTACGAGGCCTGCCGCAGGATCAGCTGGCCGGAAAGGCCCACGTCCCAGCCCGGTCGCGCCAGGGCCGCCGGGTTCCAGTAGATCGAGAACGCCCCCTCGTAGGTCGCATCGCCGCCCAGGCCGCCGAAGCGCGTGAGGAGCGCCGGGCTGGCTGCGGCGTCGTACGCGCCCGCGGCCAGTAGCAGCAGAGTCCCGACGGCGGCACGCAGGCGCACCGCCGCATCATAGCGGCAGTCGTGTCCCGCGTGCGAAGATGCCCTGCGGCGCAGGGTCGCTCCGCCCCTCGGGGCCGGCTTCCACGCCAGACGGGAGAAAGAGTGGAGAGCATGCTGCCGCAGAAGGGACGCACCCGCGAGGACATCCTCGCCACCGTGGCCGCCTACCGCGAGGACGACCTCGACTGGAAGAGCGGACGCACGTTCGGCTACGTCTACGATCCGGGCCACGCGGCCAGCGAGATCGGCAAGGAGGTGTACGCGTCCTTCCTGACCGAAAACGGCCTCGATCCGACGTCGTTCCCGAGCCTGCGCCGACTGGAGAACGAGGTGGTCGCGATGGCGCGCGCGCAGGTACGCGGCGGCGCCGGGGTCGTGGGCACGTTCACCTCGGGCGGCACCGAGAGCATCATGCTCGCGGTCAAAGCGGCGCGCGGCTGGGCGCGAAAGCACCGGCCGAAGCTCGACGTGCCCGAGATGGTGCTGCCGGTGACGGCGCATGCGGCGTTCTACAAGGCGGCCGACTACCTCGGCGTGCGCGCGGTGACCGTGCCCGTGGACGGCGTCAGCTTCTGCGCCGACCCCGAGGCGATCCGCGCGGCGATCACGGAGCGCACGGTGCTCCTCGTCGGCTCGGCGCCGTCGTACGCGCACGGCGTGGTGGACCCCATCGGGGCCATCGCGGCGCTCGCGGCGGAGCGCGGCATCCTCTGCCACACCGACGCGTGCGTCGGCGGCTGGCTCCTGCCCTGGTTCCGCAGGCTCGGCGTCGCCATGCCCGACTACGACTTCGCCGTACCGGGGGTGACGTCGATCTCGATGGACCTGCACAAGTACGCGTTCTGTCCGAAGGGCGCCTCGCTCCTGCTCTGCCACGACGCTGCGCTGCGCAAGCACCACGTGTTCGCCAATGCGACCTGGATGGGCTACAGCGTGGTCAACACGGCCGTGCAATCGTCGAAATCGGGCGGACCCATCGCCGCGGCCTGGGCGGTCATGAACGCGCTCGGAGACGACGGCTACGCGGAGATCGCGCGCCAGATGCACGCGTGCACGCGCGGCATCGTGGACGGCGTCGCGCGCATTTCGGGGCTGTCGGTCCTGGGCGAGCCGCAGATGAGCCTCGTGGCGATCGCGTCCTGCCGCGCGAGCGTGTTCCACATGTCTGACGAGATGAAGGCGCGCCAGTGGTACGTGCAGCCGCAGCTGCGGCGCGGGCCGTCGCCCGAGAACCTGCACTTGACCATCGGGCCCACCAATGCTCGCTGGGTCGAGGCCTTCCTCGCGGACCTCGCGGCCAGCGCCGACGCGGCGACTGCGCTCCCCGAGAGCGCGATGGCGGCGCAGATCGCGCAGACGTTCGCCCTGATGGACCCGGCGAGCGTCCCCGATGAGACCGTCGCGGGCATGATGGGCATGGCCGGCGCGCAAGGCGGCGCCTTGCCCTCGCGAATGGCCGAGGTCAACCAGATCCTCAATGCATTGCCACCGGCCCTGGTCGAGCGCGCCCTGATCGAGTTCATGGGGCAGCTCTTCCGCTCGTGACGAGCGCCGACGTCCTGCCGCTGTGCGCGATCGTCGCGGTGGCCTTCTTCACCGAGGCGGCGATCGGCTTCGGCAGCACCGTCCTCACGGTGACCCTCGGCGCGCACCTCTTGCGCCTCGACGTGCTGCTGCCGGCGTTCGTGCCGCTCAACCTCCTGCTCTCGGGCTATCTCGTGACCCGGCACCACGCGCACATCGACTGGCGCACGCTCGGGCGCCGGCTCGCGCCTCCGATGGCGGCTGGGATGGCGGGGGGCCTGGTGCTCTACCGGATCGGCACGCCGCGCGGCCTCCTCTTGCCCTTTGCGCTGTTCGTGACGGCGCTGGCGGCGATCGAGCTGTTTCGCCTGCGCCACCCGGTCGCGGCCCGCCCGCTGCCCCGGATGGCGGAGCGCGGCCTGCTCGCGCTCGGCGGGGTCGTGCATGGCCTCTACGGCTCGGGGGGCCCGATGGTGGTGTATTGCGCCTCCCGCCTGGTGCCCGAGAAGTCCTCGTTCCGCTCGACGCTGTCGCTGCTCTGGCTGGTGCTGAACGTGGTCCTCCTGGCCCAGTTCGCGACGCTCGGCCAGCTGACGGCGCATAGCATCCGCCTGTCCGCATATCTCGGCGGCTCGCTGCTGGTCGGCCTTCTGGCAGGCGAGTGGGCGCACGGCCGGCTCGGTGAGCGGACCTTTCGTCTGGCCATGTACGCTGTGCTCGGCGTCGCGGGCAGCTCGCTCGCGCTACGCACCCTGCTGGAGGCCCCGCGATGACGATTCGCTTCGAGTGTCTGGCCGACCTGGCGCGCCTGCCGTATTTCAAGCTGGAAGCTTCACCGACCGGCGAGCGACTGGTGCTGGCCGATCGTGCGCTCGGCCCCACCATCGACGTGCACACGCATCTGGCGCTGTCCTACCTGTTTCCGAACCGGGTGGACCTCGGCAAGACGTGGCCCGAGACGGAGCATTACCTGCCGAAGACGCAGCCGATCGATCTCGACGTCTACATCAACAAGAACTTCTCCCCCGCGCAGCTCGCGGCGCTCGAGCACGACCTCGTGTGGATGAGCACGACGGGACGCGGCATGCGGCGCACGCACACGCTGCCGAACCTGGCGCGCGAGATGTCAGAGCTGTCGGTCTCGCAGTCGATCCTCTTGCCCATCGACTACCCGATCTTCTCGCGCAATGCCGAGAACTGGCTCGAGGTCGCGAAGGGGCGGAAGGACTTTGTCTGCTTCGGCAGCGTCCACCCGTTCCGGCCGGGGCTGGAGAGGCGGCTCGATCACCAGGTCGCGATGGGCGCGCGTGGCATCAAGGTGCACCCGGCGGTGCAGCTCGTCGGCCCCGAGCACCCGAAGGCCATGCGCATCTACCAGCTGGCGGCGGCGCGCAAGCTGCCGATCCTGTTTCATTGCGGGCCAGTCGGGATCGACAAGCCGAGCGGCCGCCGGCTGACGCAGGTGCACCGCTACGAAAAGCCCATCGCCGAGACGCCGGATTGCACCTTCGTGCTCGGCCACTCGGGCGCGCTGCAATGGGAGGAGGCGCTGGGATTGGCGCAGAAATACCCGAACGTCTGGCTCGAGACGTCGTCACAGGCCCTGTCCGCCGTGCGCCGCATCCTGGCCGAGGCGCCAAAGGACCGCATCCTCTACGGCAGCGACTGGCCCTTTTACCACCAGGCCATTGGCCTGGCGAAGCTGTTCCTGGCGACCGAGGGCAATGACGCATTGCGCGCCGCGGTCACGCACCAGAATGCCAGGAGGCTCCTCGGGATGTGAGAGACGCTACCGGGTCCGGCGGGCCGTGACCCTCGGCGTCACGCCCGCGCCCCAGAACGCGCGGCCGGGGTAGGCCATGACGAGGCGGCCGGTGCCGGTCTGCGGATCGATCTCGATGAGCTGGCCGGCCGCCGTGAAGGCGAGCACGTGGCCATTGACGAAGGCCGTGCCCCAGACCTGCCCGAACCCGATGCCAGTGCCGACCGGCGTGCCGCCTCCGGTGGTCGGATCCACACGCAGAAGGATGTTGTTGGTCCCGGAAGCCGCGCCGCCGGGGCGCGTGTCCGAGATGCCGTACAGGGTGCCGTCGGCGATCGCGACCAGGTCCCCGGCGGTCTCGAGGCCCATGCCGTAGTTGCCGACGAGCGTCGTCTGTCCGTTGCGGGGGTCGATGCGAAAGACCTTGCCGGTCTTGTCTGCCGCGAGCAGCGTGTCGTCGAGCAGGAACGTCAGCGCCACGAGGCTCGTCGTGCCCGGCACCGGGGTGACGGGCGTCGCCCTGGCGGTGGTCGGATCGATGCGCCAGAGCGTCGTGCCCGAGGCGGACGACGAGATCGTGTAGATGTTGCCGCTCGGCGTCACGGCCAGATCGGTCATGTGCTGCGTCACGCCGAACGAGCCGGCGACGGTCAACGCGTAGGTCTGCGCGTCGATCAGGAAGAGCTCGGTGTCCGAGTGCGCGAAGATCACCACGCCCGGGGCGCCGTTGCCGTCGCTCGCTGGCGCGTCGGGCACGCGGGGCGCGTCCGGCGGG
>JAHFDS010000356.1 GCA_023248855.1 Myxococcales bacterium
GAACGGGTGGCGCCGCGGGTCGGCGTCGGGATCGCCGAACGCGGCCGCGGCGGCGCGGGCGAGCGCGCCGAGGTCGGCGCGCCCGGTCGCGTCGAAGACGAGCGCCATCTCGACCAGTCGCCGCGCCCAGCGACGCCGCGCCTCGGGGCCGAGCTCGCGCTCGATCACGTGGCCGGCGATCGCGTCCTCGCGCTCGGCCTTGATCTGGTCTGAGACGACGAGGCGGCTCGCACGTGCGGCGAGGAGCTCGACCGCGTCCGCCTGCACGGCCTCCGGATCGAGAAACCAGCCGGCCATCTCGGGGAGCTCGGCGAGCGCGGCCGAGCGCTCGACCAGCGCGGGGTCGGCGGCCGGAAGCGCCGGCGGCGCCGGCAGGTCGGCTCCCTCGAACAGCCGGCGCCAGCGCGCGAAGGCGTCGGGTGGCGCGGTCCCCTGCGCGTGGTGGAGGGCGAGCGCCTCGGCGACGAGGCCGAGCGCACGCGCGGGATCGCATTCGACCCACGGGAGCTTCTGCGACGAACGGAGGGCGGCAAGCTCAGCCTCGAGCCGCCGCTTGGTGATCCCGCCGCCGGCGACCTCGAGGACGCCGGCCGCGTCGTTGACGATCAGCGAGCAGAGCGCGGCGCTGCCGAAGCCGCCCTCGAAGAGGATCCAGAGCGCGCGCGAGCCACTGCCGTCGACGCCCGAGACCCACGCGCGCACGGCGCGCTCGGGCGCGTGCTCGACGACCGGGCGCGGCGCCGGGCGCGGCGGTGGTGTCACGCCCCGCTGCGCGAGGCGGTAGAGTGCCCGCTTCGCGGCTCGGCGTATCGCGCGCTCGGCGCCCGACGCGAGCGCCCCGAGCGCGGGCACGGCCTCCGCGCCGTGAGCGTCGGCGAACGAGCGGAGCGTGTCGTCCAGGGCGTTCTCGGACAGGCCGCGGAGCCGCTCGAGGTCCAGGGCGGGCGCGATCATCCGAAGCTCCACCCGAAGAACGGGTGCCGCGGATGGTCGCTGAAGTGGACCCGTCGCGCGTACTCGAGCACGTCCACGTAGCGCTCGAACCGGTCCGCCAGGCGCCGATAGAGCGGCGCCCCGGCGCCGCCGGGGCGCGCGCTGGCCCGGTCGTGCTCGGAGACGAAGTGATAGGCGCGCTTGCCCTGGTCGATGTAGTAGCGCGTCGAGGCGGTCCGCTCGACGCGCTCCGGGAAGATCCCCGTCATGAAGAGCGTGAAGTCGCCGATGTGCCGCCGCACGACCACCTCGCGCTCCGGCTGGAAGCACGCCGGGTTCTCCCAGACCGCCTGCGTCTCGTAGAGCATGTCTGCGACGGTCTCCAGGCGGGGCGTCGCGAGGCCCTGCGGGTAAAGGTTCTCGGTGCGCGCGAAACGGGTGAGGAGATCGGCGAGATACGCCGAAGCCGGATCGTCGCCCAGGGCCAGGTCGCGGAGGCTCGCGCCGATCGCTCGACCGAAGAACTGCCTGAGCTCCACGATTCCGATGATAGCAAAACTTGCTAGAATCCGAGCCCGTGGCCGACTCGTCGGGTGCCCGGCTCTCGTGGATGCTCGTCGCTGCGAGCGTGCTGTTCGTCGTGCTCCTGCTCTACGTCATGTTCGTCGGCTACCTGCCGGCGAAGCAGCGGGTGACGGAGCTCGAGCGCGAGCTGAAGGCGATCTACGAGCGCGAGGCGGAGCTCCAGACGAAGCTCCAGCAGCAGGACGGGAAGGTCAAGCGCCTCGAGCAGCTCGAGCGCGAGCTCGTCCCGGTGCTGAAGAAGCCTTAGGGTCCGGAGCGGCCGGCGCGCGGCTCTTCGCCCCGGGGGTCCGGCGTCGCCGCTACAGGACGCCGAGCAGCTTCTCGTTCGTCTCGCGGAGCCCGAGCGAGATCCGGAGGTGGCCGGGGAAGCCGACGCCGGCGCCGTCGCGCACGAGGATGCCCGCGCGCAGGATCTTCTCTTTGAGGGCGGGCGCGTCGGGGACCTTCACGAGCAGGAAGTTCGCCTGCGACGGCGGAAAGGTGTAGCCACGGGTTCTCAGCCCCTCCGAGAGGAACGCGCGCTCCTCGAGGACGAGCCGTCGCGTCCTCTCCCAGTGCGCCCGGTCCTCGAGCGCGGCGAGCGCCGCGACCTGGCCGAGCCGGTTGACGTTGTAGGGCGCGCGCACGCGGTTCAGGCGGTCGCACGTCTGCGCGGTCGCCACCGCGTAGCCGACCCGGAGGCCCGCAAGCGCCGCGATCTTCGAGAACGTCCTGAGGACGATGAGGCGCGGAGCGCGCCGGAGGAGGGCGACGCCGTCGGGGTACTCGGGGTCGTCCGCGAAGTCGCCGTACGCTTCGTCGAGCACGATGAGCGGCGGGTCGGCGCCGAGCGCGTCCAGGAATCTCAGGAGCGGCGTCTTCCGGATAATCGTCGCCGTCGGGTTGTGGGGCGAGCAGAGGATCACCGCCTTCGTCCGGTCGGTGACCTTCCGCCTGACGTCGTCGAGGTCGGTCTCGTACCCGGCGAGCGGGCTCGCGACGACGCGCGCGCCCGCGAGCGTGACCGACGTCGCGTAAGGCTCGAAGGACGGCTGGGGCACGACGACCTCGTCGCCCCGCTCGAACGCCGCGAGGGCCAGGAGCCCGAGTAGCTCGTCGGCGCCGTTGCCGAAGACGAGCTGCTCGGGCCCGATGCCGAGCCGTCGGGCGAGAGCCTCGCGCAGCGCGTTGGCACCCCCGTCGGGGTAGAGGTGGACGCCCGCCGCCTCGCGCGTGACCGCGGCGACGACATGGGGCGAGGGCCCGAGCGGGTTCTCGTTGGCCGAAAGGCGGACGAGCTCGGGAAGGCCGAGCTGGGCGGCGAGCTTCTCGAGGGGCGTCCCGGTCTCGTACGGGGTGATGGGCTCGAGGACGTCGCGCCAGACGTTTCTCACGGGCCCATTCTAGTAAGTCTGCGTCGGATTTGACAGTCTTCGTTCCGGGTTGCTACGCTCTGCCCGTCATGTCCGTCGAGCTGTATCGCCGGGCCCGGCGTGCAGAGGCCAGCGCCGCGCGCGCGCCGGAGCGGCGGCGCCTTCGCCTCGAGTTTTTCCGTCAGGCCCTCGCCGAGGGATACGACTCGCTGAAGGTGCGGCATGCCGAGGGCGCGTCGGGCCAGGAGTCCGTCCGCACCCACGCCCGGCTGATGGACGACGTGATCTTCTCGCTCACGCGCCTGATCGCCGCCGACGCGGTGGCCGATGGGCTCGCGGCGACGCCGCAGGTCGTCATGGCGCTCGGCGGCTACGGCCGCGGCGAGCTCCATCCGCTCTCGGATGTGGACCTCATGGTCATCTACGACGGCGAGATGTCGCCGTACGTGCAGCGGATGATGCAGGAGCTGCTCTACTCGCTCTGGGACCTCGGGCTCCATGTCGGCCACAGCCTCCGCTCGCTCGACGACTGCGTCGCGATGGCGCGCACGGACTTCCCGAGCCGCACGTCCATGCAGGAGGCGCGCTTCCTCGCTGGCGACCGACGGTTGTTCGCGCGCTTCCAGCGCGTGCTGCGTGAGGAGGTCTTCCGCCGCGACTTCGGCCAGTTCCTGGAGACGACCCTGGTGGAACGCGACGCGCGCTACCGCAAGCACGGCGCGTCGCCGTACATCGGCGAGCCGAACGTCAAGGAGTCGGCGGGCGGCCTCCGCGACATGCACACGGCCATGTGGCTCGGCGCGGCGAAGTTCGGCGCCCGCACGCTGCGCGAGCTCGCCGACAAGGGGCTCATCACGCCGCGCGAGCAGGCGGCGACGGACGCCGCGCTGACGTTTCTCTGGCGCGTACGCAACGAGCTCCACTTCTTCTCGGGCCACAAGAACGACGTCCTCACGCGCGACCTCCAGCCGCGGATCGCCAAGAACCTCGGCTACGAGAACGACGCGACGTCGCTCGGTGTCGAGCGGTTCATGCACGATTACTACCTGCACGCGCGGGTGATCCATCGCGTGTCGAAGCGGCTCATCGCGCGCTGCCAGGAGACGCTCTCGCGTCGCGGCTCCGCCGAGCGGCGCCGGCGGCAGCAGGCGCTGGCCGACGGCCTCGTGTTCTTCGACGGGCGGCTCCACCTCGCCGACCGCGATCCCTCGCAGCTCCGGGTGGATCCGGCGCGCCTCATGAAGGTCTTCTGGCACCTGCACCGGTTGGGCTGCGAGCTGTCGCTCGACCTGGAGCGCGCGGTCGAGGACTCGCTCCACCTCGTGGACGACGCGTTCCGCCGGTCGGGCGCGGTGTGCGAGCTCTTCCTCGACATCTGCCGGAATTGGGGGCGTGCGTGCCAGACGTTCTCGGAGATGCACGAGCTGGGGCTCCTCGGCCGGTATCTGCCGGAGTTCGGCGCGCTGACCTGCCTCGTGCAGTACGATGTCTACCACAGGTTCTCCGCGGATCAGCACTCGTTGATCGCCGTCGAGCATCTCGAGGCGCTGGCGCCCGGGCAGTCGGCGGAGTCGGAGGGGGCCGCGCCCGTCCTCAGCGAGGTGGACAAGCCCGAGCTCCTGATGCTCGGTATGCTGCTCCACGACATCGGCAAGGCGAAGGGGCACGGCCACGTGGCGAAGGGGATCCCGCTCGTGCGCGAGCTGACCGCACGCATCGCTTTGCCGGCCTCGGACGCCGCCGCCGTCGAGTTCCTCGTGGCGCACCACCTCACGATGTCGCACGTCGCCCAGCGCCGCGACATCGACGACCCGAAGACGGTCACCGACTTCGCCGCCGTCGTCGGCGACCCGCAGCGGTTGCGCATGCTCTACCTCCTCACCTACGCGGACATCCGCGCCGTCGGGCCCGGGGTCCTCACGCCCTGGCGGGCGCGGATCCTCCACGAGCTCTACACGCGGACGCTGGATCTCCTCACCGGCGGCCGCGTGGCGAAGCCGAGCCAGACGCAGCTCGCCGAGCGGCTGCACGCCGCGGCGAAGGGCGAGGTGGATCTCCAGGCCGTCAAAGCGCACCTCGCGATGATGGCCGACCGCTACCTCGAGTCCACGGGTGTCCAGCGCATGGCCGAGCATCTGCGGATGCTCGGGGAGCTGGGCGGGGCGCCGGTGGTGACCGCGCTGTTCCGCCATCCCGATCTCGGCTCCTCCGACCTCGTCGTCGTCACGCGCGACTTGCCCGGCCTCTTCTCGCTGATCGCGGGCACGCTCGCGGCGAGCGGCGTCAACATCATCTCGGCGCAGATCCACACCCGTGCCGACGGCATCGCGATCGACACCTTCCAGGTCAACGACCCGGCGGGCGACGTGGTCGGCTCGGCCGCGCAGTGGGCGCGCACGCTCGACGCCCTGCGCGCGGTGATTACCGGCGAGCAGAGCGTCGAGGCGCTGCTCGCCCGGCGCCGCACCCTCGGGCGCGAGGCGACGGCCCCGGGCGGCCCGCCCAAGATCGCCCTCGACAACCAGCTCTCGGACAGCGCCACGGTGATCGAGGTGAAGTGCCCGGACCGGCTCGGCCTTCTCTACCTCATCACGCGCGCGCTCGCCGGGCTCGGGCTCGACATCGTGAGCGCGCGGATCGCGACGGAGATCGACCAGGCCTTCGACACCTTCTACGTCCAGGACCGCGAGGGCCGGAAGCTCGAGGACCCGAAGACGCTCGAGCGCGCCCGCGCGGGGCTCGAGCACGCGCTCGCGCAACCCATCTGACGATGCTGGGGCGTTACCGCGAGCGCGTGCGCGCGTGGACAGACCCGGTGGGTCGCGCCCTGTTCCGCCTGCACCTGCGCCCCAACCACCTGACGGTCATCGGCCTCGGGGTGAGCTTCCTGGCCGCGAGCGCGTTCTCCGCGGGCCGCACGCGCGCGGCGGGGCTCCTCCTGATCGGCGCCGGGCTCTGCGATTTCTTCGACGGCGCGCTCGCCCGCGTCTCCGGCCAGGTGACCCCGTTCGGGGCCTTCCTCGACTCGGTCATCGACCGCTACTCGGACCTGCTGGTCCTGCTCGGCGTCGTCGTGCTCTTCGCGCGGATGCCGCACGCGCGCGGCGCGATGGTCGCGATGGCGGGCCTGATCGGCTCTACGATGGTGAGCTACACGAAGGCGCGCGCCGAGTCGATCGGCGTCAAGTGCACCGTGGGGATGATGGAGCGCCCGGAGCGCATGATATGCCTCATCGTCGGCGCGCTCTTCGACCTCCTCGAGCCCGCGCTCTGGGTCCTCGCGATCCTGTCGAACCTGACTGCGCTCCAGCGGATCCTCTTCACACGGCGGGCGGCGCGCGGCATGGCGATGCTGAGTGCGGTCGTCCTCGGGGCGCTGGTGTTCGTGGACGCCGCGGCGTTCGCCGGGCCGCCGCGCGCCCGCCCGGCGATCGCGCCCGAGATCGAGCGCGCGTGGGCGCACGCCGTCGCGGCCTACCAGCAGGGCGAGCCGGGCCCGCTCATCCGCGAGTTCGGGAGCGAGACGGCGCAGGAGAGCTCGATCGGCGACCACGTCCGCCATCTCCGCGCCCAGGCCCTCGCGCAGGCAGGCGATTTCCGCGGAGCGCGCGCGATGGCCGCGAGCGTCGCCGAGCGCTACCGCGAGAGCCGTCTGGCGCCGCGCGCCCTCTTGCTCGCCGCGACGTTCGCCGCGCGCGCCGGCGACGACGCGCAGGCCCAGGTGCTGCTCGGGCGGCTCGTGGAGAAATTCCCGGACGCGCCAGAGCTGCCCGAGACGCTCTACCTCCTCGGGATGTCGGCCGAGGCGCGCGGCCAGCACGAGCTCGCGGCGCGGACCTACCGCGAGCTCCGCCTTCTGCTCCCGGCGAGCGACTACGCGGACGGCGCCGCCGACCGGCTCGCGGTGCTGGAGGCGGCGGGCGTGGTCGTGGCACCGCTCACGATCGAGGAGCGGATCGATCGCGCCGAGCGGTTGGTGCGCGGCGACGCGTCGGAGAAGGCGATCGATGAGGCGGAACGGATCGTCGCCGAGGCGCGCGAGCCCGCCATCGTCCTGCGCGCGCTCCGCGTCGTCGCCGACGGCGCCAAAAAGCTCAGCCGGTACGAGGTCGCGGCGCGCGCCCTCGAGCAGGCCCTGGCGCGGGCGCCGGAGGCCGAGCGGCCCACGCTCCAGCTCGAGCGCGGCAGGCTCTTCGTTCGCGCGGGCCAGCCTCAGAAGGCGCTCGTCGCGTTCGACGCCGTGGCTGTGACCGGCCGCGAGGCGGACGTTTCCGAGGCCTTGTACCAGCGCGCGCGGATCCTCGACGACATCGACCGTCGCGCGGAGGCGGCGGCCGCTTACCGCGCGGTGGTCACGGGCTACCCGTCGCGCGAGGTCGCCGCCGCCTCTCTCTGGCGCCTGGGCTTGCTCTCGTGGCTCGCGGGCGACGCGCGCGCCGCGACCGAGGACTGGAAGCGCCTCACCGAGCCCGGGGTCGTGGACCGCGGGTACCGGATCGTCGCGCTCTACTGGGCCGGGCGTGCGCTCGCTGAGCAGGGCGACGCCGGGGGCGCCGGGCGGTTCTTCGCCCGGGTGCTCGCCGAGACGCCGCGTACCTACTATGGCGTGCTCGCCGCCACGCGCCTGCCCGAGCGGGCGACGACCGGCGCCAGGGCGCCGGTGAAACTGCCGGTCGAGCCGTCCCAAGCTGTCGCGGCCGATCCGGGCTTCGCGCGGGTCGAGCTGCTCCGGCGTATCGGGCTCGTCGAGGACGCGCTCGGCGAGCTGGACGACCTTGCCGAGCGCGCGGTGGGCGACCCGGCGCGCCTCTATGGGATCTCGAGCGCGTACGTGAAAGAGGAGCGCTACCACATGGCGCTCCGGATCTTCCGCCGCTCCTTCGTCCCGCTCGCCGCGACCGGCGATCCGGCGCTGCCGAACGCTTTCTGGGAGACGTTCTATCCCCTCGGCTGGCGTTCGGAGGTGATGGCCGCCGCCAAGAGCGCGGGGCTCGATCCGTACCTCGTCGCCGCCGTGGTGCGGGAGGAGTCGAACTACTACCCGCGAGCCCTCTCGCGCGCGGGCGCACGCGGGCTCATGCAGCTCATGCCGGAGACGGCGCTGCCGATGGCGCCGACGAAGGGCATGCGCGGGGAGCATCTTGACGATCCCGCGCAGAATCTCCAGCTCGGCGCGCGCTTCCTCGCCGCACTCCTGCGCGAGTTCGGCGATCCGCGCGTAGCCCTCGCCGCGTACAACGCGGGGCCGAAGCGCGTGCGCCAGTGGTGGAGCGCCAGGCGCACGAACGACGTCGAGGCGTGGGTGGAACTGATCCCCTACGACGAGACGCGCCACTTCGTGAAGCGCGTCGTGCTCTCGTGGGACGAGTACCGGCGAATCTACGCGGGGCGGTGAACTTGACTCGGAGGGGGGCTTCGCCCCCCTTGTATCTTCGAAACTCCGGCGGGCAGTATCGCCGGAGAGAAGGTGGGCGGGAGCCCGCTCCCCCCAGGGTCTGACAAGACCGTTCGGAAGCTCG
>JAHFDS010000030.1 GCA_023248855.1 Myxococcales bacterium
GGTTGACACTCCACGCCCTCGGTGGTTCCCTTCGCCCCATGCTGCAGGATCTGGGACGCAAGGTGCGCTCGCGCGCGGAGTCCGTGCTCGCGCGCGGCGCGGCAAGGTCGGTCGGGGTGCGCGTCCTGCGCGACGTGATCGGCGGGATCGACGAGCTGCTCGGGCAGCCCTTCGCAGAGCGGGCCGCGCCCACCGCGCCCGCGCCGGCGCCGGCGCCACGCGAGGCGGCGCCGGTCATCGTCTACTTCGACGGCAAGGACCACCGGACGCTCAAGCGTATCGACGGCGTGCTGGTCGGCGCGAACGTGCCGTACAAGACGCTCGACGTGGGCGAGGACGAGGCCGCGCGCTCGTGGGCGATGGCCAAGGCGGGCAAGCAGGAGCTGCCGCTCGTGTTCGTCGCCGGAGAGGCCATCGGCGGCTTCGACGAGCTGCTCCAGGCCTCGGTCGACGGCAGCCTCGCGAAGAAGGTCTTCGTCTAGGGAGAGTCGGCAACGACGGTGGGGAAACGATCCAGCTGGCTCGGCCGGCACAAGGGCAAGTTGCTGCTCCTCGTGGGGCTCGTCGGGTGTGTGGGCTACTTCCCCGTGAGCCTCTACCTGCTCAAGCACCGCGTCCGCGGCTTCTGCAGGCGTCAAGCCGGGGGACTCGCTGGACGCGGTCATGGCGCGCGGCGTGGCCGCCGGGCTCCGCGACCTGGAGTCGCCGCGACGCGAGACCGGCACCGCGTCGCTCTACGACGCCGTCGGCTTCCACCGGCTGTTCTGCAACCTGGAGTACGAGGGCGATCGCATCACGCGCACGAGCATCTCGATGATGGACTGACTGCAGCCCGCGAGTATTGACGGCTCGTTGCCACAAAGTGGTCGGCGCCGTGCCACGTCCTGGTGTCGAGCTGCCCGCCCGTCAGATTCCTTCTGAACTGCCGGACATATCTGCCGGCACACCTGATGCATTGCGTCTCTCCACACACTGGAAGGATCGTGCACATGACTGCTCTACCAGCTTGCGCAAGAGGCATCGCCGTCGGGCTCGGACTCATCACGGCAGGCTGCGCGACCACGCCGCCAACGGAGCGCATGGAAGCGTCCGCAGGCGCGATTCGAGCGGCAGAGGAGGTCGGCGCACGGGGCGTTCCGCGCGCTGCACTCTACCTGCAGCTCGCTCAGGAGCAATCCGAGCGCGCCAAGACCCTCATTGCGCGCGCCACGCCGGCAGACAGGGGCGCCGCCTCGTCGCTGCTGTCGCGGGCCCAGGCCGACGCCGAGCTCGCGCTTGCGCTCGCGCGCGAAGACAGCGATCGCATGGCGGCCCAGAAGGCGATGGAGAAGGTGTCCTCGCTCCTGCGAGGCACCCAGGCGCCCTAGTGTTTCCCCACCTCGGCGATCCGCGCCGCGTGGAGCCATCTGCCCTTCCACTTCCGCAAGGAGAGAGCCCATGACACGTCAACTCCTCGGTGCTGCCGCAGTCAGTGCATTGTTCACCCTGTCCTCGTGCGCCCCGGTGATCCCGGCGGAGCTCTCCAATGCGCGATCGGCCTACCGTCGCGCCAGCCAGGGCCCTGCTTCGCAAGTCGTTCCGGCCGAGCTGCACAAGGCGATGGACGCGCTGAACCGGGCGGAGGTCGCCTTTCAAGACGAGCCCCGGGCTCAGAGCACCCGCGATCTCGCCTACGTCGCCGAGCGCAAGGCCGAGCTCGCCGAGGCACTCGCCGGGCAGGTGGTCGACAAGCGGGCGAAGGCCCAGGCCGACGACCAGTTCCAGAAGAAACAGGCGGAGATCCAGGCGTCGACCAAGGGCGCCCTCGCCGACACGCGCGCGGAGCTCGGGCAGGCGGAGCAGGGCCGCCATGACGCAGAGGTGAAGACCGCCGCCACCGAGGCGCAGCTCAAGACCGTCCAGGACGCGATGGACAAGCTGGGAGCAAAGGAAGAGGCGCGAGGGCTCGTGATCACGCTCTCGGGCAGCGTCCTGTTCGCTTCCAACCAAGATACGCTCTTGCCGGCGGCCCAGACGCGCCTCGAACAGGTGGCGGCGGCCCTTCTGGCCAACCGGCAGCGCTCGCTGACCATCGAAGGGCATACCGACTCACGCGGCTCCATCGACCACAACCTCGACCTGTCGCGCCGCCGGGCCGATGCCGTCCGCAGCTTCCTGATCTCGCGCGGCTACGACGGCGACCTGATCCAGGCCACCGGGATCGGAGAGAGCCGGCCAGTCGCGCGCAACACCAGCGCGGATGGGCGTGCCAACAACCGCCGCGTCGAGATCATCGTCGCACGCGGCCCGGGTCCGCTGCACTCCTCGCGCTAAACAGAGTCACATTGATCCGGCGCCATCTGAAGCCGGTCCCGCTCCCGGTCCCGCTCCCGGTCCCGCTCCGAGTCCGGTATTCGGGCTGGCTGAGCCGCTGCGGTTGAGGAGCCGGACGCTCGGGACCGGGAAGGGGACCGGGACCGGGACCGGACCCAGAGCGCTGGCGCGGGGTCTACGCGTTCCTGTTTAGAGGCACTCCCAAATGGCACTCGAAAGGCGGTCACGCATGGAACGCGACTATTCAGGACTCTTCTTCGCATTTCTCGGCGGCGCAATGGTCGGCGCCACGGTGGCCTACCTCACGGCGCCCGCCTCCGGGGCCGAGACGCGCGACCAGCTGCGCAAGCTGGCCCGGGCGCAGCGCGACCGCCTCGGTCGGGTTCCCGAGGCGCTCAGCGATGCCAAGGACGCCTTTGCCGAGGCGCTCTCGGGGGCGACCGCGGGCAACGGCCACGCCTGAGCGTGCGGTGTGGAGACTGCAATGGAGACCTGGCGGATCGTGGGCATCGTGCTGCTCGCGGTGCTGGTGGGAGCGGCCTTGCCCGTGCTCATCACCCTGCGGAGCATGCTCCGTGAGGCGCGCACCTTCCTCGCGACCGTCGGGCAGAGCACCGAGCGCTCTCTGCGCGAGCTCAGCACGACGCTCGAGAGGGTCAACCGCACGCATGCCCAGATCGAAGCGCGCCACGCGGCGGGGGCAAGCCCGCCACACCTCGCCGAGAGCCCGATGGCCGGTGTCGCCGCTGCGGTCGGCGCCCTGGCTGCCCCGGCGCTCCTCGAGTGGTTGATGGCGCTCGCGGCGAGCCGGAAGGGCCCGGCCGCCCCCCATGACAGCGCCGGCAAGAACGGAACCTGACCCAGCCGCCGGACCACGCATGGAGGATCGATGACACCGAGCTTGATTCGCACGCTGTCCCTCTCGGCCCTGGCCATTTTCGGCACCGCCCGGACCTCCAGTGCGTGGCCCGAGACGGCCACCGACGCGAGGCCCTATGCCTCGCGTCCCGCGCCTGCGCCCGAGCGCGAGACCCTCACCGACGCCCAGATCGCCACGGTCGCGCTCACCGCGTACCAGATCGACATCGACCGCAACCGGATGGCGCTACGCCTCGCGAGACATGGCGAGGTCCGGCGCCTGGCGGAGGCGACCCTGGCGGTCCACAGCAATGGCAAGCAGGACATCCTCCTGCTGATCAGCAGGCTCAGGCTCTTCCCGCAGGACAGCCGGGTCATGCGCAGCCTGGGCATGGACGCGGCTCGCACGGACCTCGAGCTCCCCAGGCTCCGCGGCGCCGCCTTCGACCGTGCCTTCGTCAATGCCGAGATCACCTATCACCGGGCCTGGATCGACGCCGTCGGGCACGACCTCCTGCCGAGGGTTCGAAGCCACGACCTCAGGCAGGCGCTGGCCGCCACCGCATCGGCCCTGCGCGAGCGACTCGCTGACGCCCAGGGGGTCGGCGCGCTCCTGCAGCCCCTTCACTCGGAGAGGTGAGCACGCGCTGGGCACGCCCGCGCTGCGGCAGCCCCTCCACCTTCCCCAAAACCCATCAACAACCAGGAGGATTCAATGGAAACGCAGACCGACTCCATCAACTCCGTCAAGGCATTGAACTCGATCCTGCAGAGCGAGGCCTCTGCGGTGGAGACCTACCGGCCGGCACTCCAGAAGATCGAGGACCCATCCAACCGGCGAGCGCTCGAGGAGTGCCAGCGCCTGCACATCCGGCACGTCGCGACCTTGCGTTCTCGGATCGAGCACCTCGGAGGTGTCCCGGCCAGCGGAACCGGCGCCTGGGGCACCTACGCGAAGCTGGCGCAGGGGACCGCCAAGTGGTTCGGCGATCGGTCGGCCGTCGCGGCGCTCGAGGAGGGCGAGGACCACGGCCTCAAGAGCTACCGCGCGCATCTGGGCGAGCTGGATCCCGCGTCGCGCAAGATCGTCGAGGTCGAGCTCCTGCCCGAGCAGGAGCTCACCCACTCGCAGATGAGCACGCTCAAGCAGCTGCTGCACTGACAGCCAACCAGAGTCGCATTGATCCGGCGATCCGGCGCCATCCGAAGCCGGTCCCGGTCCCGGTCCCGGTCCCGATCCGAGTCCGGTATTCGAGCTGGCTCAGCCGTGCGGTCGAGGAGCCGGACGCTCGGGACCGGGAAGGGGACCGGGACCGGGACCGGTCCCAGAGCGCTGGCGCGGGGTCTACGCCCGATACTGGACGGCCGGCACCCCTGCGATCGGAGTGCCGGCTCGCACGGGTCAAAAGTTCGCGGTCACACCGATGAGCATCGCGTACCAAGCCGGCACGGCGCCGCTCTGGTTGGTGCCGAAGGGATAGACGTCGAAGCGGACCGGCTGGAAGGAGGCACTCGCGACGTTCTCCTTGATGACGTAGCGAAGCTCCAGGCCGGCGTTGAGGGCGAGCGCGAAGTCACTGCCGCTGTTCTGGCAGCATCCCGTCAGGATGCCGAGGCCGAGGCCGGCGCGCGGCACCAGATAGAGAGGATGGCCAGAAATCAACCGGAAGTGGCCCTCCGCGCCCGGCTCGAGCTGGATGCGTGTGATCCCACCGCCCAGGCCGAGCTCGAAGGGCAGGATGAACGAGAGCGTCCGCGAGGGATCGGCTCCGAAGTCCATGCCCAGGTGTAGCTGGCCCGGAGCGCCATTGATGCCGAGCGATGGTCCGAGCTGCACCTGACCTTCGTAGGGGCTACGCAGGTCGGCGCGAGCCGGGGACGGCCCGACCAGCACGGCCGCCGCCGCCACGTACGGGAGCGCGCCCAGGATCAGACGCAACGTGCCCTTGCTGCGGTTCTTCTGTCGTTTCATTTGGATCTCTGTGTTCATGCGGTCCTCCAATCCCACCCGTAGCAAGGGCCGTTCCGCGCTCGTGGCCTGTGCGAGTGCCGCTCCCGCCCCAGGATCCGACATCCCGGCCGCCAGAATGCGGCCCAGTGCCACGCAATGGCAAGGGCTCCACCCCAGACGTTCGTCGTCACTGGCCTCGATTTCGCACTGCTCCCGGTCGTGCTCGAGGAACAGCGCCGCTACGGAAAACCCGCTTTCGTCATCCTCCTCGGGGTGGTGTTCGGTCTCTTCATCGTCACCGTCGGAAAGACCCTCCCGGCGGTGTTCATCGGGGCCCTGCTGGCCGCCCTCTCGACGCCGCTGCGCGATCGCCTCACGCGCCGGGGATGGCGGCAGTCCTCGGCCGCCGCCATCGTCACCATGACCCTGGTCGTCGGCGTGCTCGTGCCGCTGACGGCGCTCGTGGTCGCGGTCGCGGGGCGGCTCCTCGCCGTCCTGCAAGAAGTCCCGCGGTGGATCGCGGAGGTCGACGCTCCCGGCGGGCTCGCGGAGAGGATGGCGGCGCGCCTTCATGTGCCGCGTCTGCTCCCGGATGGCCTCGGTCAGCAAGCGACGGCGCTGGTCGCCTGGGCCGGCAGGGCGATCCCGGGACTGCTCGGCAATCTGCTCGACGTCGGGCTCGTTGCCTTCCTGGTGCTCGTGACCACGTATTACCTCCTGCGCGACGGCCCGTCGCTGCTGGCTCGGGTCGAGCGCGTCCTTCCGCTCGAGCCGCGTCACGTTCGCGCCCTAGTGCTCGAATTCGGTCGGTCCGGACGGGCCGTCTTCGTCGGTATGGCCGGCACGGCCGCCGCCCAGGCCGCCGTCGGAGGCCTGGTCTACTGGGTGCTCGGCGTGCCTCACCCGCTCTTGCTGGGTGCCCTCACCTTCGTGGCCGCCCTGACGCCGATCGTCGGCACTGCGCTCGTTGCGGTGCCGGTCATCGGCTACCTCTTTCTCGATGGCCATCCCATCCGAGGGTTCATTGCCCTCGGCGCCGCCCTGGCGGTCTCGGGGCTCGACAACCTGGTTCGTCCCCAGCTCATGGGAAACGGCATGCGCGTGCACCCGCTCCTGCTGTTCCTCGGGATCTTCGGGGGACTGTCCCTCTTCGGGGGGACCGGAATGCTGCTCGGCCCGCTCTTCGTGTCCCTCTTCACGGCCGTCGGCCGCATCTATGCGCGCGAGATGGCGCCCGAGGCAGCGGGCTACGTGCTTGCGCCGGTGCCCGAGCGGCAGACGCCGCTCAGGCGCAGGATCGTGCGACGCCTGCTCGGCGCGCATCCCCTGGCGTGAGACCCCGTCGGCGTCAGTACCTGGCACGGAGGGTGCTCATGGATCCCGCAGGAGGTTTCATCATGCGATCACACGTTCTCGCGCTTCTGGGTTTGCTGGGTGCCGCGTGCAGCCGTGAGGGCGCGTCCATCGTGGGCGTGGCGGAGGTGGATCCTCACGCCCAGACCAACCTGGAGAAGCCAGCGAAGCCGCCGGAAGGGGGTGGCATCCTCGAGCTGGCGGCCACGGAGCTACGAGACGAGGGTCAGCAGGCCCGGCAGCAGGCGAAGAAGGAGCTCTCGGACATCCGGAGCGAGCTCGAGCGTTCCAGCTTTCAGGACCGCACACCCGCGCAGATCGCAGCCGATGAGGCGCTGACCACGCAGGTGCGGTTCGATCTGTCGGCCGACGACAAGCTGCGCGATTGCGTATTCGAGGCCGCCACGATGGACGGTGCCCTGATCTTGCGTGGGCACGTGCAGAGTGCCGCCCAGAAGGCGCACGCGCTCGAGGTGGCGATCGGCGTGCGCGGCGTCAAGCGCGTCACGGACCGACTCGAGATCAAGCCGAGACAGTCCACGGACCCTCGCTGACGATGAGCGCGGTCTGCCTGCCCAAATCCCGCTGGAGGGGGAGCTCTTCGGCTGCAAGAGGGGCGCATACGGCACGGTCGGTGCACCCGCTACTCCACGGGAACCACGCCGAGGGCGCGGCAACCAGAAGGGCGGCAGCATGTCCATCGAATCTGGGAGACCGCCGCACGTACCTGCTGCTGCGACCTCCTTGCCCGATCGGAGCTTTCGGGAGCGCAAGCTGAGCCAGCTCGATGGCGACCTCGCGCGACTGGGGGCTGATCTCGATCGCCTCGCCGCCCTGGCCCAGGCGCCAGCCGGCCAGGACAACACCTTGTCGCACCAGGGCTGTGCCCCCCTCGCCGCGGAGCTCCAGAGCGAGCACGCCCGACTGCGCCTGAGGCTGAGACGGCTCGGCAGCGCCACCGACGATGGGCGATTCGAGCAATTGCGAATGGAGCTAGAGCGGGGAGAAGACCGCCTGCGACTGGTCGTGCAACGGCTCCGGGCCAGGCTATTTCAGGACTGAACCTGGCTCCAGAGCACGAGACCCGAGGTCGGGTTTCCCTTGCAGATGAAGGACTGGTGACGCATGAGGACTTCACACTTCGCGCACCTGGACGACGAGCGTTCGGTGCTCCGAACCCTGGTCGGAAAGATCGAGCGAGAGCTCGACTACCTGCCCCAGTCGGCCGCCAGTCAGCTGGTCGAGCTTCGCAACTACTGGGCCGACCTGGTCAATCGACTTGCCCTCGGCCCGGCGCCCGACCTGCGGACCTGTCCGACTTGCGGTCGCCCCGGGATGCGTACGGCGACGCGTTGCGGTTTCTGCTGGGCGAAGCTGGAGCCACCCCAGCCATCAGCCTCGTAGAGGCCGGCGCCTGTGCACCACGAACTGACGCGCCCGACGACCGCAAACTGGCGAGAAATTGCCAGGCTCTGGTCACGTGAGGTCGCCGTAGGCGCAATGAGCTGGCATGAAGCGTGCTCGTTCCAGCTCGCGAGAGACAGGAGAACGCCATGATGACCCAAGAGACCAGCGGCGGACCGCGAGCTCCAGGAGCGATGCCACCGTGTCCGCCGACGATTCGCATCCCCCCCGAGAGGCGGCCCAGGCGCGGAGCCGTGATCGTCACCGCGGTGCTCGTCTCGGCGGCCACCGCGATCGTGACGCTGCTCGTGATGCGGTCGCCGATGATTCCCCAACCGATCCAGGCGGCCTTCGGGGGCGGTGTGGAGGTGCCTTCCCTCGTTGGAACGTCCTTCGAGCAGGGCCGTGCGCTCCTCGATCGAAAAGGCCTCGTCGCCATCACGGAGCGCGAGCGCGAGGACACGCGGGTGGCCGAGGGGACCATCCTCGCGCAATCGCCTGCGGCCGGCTGGTACGCGAAGCGCGGTGTGGACGTCAAGCTGACGGTCGCGCGCGGCCCGCTCACGCTCAAGGTGCCGGACGTGGCTGGCCTGCCGATCCTCCAGGCGACCGAGCGCGTCGCGTCAACCAAGCTCCAGCTCGGTGGGCCGCTCGAGGCGCCGAGCGCGTCCGTGCCGGCCGGGCTTGCCGTGGGCACGATGCCGCCGGCAGGCGCAGAGGTCGCGCCGGGCATGCTGGTGCACCTCGTGGTGGCATCCGGCCCACCGATCGTGGAGCTCGCGCTACCCAAGGTGACCGGGGTCAGCCGCTGGCAGGCGCTGGCCGTGCTCGCAAAGGCCGGCCTCATTGTGGATAGCGTCAAGTGGGTCGATTCCGAGGATCTCGATGCGGGCATCGTGGCACGCCAGGACCCCGCCGCCAGCACTCGCGTCGCGCCGGGCTCCAGAGTCACGCTCTGGGTCGTCCGTGGTGATGATTGACCGGGCGCGCGTCAGGAATGGTAGCGGTACAGGGATCGGATGCTGATCCCCAGTGCGCGGGCCGCGGTTTCGCGATTGCCATCATGCCGCGCCATCGTGTGCGCCACGTACGACTCCACGAACTTCGCACGGGCTTCGGCCAGTGGCAGATCGACGTGCTCGAAGACCAGCCCCGGTCCGGCCGGGGCTGGCAGCGCGGGCCCCGGCGAAGGCACGTCCAGGGACGCCGCGCTTGTGGGCGCCGCGACGAGTAGCTCCTCCTCCAGCAGGAGATCTCCGGGCAGGATCTCCGGACCGTCGCACAGGACGGCGGTCCGGCGAATCGTGGAGCGCAGCTCGCGCACGTTGCCTGGCCACCGGTACGCCAGGAGCACGAGCTCCGCCGGGCGCGAGAGCGATCGCGGCGGGAGCCCCAGCTCCCGCACGGCCTGGCCCAGGAACAGGCGCGCCAGGACGATGACGTCGTCGCCACGGTCGGCCAGCCGCGGAATCGGCAGCGTCACCTCGCACAGGCGGAAGAGCAGGTCCTCGCGGAAGCGCCGGGCCTTCACCTCCGCCCTGAGATCCTTGTTGGTCGCGGCGATCAGCCGGAAGTCGACCGGCCTGGTCACGGTCTCTCCGATGCGCCTGACCTCGCGCTCCTGGACTACGCAGGAGCTCCGCCTGCATGCCAAGGGGCATGTCACCCACCTCGTCCAGAAACAGCGTGCCCTTGTTGGCGGCTTCGACGAGGCCCACGCGGTCCGTGTGAGCGCCGCTGAACGCCCCCTTCTTGCAGCCGAACAGCTCGACCTCGAGCAGGCTCTCCGGCAGGGCCGAGCAGTTGATCGCCACGAGCGGCTCCGTCGAGCGGCGGCTGGCGCGGTGCAGCGCGCGCGCGGCGACCTCCTTGCCGGTTCCCGTCTCGCCCGTGATGAGGATCGTGAGATCGGTGGGCGCGACCTTGGCCAGGAGGCGCTGCAGCTCCGCCATCGGCTGCGGGTCGGCGATGATCTCGTAGACCGCCGCCGCGCTGATCCGCGCTGCGGCGCGGCGCAGCTGGACGAGAAACGGCAGTGTCATCCCGCACAGGACCCTGAGCTCACGCACCGTGTCGGCCGAGAACGAGTGCGTGGGATCGCGCTTTTCGAGGTAGAGCGCGGCGATCACGCGCCCAGCGAGCAGCATGGGCAAGCAGAGCAACGAGCGGCTGTCACGCTGCGCCTGCGGCGAGCCGGAGCCCTCAGGCTGGGCGGCATTCGGGATCCAGATCGCGCCCTTGCCGAGGAGGACCTCCGTGACGACTGGATCGGAGAGCAGGGCCTCGGCGCTCAGAGAAGGCAAGCCCCCTGCCGAGCGCGCAGCCGCCACGCTGAAGGCGCCGGAGTCGGCCAGCAAGAGGGCGCCGCTCGCGGCCGACGTCGCATCGACGACGAAGTCGAGGATGAGGCGCAGCGCATCCGAAGGCGCCTCGACGTCCGCCAGGGCATCCGCGAGCCCGTCCAAGGCGAGCGAGCCTTCCACAACCACCGGCTCCTTCGCCTCCCTCACGACCGAAGATGGGCCCGCGAACTGGGGGAATCCTTCGGTGGGACGGCCACCGTTGACCATATCGCCGTTGCTGCTGGTCTCCATACCTCGACCACAGAGCAACCCATGTGCCACGCGGCCAAGCCTGCGGCAGCTGGTCGAACGGGTGCGGCGGCGCGAGCTTGTGGGCCTGCCGCCTGTAGCAGTCTCAGAAAAATGTGCAGGGTGGCGCACGGCCGGGTCAGTTTCTGCGCCCACTCGGTCCTGCGACAGGCCGCTTTCGCAGCAAGGCGGTCCTTCAGTTGCCGATTTTTCCGACCCTCTCGCCCGCCTTCTTGAGCTTCTCGCTCGCCTTGAGGGCGAGGTCTTGCAGGTCTCCGGCTGCGGCCTTCGCCACCTCGCCCGCCTTCGCGACCGCCGCATCCACGGCCTTCTTGGCCGCGTCCGCGGCCTTCCTCGCCGTCTGGTGGGCCTGGTCCGCGAGCGTCTCCGTGGTGGCGGTTGCAGACGCCGTCATGTTGCCGATCTTTTCGTTCACCTTGCTCATTTGAGATCTCCTCGACTTCGTCGAAGGAGATGCAATGCACAATGTGGGCCGTATCGCTTCCCCCAAGCAATCCGCTCACGGCTTCGGCGATTGCGCGCGTGTGACGCCAGGATCGAAGACTCCCTTTCCAGGCACGTAGTTCACCTCGAGCCGGATGCCGTCCGGATCCTCGAACAGAACCGAGTAGTAGCCAGGCACCCATCCACCCTCCGCTGGCGGATGAACCACGGTGGCGCCGAGGCTGGCGACCAAGGCGTGAGCTGCGTCGACGTCTTCACGGCTCCGCGCCCGAAAGCAGACGTGGTGCAGCCCCACCCGCTGCTGATCGAAGCGCTCGTGCGCCAGCTCGACGCCCGCGGGACGGAGCCCGACGGCGGTGCGGCCGCCGACAAAATAGAGGTATTCGTCGCTGTCGATGATCTCCGAAAGGCCCATATGCGACAGGAGCGCGCGGTAGAAGTCGCGAGAGCGACTCACGCTCCGCACGGTCAAGATGACATGTGCGATGCCGTTGATTTCCATGCGCGGCATTCTGGCACGACACCCGCGCGACCTGGGCGATGACCAGGCCGAGGTGCGGTGCCGCAAATTCTCCCCACGGGCACCGCGCCGCGCTACGATCCGTCCCCGGCGTTCGCCGCGCCCACCGGTCCCCTCCCATGCGCTTTCAGCCGCTCCGCGAGCTCGGCCAAGGAGGCATGGGCATCGTGTACGAGGCGGTCGACCGCGAGAGCGGGATGCACGTCGCCCTCAAGCTCCTGCCGGTCGCGAGCCCCGAGTACCTGTTCTTCTTCAAGCGCGAATTCCGCACCCTGGCCGATCTGCGGCACCCCAACCTGGTCCGCCTGTTCGAGCTCGTCCACGAGGCCGACCGCTGGTTCTTCACGATGGAGCTGGTCGATGGGGTCACGTTCCTCGAATACGTCCGGGGCGCCGGGCCCGAGTGGGACAGCAGCCGCGGCCTGAGCCCTGGCTCGCTGCCCATCCCGCCACAGGCGGACACGATTCGCAGCCCGGACGCCGCCTCCGAGACGGCCGAGGCTCCACCGCCCAGCGGTGAGGCCGGCGGTGAGCTCAACGAGGGCCGGCTGCGTCGAGCCCTGGTTCAGCTCGTCCGGGGCCTGCAAACGCTGCACGCGGCCGGCAAGGTCCATCGCGACATCAAGCCGGCCAACGTGCTCGTGAGCCGCGAGGGCCGCGTCGTCATCCTCGACTTCGGCCTCGCGACGGACCGGACCGGGGCCGGCGAGGACACCGATGCGCCCGGGCTCGGCACCCCGGTCTACATGGCCCCGGAGCAGGCCGCCCGGCACGACGTCGGACCGGCCGCCGACTGGTACAGCGTGGGCGTCCTCATGTTCCAGGCGCTCACGGGCCGCCGCCCCTTCGAGGGACCGCAGCACGATGTGCTCCACGACAAGCAGCATCAGGACGCGCCGTCACCGGGGCGGTTCGTGCGCGACCTACCCCAGGATCTCGAGCGGCTGTGCACGGACCTCTTGGCGCGAGAACCCGCGGCGCGGCCCGATGGCGACGGCATCCTGGGGCGCCTCGAGGCCGTCGCGGAGCCGCGCGCTGTCCGCGGAGCACCGTTCGTCGGGCGCGAGCCCGAGCTCGGGGTCCTGCACGCCGCCCTGGGCGCCCTGACGGGGCGAAACGCCCAGGCGGTCGTCGTCAAGGGGGAGTCGGGGGTCGGCAAGACGGCCCTGGTGCGCCGCTTCCTCAAGGACATCATGTTGTCCCCGGACGTCCTTCCGTTGCCCGGGCGCTGCTACGAGAACGAGTCGGTCCCCTACAAGGCCTTCGACGACATCGTCGACGCATTGACGCGCCGTTTGCTCCGGGAGCCGGCCAGCGAGGTCGCGCGCTTGCTGCCGCGCCGCATCGACCTGCTCGTCCAGGCATTCCCCGTGCTCGGGCGGCTCGCCGGCGTGTCACCACCCGCGGGGGACGTCCGGGCCGGGAGCGAGCGACGCGCGCAGGTCTTCGGCGCCGCCCGGGAGCTCTTCGCCCGGCTCGCCGAGCGGCATCGACTGGTCCTCCTGATTGACGATTTGCAATGGGCCGACGCCGACAGCGTGGCGCTCCTCGCCGAGCTATTGCGGCCGCCGGGCCCGCCCGTGCTGGTCGTCTCGACGATGCGCGACGCGCCCGAGGGCAGCGCAGAGGGCCTCGATCCCCTGGTCGCGTTCGAACAGCCAGGGCTGTCCCTGCATCGGCTTGACCTCGAGAACCTCCCGCCGGCCGAGGCCCTGGCCCTGGCGCGCGCGTGCATGCAATCCCGGCGCGGGGTGGCGACCCTGGATGCAGCGGCCATTGCGGCAGAGGCGTCGGGGCATCCCCTGTTCATTGCCGAGCTGGCCCTTTGCGCCGAAGCACCGCGCCAGGACGGCCCGATCCAGCGCCTCGAGGCGCTGATCTGGCGGCGCATCACCGAGCTCGGCGAGCCCGCCGTACACATCCTGCAGCTCCTCGCGCTCGCCGGCGTGGCGCTGCCCCAGGACACGATCGCGCGGTCGCCCCAGCTTGTCGGGGTGGAGCTCTCACAGCAGATCGCCCTTCTGCGCGACGCCAACCTCGTGCGCACCCGGGGCCGAAGGCGCCACGACGTGGTCGAGGTGTTCCACAACCGGGTGCGACACACCCTCGTGCAGTACCTGGCGCCGAACCGGCGTCGGCGTCTTCATGCCGAGCTCGCGGCCTTGCTCGAGGGCGCCGCCCCGTCGGCGACCCTGGCCATGCACTGGAGAGAGGCAGGAGAAGCCGACCGCGCGGGAGAGCTCGCGGCGCGCGCGGGCCACGAGGCCGCGGGAGGATTGGCGTTCGGTCGTGCGGCGCATTACTACCGGCTCGCCCTCAAGGTCAAGGCGTGGGATGCGGAGGGCGCGCGGACGCTCCACACCCAGCTCGGCGAGGCGCTGGCCAAAGCGGGCAGCGGGCTCCCCGCGTCGCGGGCTTTCCTGGCGGCTGCGGAGCTGGCCGATCCCGGTCCGGCGCTCGATTTGCGGCGACGGGCGGCCGAGGAGCTGCTCCGCAGCGGGCACGTCGACGAGGGCGTCGCCGCGGTCCGCGCGCTCGGGATCCCGATCGCCCGCAGCCGGACGCGTGCCGTGGCGGCGTTGCTCCTGGATCGCGCCAAGCTTGCCGTGCGCGGACTTGGCTACCGGGAGCGCTCCGCGGCCGAGCTCGCGCCGGGCGTGGTCAGCCTCATCGATCTGTGCTGGACGCTGGCGTCGTCCCTGGCGCTGACCGACCACCTCCAGGGGGCACTCTTCCAGAGCCGGGCGCTGCGCCTCGCGCTCGACGCGGGGGAGCCGCTGCGGATCGCCCGGTGCCTCATGGCGGAGCAGGGCTTCCGCGCCGCGGCCGGTGACGAGCGTGCGGCCCGGCGTGTGGCGGCAATCACCGACGCCCTCGCCGAGCGAATGGGCAACCCGGTCGTCCTCGGCATGAACGCCGTCGGCCACGGCATGTCGGCACACTTGCTCGGACAGTTCCTGCCTGCTCGCGCAGCGCTCGAGGACGGAATACGCCGGTTGCGGGACGAGGCAGGCATGTTCTGGGAGCTCGACGCCGCCCATAACTTCCTCATCGAGTGCCTGTTCTATCTCGGGGACCTCCGCGAGCTCGGGCGCATCGTGGAGTCGTGCGTGGACGACGCCCGCGGCCGTGGTGACCGGTACGCGGCGACCACGCTGCGCATCGGGCTCTCGAACGTGGTGTTCCTCCTTGGCGACGACCCCGAGGGCGCCCGGGAGGCCGTCGCCGAGGCCATGAAGCGCTGGAGCCCCGAGGGATTTCATGTGCAGCACTGGTACGCGCTCATTGCGCGCCTGCACATCGCGCTCTACCGCGGCGACACGGCCGACGCGCTGGCGGCGCTCGCCGAGAGTTGGCGTCCGCTGTGGGGCTCCCAGATTCTGCGCATCCAGCACGCCCTCATCGTCGCCCGCCATCTGCGTGCCCGCGTCGCCCTGGCGGCCGCCCTCGAGGCGCCTGCGAGCGCCGACCGTCCGCTGGCGGTGGCGGAGGGGGAGGCGCGTCGACTCGAGCGAGTGGGCACGGCCTGGTCCCGGGCCACCGCGGCGCTCATTGCGGGCGGCGTGGCGGCCGCGCGCGGGCAGGCTGAAGTGGCCATTGCCAGGCTCGGGGAGGCGGCGGAGGGATTTCGCGCCCTCGACATCGAGATCTTCGCCGTGGCGGCGCTGCACCGCCAGGGCCAGCTCCTCGGGGCCGCTGGCGAGGCCCAGGTCCGGGCGGCGCGGAGCTGGTGGGGCAGCCGCGGGGTCGTGCGCCCCGAGCGGTTCCTGGCCATGCTGGCACCCCAGGGTGGCATCATGGGGAGAGATCGGGAAGCCTAATGGCGGGTCAGGAGACGGGGCCGGGCGGCCGCGAGTTCGCCGGGACGTCGCGGTTCCAGCTGCTGTCGCAGCTTGGTGCTGGTGGAATGGGCGTCGTCTACGAGGCGCTCGATCGCGACCAGCAGTGCCACGTCGCGCTCAAGACCTTGAAGGCGTTCTCGGCGAGCGCACTCGTGCGGTTCAAGCGGGAGTTCAGGGCACTCCAGGACCTCCATCACCCGAACCTGGTGGGACTCGGCGAGCTGTTCGAGGCCTCTGGCCACTGGTTCTTCACGATGGAGTTGGTGCAGGGAACGGATCTCTTGTCGTGGCTCCTGCCCCGGAATCACGCGGCGCCTGCGTTCGCGAAGACGGATGCCGCTGTCGATGGGCTCCGGGCGACGCTTCCCCCCGAACCAGCCAGACCCCCTGACCTTATCTTCGACGAGCCCCGCTTGCGCGCCGCGCTGCCGCAGCTGGCGCGTGGCCTCGACGCCCTTCACGGAGCGGGTCGCGTGCACCGGGACATCAAGCCGTCGAACGTCCTCGTGACTTCCGAGGGACGCTTGGTTCTGCTCGACTTCGGGCTCGTCACCGAAGCCACGAGCGAGCACATCACCGACGCCAACATCGTCGGGACCGTCGCGTACATGGCGCCCGAGCAGGCCGCGTCGAAACCGGTCGGACCGGAGGCGGACTGGTACAGCCTCGGCGTCGTGCTCTTCGAAGCCCTGACGGGACGGCTTCCCCACACCGGCGCTCCTTTCGAGGTGCTCCTCGACAAGCAACGATTCGAACCCCCTGCGCCCCGGACGCTTTCGCCGCGCGTGCCCGAGGACCTGAGCGAGCTCGCCGTGGAGCTGCTCCGCTTCGACCCGATCGCCCGACGCGCTGGACGGCGCCTGCTCGGCCGGCTCTTTCCCGAGCTCGCGCCAGGAGCTTCGTCGAGCACACCGTCGCTCAGCCAGGAGGCGATCTTCATCGGCCGGACACACGAGCTCGCGACTCTACAGATCGCTCACGAGCAATCACGCCAGCAGCCCGTGCTCGCCCTCGTCGAGGGCGAGTCTGGCGTAGGCAAGAGCGCGCTCGTCCGGCGCTTTGTCGACGACGTCGGCGCGGGCGCCATCGCGCTCGTGGGGCGGTGCTACGAGCGGGAAGCGGTTCCCTACAAGGCGTTCGACGGCGTGATCGACTCCTTGAGCCGGCTCATGCTTCGCCTTCCAGCGGCCGAGGCCGCGGCCCTTTTGCCGGCCAACGCGGCTCTCCTTGCGCAGGTGTTCCCGGTGCTCATGCGCGCCCGGGCGTTCGCGACGTCGCGGCCGGCGATGGAGATTCACGATCCCCAGGAGCTGCGGAGCCGCGTCTTTGCCGCGCTTCGCGAGCTCCTGGGGAAGCTCGCGAGCCGCCGTTCGGTGGTGCTCGTCATCGACGACCTGCAGTGGGCCGACGCCGATAGCTTCGCGATGCTGGGCGCGATTCTGCGCGGCGCGGACGCGCCCCGCATTCTGCTTGTCGCGACCGGGCGGCCCGGGACGCGTTCCATGGTGGAAGGTTTCGACGGGAGCCGCGTCCAGATTCCCCTCGCAGGGCTGCCGCCCTCTGATGCGTCAGCGCTGGCCAGCGAGCTCTGCCGGTTCGCGTCGGTCACCGTCAACGCCGCCGCGATCGCGTCGGAGTCGGCGGGGCATCCGCTGTTCATCCACGAGCTGGTGCGCGGTGCTGGTGCAGGCGCAGCTGCTGGCGGGCTCGACGAGGTGCTCTTCACGCGGGTCCTCGGTCTCGGCCCCGACGCGAGGCACCTGCTCGACCTCGTCGTGGCGGCGGGCAGCCCCATCCGGCGCGCTGTCCTCCGCATCGCGTCCGAGAGTGAGGGCGCCGAGCTCACGCGGCATCTGGCGGAGCTGCGGGCTGCGCACCTGGTCAGAAGCAGCACGGCCCGAGAGGGCGAGTGGCTTGAGCCCTACCACGACCGCATCCGGGAGTCGGTCTTCGCCAGGCTCGAGAGGGCTGACCGCCGGGAGTGCCATCTCCGGATCGCGCGGGCCCTCGAAAGCGATGGCCAGCATGACGCACTCGCGCTGGCTCTGCACTGGCATGAGGCGGGCGACCCCGCTCGAGCCCTCCGCTACACCACGCTGGCTGCCGAGCAGGCGGTGAGCGCGCTGGCCTTCGATCGGGCGGCGTCGCTCTACGAGGAGGCCTACGAGCGTGCGGTTGCGTGCGGAAGGCCGCAGCAAGAGTTGAAGGTTCGACGCGCAGCGGCGCTATCGAGCGGCGGGCGGAGCGCCAACGCCGCTGAGGTCTACCTCTCGGCCGCGCAGTCCGCGGAGGCTGCTGACTCGCTCGGCCTGCGGATGCGCGCCGCGGAGGAGCTCCTCAGATGCGGACGGCTCGACGTCGGCGTGCCTCTCGTGGCCCAGGTCCTGAAGGAGAACGGTCTGTCGCTGCCGGGCAGCAGGCGAGGCACTGTCGCAGCGCTGCTGTCCGCGCGGCTGCGGCTGCGGCTGCGCGGCCTTGGCTACCGCGAGCGCTCCGTGGGCGACATCGCGAAGAGCGAGCTCAGCCTCATCGATCTGTGCTGGACGGTGGCGTCGTCCCTGGCGCTCACCGACCACATCGTCGGAGCGCTCTTCCAGAGCCGGGCGCTGCGCCTCGCGCTCGACGCGGGGGAGCCGCTCCGGATCGCCCGTTGCCTCATGGCGGAGCAGGGCTTACGCGCCGCTGCCGGTGACGAGCGTGCGGCCCGCCGCGTGGGGGCAATCGCCGACGCCCTCGCCGAGCGAATGGGCAACCCGGTCATCCTCGGCATGAACGCCGTCGGCCACGGCATGTCGGCACACTTGCTCGGACAGTTCCTGCCTGCTCGCGCAGCGCTCGAGGACGGCGTGCGCCGGCTGCGGGACGAGGCAGGAATGAGCTGGGAGCTCGACGCCGCCCACAATTTCCTCATCGAGAGCCTGTTCTATCTCGGGGACCTCCGCGAGCTCGGGCGCCTCGTGGAGTCGTGCGTGGACGACGCCCGCGGCCGTGGCGACCGGTACGCGGTGACCACGCTGCGCATCGGGCTCTCGAACGTGGTGTTCCTCCTTGGCGACGACCCCGAGGGCGCCCGCGAGGCCGTCGCCGAGGCCATGAAGCGCTGGAGCCCCGAGGGGTTTCATGTGCAGCACTGGTACGCGCTCATTGCGCGCCTGCACATCGCGCTCTACCGCGGCGACACGGCCGACGCGCTGGCGGCGCTCGCCGAGAGTTGGCGTCCGCTGTGGGGCTCCCAGATTCTGCGCATCCAGCACGCCCTCATCGTCGCCCGCCATCTGCGTGCCCGCGTCGCCCTGGCGGCCGCCCTCGAGGCGCCTGCGAGCGCCGACCGTCCGCTGGCGGTGGCAGAGGGGGAGGCGCGTCGACTCGAGCGAGTGGGCACGGCCTGGTCCCGGGCCACCGCGGCGCTCATTGCGGGCGGCGTGGCGGCCGCGCGGGGGCAGGCTGAAGTGGCCATTGCGAGGCTCGGGCAGGCGGCGGAGGGATTTCGCGCCCTCGACATCGAGATCTTCGCCGTGGCGGCGCTGCACCGCCAGGGCCAGCTCCTCGGGGCCGCTGGCGAGGCCCAGGTCCGGAAGGCGCTGGGCTGGTGGGGCAGCCGCGGGGTCGCGCGACCGGACCGGTTCCTGGCCATGCTGGCGCCCCAGGGTGCATTGCAATTGTAGGTTCTCGCGGAGCAGGTCGCCCGGTGGGCAAATCAGCGTGCCAGCGGGGCGGACGCGCCAGCGGGGCGGACGTGGTAGACCGACCCATGCGAATGGTCCTCGTCGCCGCGCTGTGCCTGTTCGCCCGAGCCGCAGGCGCTGAGCCGGCGAGGCCCCAGCTGACGGCGGACGTCCTCGCGCGTTCGTCGCGTGAGGCGCCTCCCCAACGTTTCCTCGACGTGCTGGGCGAGCTGCGGGGCATGGGCCTGACGTTGCGCAGGGGTGTCCCCGAGCAGGGCTGGGCGCCGAAGGCGCCCTGCGGCGAAAAGGCGCCGCGCTGCGCGACGCTGCCGTTCTGCGTGGGCCTCCGCACCGCGTACTGGAGCGAGCTGCAAGGCAAGCCGTTCGCGTACAGGTTCGACGTGCTCGCATGGACTTACGACACGCGCGAGTCCGCGCAGCGCGCGCGCGAGCACCTGCGCGGCGGGCCGAGCTTCTACATACAGCACGTCGAGGTCCTCTCCGATTCCGACACGACGCTGACGCTCATGGTCGGACGCTGGCCCGAAAAGCACATCTTCGAGCGCGTGGGCCGGCAGCTCAGGAAGCGACTCGGGCAAGCCGAGCCCGTGGCCACCGAGATCGGCGCCCCCAGGAAGTGCGCGAAGCCGCGCCCGCCGCTCGACCGGCTGCTCTCGCTCGATGTCTCCGATGCGGACCTGCCCGAGCTCGCGGCGGCGATGTCCGCGTGCGAGCCGGTCGCATCTGAGCAGGTCTCGCAGACGCTCAACACCCGCGGCATGCGCCTCTACAAGGCCAAGGAATACGCGCGAGCCGACGCCGCGTTCGCGCTCGCGGCCGCCTGGGGGTCGAGCCCCAAGCCGCGCTACAACCGAGCGTGCGTGGCCGCGCTCCGAGGCGATGCGGCCACGGCGGCCTGGATGCTGTGGGAGGTCCTCTACACGCGGGGCGAGGTTGACTATCACTTCGAGTTCGAGCCCGCCGCGGTGAAGCAGGCGCAGCGCGCGCTCGAGGACAAGGACTTCACGGCGGTGCGGTCGTCGCCGCTGGTCGGGGCCGTGATGGAATGCGTCCGCGACGCCCCGAAGCGCCGCGAGCGCGACTGACGCGGGCGCAGGACCGCTCCAATGAGCACGTCGCCGCCTGACGCTTGCCCTCGCGATGCGACGGTGATCACGTCCCTCCCCGGCGGGCAGGGTCACGACTTGTGCGGGGCATCGCACAGCCCACCGGAGCGAGCGACTGGCGGCAGCGCATGAGGATCGCGGGATCCACCGTCGTGTGCTTCGCGATGTCCGGCGGCGTCGCGAAGGCCGCGTGGGAGAAGTCGAACAGGTCCATCGGCGGCGTGGCGTTCGCGTCCCGCGCGGTCAGCGCCGGCAGACCGAAGCGCGCTTCGATGAAGCGCGTGATGGACGCATGGTCGTACACCTCGTGGGACACGAAGTGCGGGCGGGCGTACGGCGAGACGACGAGGAAGGGCACGCGGAAGCCGGTGGTGTCGAACGCCCCTTCGAGGGGCCTGCCGTCGCCGGTCCGTGGCGGTAGCGTGTCCGGCGGGCACGCCGCCTCCGGACGCACGTGGTCCGCCATGCCACCGTTCTCGTCGTAGGTGATGAACACGACCGTGTCCTTCCAGGCGGCCGTGGCCCAGAGCGCGCGGACGATCCGCTCGACGAGCAGCCCACCGATCCCGGGGAGGGCCGAGGGCCCCTCGTCGGACGAGCCGGTGAGCTCGTCGCCCATCATGAACGCCACGTCCGGCAGCTGCCCCGTCTCGATGTCGCGGAAGATGTCGCACCGCGTGTCGCCGTAGCGATTGAACGACGCGCCGCGGAACCCGAAGTACGGGAAGAACATCACCTGGTGGAGCGACTGGTCCGTGTAGTCCTTCCACGTGCGGCCGGCGGCCTCGAGCAGCGCGAGCACCTGGGGCGCCGGATGCTCCTCGGTGTCGGCCGTGACGAGCGAGTTGTCGCCGAGGCCGAACGAGGTCGCCGAGAGGAGGTAGAGGCGGTTCGGCCACGTGGAGGTCATGACCGAGGCGAAGTAGCGATCCCCGATCGCGAACCGATCCGCGAGCGCGTAGTAGAAGGGGATGACCGTGTCGTCCTCGTAATAGAAGGACCGCTGGCCATTGGGGTTGTTGTTGGTGACGAAGCGATCGAGGCGGCCGCCGTCGTACATGTCGTGCATGTCGTTCCAGCCGTGATTGACGCCGTAGCAGTAGCCGTCGTCGAAGTGCGGCACCACGTTGCCGCCCTGGCCGTCCGGGTTCGACCAGCCCGCCGGCGGCACGTCGACCGCGTCGTGGCGCGAGAGACCGTCTCCGCCCGCAGTGAAGTCGGCGCCCCGGTAATAGCCCTGCGCCACCAGCCGGCCGAGGTAGTTGTCGAACGAGCGGTTCTCCTGCATGACGACGATGACGTGCTTGATCGGGATGTCGTCCCCGAGCGGGTAGTCGGTGCCGATGGTCTCGGCCGGCCACGCGCCGGCGGAGAAGCGGCACGCCTTGCGCGCCGGCGCGAGCTCCGCCTCGGTCTTGGTACGTGCGATGGGCGGCGGTGCGAGGCGCCCACCGTCGGCGGCGCCGGGGCCATCGGCGGCTACGGCGGCCGCGTCGGGCCACGGGGCGCTTGCATCGGCGCTCGTCCGGCGCGGCACCGAGTCGCAGCTGACCGCGAGCGAGGAAGCCAGGACGAGCACGCACAGAGGAGCCAAGGGGGCGCGCATGCGCGGAAGATACCGCCGATTCACAGCCTTGGCAGAAATGCGACGAGATGCCCCTCCCGCCATCGCTCACCGACGTTCGCGAGCACCTCGCAGTCGCAGTACCCGCCGTACTCCCCGAGCCACGGCACGATCACGGCCTGGTCGAGGCTGCGCCCTTGAAGGAACGCGCGGGTACGGCGAAGGGTATTGTCGCAGCCCTCGCGGCCGACAACGTCGTCGAGATGATCGAACAGGGCGCGCAGATCTTCGCGGCCGATCGGACGAGCGGCCTCCTGCGCCGCGCGCACACAATCGCTCATCCCCTGCACGATGGCTCTGCGCCGAGCCTTCGCCTCCTTGGTCGCCATCCCTTTTTCCGTCGCCTGCGCGATTGTCGTACCGCTGATACGACAATCTCCACCACACTCGAAGGTCTCCGCACTGCGGAGACCATCCCGGTGCTCACCAATACCTCCTGGAGGAGTGCCCGGCGATCGCCATGAAGGCGGAGTCGGCAGGATCCACCGTCATTTCCCCGTACCCTGGGCGCGCAGGTAGTCGGCGAGGCTAGTCGCCAGCGAGACGAAGTCCGAAGGGATCATCAGCACGGTCGTGCTGTTGTTCTCCGCTCCCACCTCCGCGATCATCTGCATCCGGCGCAGCTCCAGGGCCGCCGGCTTCGCGGCCATCAGCACGGCCGCTGAAGCGAGCTTCTCCGAAGCTTCGAGCTCGGCTTCGGCCTTGATGATTCGGGCGCGCTTCTCACGGATCGCCTCCGCCTGCATGGCCATCACCTGTTGCATCGCTTCTGGCAGCTCCACGTCCTTCATCTCGAAGCGCTCCACAAGGATGCCCCAGGCCAGCGCCACAGGTGCCACCGCCGTCTGCAGCAGCGCATTGATCTTGTCGCGGTGCTGAAGGACCTCGTCGAGATCGTGCTGGCCGATGATGTTGCGCAGGCTCGTCAACGCCGTCTGGTAGACGGCGCTTGCGGCGTCCCGCACCGCGATGACAGATTTCGCCGCATCCTCGATCTGGTACCACATCACCGCGTTGACCTTGATGGTCACGCTGTCCCGCGTGATGGTCTCCTGCTGCTCGGCCGAGACGGTCGCGGTGCGGAGGTCGATCGTGATCGCCCGCTCCACCATGAGCGGAATGATCCAGTACAGCCCCGGACCGCGCGTGGTGGTGTACCGCCCGAGCCGAAAAACCACGCCTCGCTGATACTCCTGCGCCACGCGCAGCCCCGACAGCATGACGGCAAGGAGCCCGATCCCGACGATCACCAGCGGTGAGAGGTGCATTCCGACACAAGTATCACGGAACCTGCCCCCAGGAGCTGGGGCGCGCGCGGGACGCTGTGCCTCCGCTGGCCGACCGTCCGTGGCCAGACGCGGTAGCCCACTGGAACGCAGGGATCGCGGCGACCGCGCTGGGCGACTGGAGTCGAGCGCGCGTCGCCTGGCCTGGCTCTGGCATCACCGTGCCGGACGGAGACGGTCCGCTCGACATGGGGCTCGGCCTGTCGCCCGTGCGGGTCGATCCGAACGGGGCCGCGGAGGTCCTCTGGTGCAACCGGCTCGATCCCCGTCGGGGCCGGATCACAAGCGTCCCGCTCCCTGACTGGAAAGGGACCGTCGACCTCGCCTCTTCTGACGAGCTGGACGAGCTGCTGACCACTCTCGGGGCGGGAGAGGGCGCCGCCGAAGACTGGACCGGGAGCGTTCGGGCCCTATGCGCTTAGTGCAGTCTGGAGGAACCTCACGAGCACGAGGAGACCCCCGAGCCCAGCGGATGGCAGGTCGCGCGTCGCATCGGCGTTGCCGCGCGGTCGGAGGACGCGCTCCGACCGCTGCGCCGCATGCGCCTCTGGTGGCGAAAGGGCGTCCACTCGGTAGCACGTGTGCGCTGACCTCCTGAATGCCATGCCTGTGGTGTTTCTCTCTCCCGCTCCGCGCTTCGTGGGCGGTCAGCGTCAGCGCCCGATGGCCTCGAGGATCTCCGTGCCCGCGGGTCCGCCGATCGCAAGGGCCTCCGCATGCGCGGGGGCGAGCGCGCGGCGAAAGGCCTCCTTCTCGCCGGGCGTGAGGGCCACGACGGCGACCCCTTTCGCGGCGAGCGCCTGCACGAGCTCATCGTCGAGCATCTCCCCGACGCGAGTCGCCTTGGTGACGAGCTCGGTCCGGTGCTTGAGGAGCGTCCTCTGCGCGCTGGCCGGGAGCTCGTCGAAGGCCCGGCGATTGACGAAGAGCACCGCGCTCTGCAGGACATGCCTCGTGGGCGTGAAGTGATGGATCTGGTCCGCCAGCGACGCCGCGAATATGTAGAGGGCAGGCAGATCGGTCGCCTCGACGCGCTGGTCGCGGAACGCCTCGACGACCTGCGGCAGCGCAACCTCCACCAGGCGGACGCCCAGCGGGCGCCACATGGCGCGGTGCAGGGGCGACGGCTGGATGCGCAAGGCCAGGCCGCGCAGATCCTCCGGCCGCCGGATCGCCTTGCGGGTCGTGGACAGGGCGCGCCAGCCGATGAAGCCCATGCCGAGATGCGCCAGGCCGTGCTCGCGAAGGTGCGCCGTCATGCGGGGGCCTCCCAGCACGTCGCGCCCCGCGATGCGCTGGAAGGCGGCCAGGTCCTCGAACAGGTACGGTGCGTCGAGCACCGACAGCGCCGGCACGCTTGCCGAGGCGGCCCCGGTGCTGCCCGCCCACATCTGGATGCGCCCCTTTTGGCACAGCTCGAGCGTCGAGGCCTCGTCCCCGAGCGCCCCACCATGCCGTGCCCGGACCCGCACCCGACCCACCGCGGCGCGCTCGAGCGTGCGCGCCACCTCGTCGAGCACCGCGGCGCTCGGGGAACCCTCCGGCGCCATCGACGAGAGGACCCACGTCAGCGGCTCGCCACCCCCGGCGGCGCCGAGCCCGAAGACCGCGACCGCCATTGGCACGCAGCTCCACCGCACGGGGTCATTGTAGACCTTCCGAGGTCAGCCGAGTCCCACCGCGATGCGCGCTGCGCCACGCAGGCCGAGCCGCGTGTCCGTCACCACCCACATCGGCACCGCGTCGAGCAGCTCGCGATAGCGCCCCTTGTCGGTGAACGCTCCGCGCGTGGCCACGGCGCGCAGGCGCGGCAGCACCCTCGGCGCGATGCCGCCGCACACGAACACGCCGCCCGTCGCGAGCGACTTGAGCGCCAGGTTGCCGGCCTCGGCCAGCAGGACGTCGAGCATCCAGTCGAGGGCCTCGCCGCTCGTCGCGTCACCGGCCTCGGCCGCCGTGGAGATCGCCGCGGCCACGTCGGCCGCCGCTGCGCGCGCGGACTCGACCAGCGCCGCCGGGGGACGCCCCTCGGCCTCGACCAGGAACTCGTAGAGCGAGACGAGGCCCGGCCCTGACGCCACGCGCTCGTACGACACATGCCCGCTGTGCCGGGCCGTGAGCCAGGACAGGAGGTGCACCTCGGCGATGCGCCTCGGCGCGAAGTCGGTGTGCCCGCCCTCGGTCGGTACGATGACGAACCGGTCGCCATCGCGCGCGAGGATCGCCTCGCCGAGCCCCGTGCCGGCGCCGAGCACGGCGAGGCTGCCGCCCAGGGCACGGTGCGAACGCGCGGGGCCGAGCAGGTGCACGGCCCCGTCGTGGTCGAGCTCGAGCACGCCGGCGGCGGCGCCGTGGAAGTCGTTGACGAGCTTGACGCGCGCGATGCCGCTCGCCCGCTGGAGCGCGCGAGCATCGACGGTCCACGGCAGGTTCGTGGTTGCGCAGTGGTCCTCGTGGACGGGGCCTGCGATCGCGACGCAGGCACGCTCGACGCGCGTGCCCGCCTCGGCCACGAAGCGCTCGAGGATCTGCTCGAGGCCGCCGAACGCCGCCGACGCGTAGGTGCGCTCCTCGAAGAAGCGCATCTGGGCGCCCTGCACCTCGACCAGCGCGAGCCGCGCGTTGGTCCCCCCCACGTCCGCCGCGACGACGATCATCAGAGCCGCATCGGGCCCTTGGGCTCGTCGGTGGGCGCTTCCTTGCGCTCGGGCTTCTTCTCGGGCGCGGGGGCGCCGTCCTCGCCGGTCGCCGTCCCCTTCTTGAGTCGCTTGATCGGCACCGGAGAGCCCCCGCGGTCCGCTGCCGGCGTGGGCCTTCGCTTCGTGCCCCGCACGTCTTCCTCCTTGAACGCCTGCCGGAAGACGAACGCATCGTCGTGGTCGGGCAAGAGGAAGGTCTTGCGCGGGTTGGCCGGCTTGAGGTTCGGCGCGTTCGCGGTCAGCACGCGCACCTCGAGCTCCGTGCCGGGTACGCCTCGGTACATGAACAGCGCGACGCCTTGCTCGTTCGTGGCCGCGACGGGCTTGCCGTAGGTCTCGATCGGCAGCCCCAGCCGGCCGTCGGTCCGCACCATGATCGCGTAGGTCCGTTGCGTGGGCGCGAACGTCACCTCGCGCTGCACCGGAATCGGCTGCTCCTCTCCGCCACCGAGCGGGATGCCGCGCCGGAGCGGCACCTCGAGGTCCGCCTTGATCACGCGGTGGCCGTCCGGGGCGAGGATGGAAAGGCGCACCTGCTCGCCATCGGAGCCGTAGATGCGGAACGTCGCCTTGCCGTCCGGCCCCGTGCGCACGCGCGTCGTGCCGGGCGCCGAGCAGCTCGCACCGGGGGCGGGGCGCCCGTCCTCGAAGCGCGCGATCACCGTGACCGGGAACTCGTCGATCGTCTTCTGCGCACCGCCTCCGCACGCCGCGAAGACGAGGGTCAGCGCCAGGGGCGCCCTCACCTCGGTCCCCCGGACGGCTGCACGAGCTCCGCCCGCCGACCGACCAGGCGCACCATGAACTCGAGCGTCGGATCCCCCGGCGACGCATCGCGCAGGATCGTGAAGTGACGGAGCGCGAGCGGGTAGTTCGATCCCTCGAACGCCTCGACCGCTTGCTTGAGCTGATCGGGCTTGGGCGGTGGCAGCGAGGGCTCGTAGGGGGCGTCGGCCTCGGCGTTGGCCTCGGCGGAAGGTGCGGCGCCGAGGGGCCCGGTCGCGCCCTGATCGGGCGCCCGCTCGCGCGCCTCCTCGACCGGTGGTGGTGGCGGCACCTTGCGCGGCCTGTTGGCCGGAACGAGCAGGATCACCGCCATCACGCCCAGCAGGAGCGCGCAGCAGGCGATCACGATGCCGCGACGCGGAGCGGCCAGGCGATCCTTCGGCTCCTCCAGCGTCGGCTGTTCCGGCCGCGTGCCGCCGCGGGCGCGGGAGGGGGGCTCGAGGCGATTGGCCAGCGATGGCTCGTCGAAGTCGTCGAACGCCGGTGGGGACGCAGGTGGTAGCGGGGTGTAGAGGCTGTCCTCCGGCCGGCCGAAGTCGCTGCCCATGCGGGCGAGCGCGGCGCGCGCGCCGGGTGGGAGCTTGCCCTTTTGCGCGACCACCGCTCGCTGCGGCGCGGCGGCAGGCGGCTGTGATCCGGGACGCTGCGGCGGGCGGCCGGCCTGCTTGGGCGGCACCCGCTGTGGTGGCGCCGACAGTCCCCGCTGCTGCGGCCGTGAGAGCACGAGGGCCCTCGAGGTGTCCTCGACCGGCCGCTCGGTGTCTTGCGGTGGATACGGCGGCAGCCCCTCCGGCGCAGTCACGAACTGACCGTGCCCCAGGAGGTGGTCGGGCACGTCGGGCGGCGGATCCGGCGTCATTCGTCGCAGGGCCAGGCCCGCCATCGGATCTACGACGGTCGCGCCCTCGGGCGGAGGAGCCGTGAGCTGCTTGGGCCTTGGCGTCTCGCCCTCGATCACCACCTCGAGCGTGACGCCGGCGACGTAGACGAGGTCGCCGCCCTTGAGGGGCATCGCGATCTCGATCGAGGAATCATTGACCTGCGTGCCGTTGGCGCTGCCCAGATCCTCGACCAGGAGCTGTCCGTTCCGGTAGAAGAAGCGAGCGTGGCGGCGAGAGGCGTGCGGCGCGTTGAGCGTGAAGTCGACCTCTTCGCTCCGACCCACCACGAGGCCAGCCGGGGTCTGGGGGACCTCTACGCGATCGGCGACGGCGGAGCCCTCGACCACCTGCAAGAGCGCACGGCGCGCACCGGTCGGCACGACGGACTTGCGCCCCACCACGGGCGCCAGCACCGTCTTGACCTCTGCGCTCTCCTTGGCGAGCCCGAATGGCCGACGCTTCTCGCTCATCTACCGGGGTCCTCTGCCGACGGCAGACAGACTGTACTACATCCTACCCGGCTCTTTCCCAGAGCGCCACGAGCTCGGGATCGAGCCTCTCGCCATGGGGCTCGAGCTCCTGCCAGAACGTCGGCGCGATCCCGGTGGCGCGCAGATCCCCCTGGATTCGGCCGGTTCGCTCGTCGATCATCGCGAGCTCGAACACGAAGAGATCGTTGACCACGTAGCTCGCCTGCTCGTCGAGGCCCACCGCCTCTGCGATGTGGGTGATCTTGCGGGTGCCATCGGGCATGCGCTCGATGAGGACGATGAGGTCGATCGCGCTCGCGATCTGGCCCCGCAGGGCCCCGAGCGGCAGCCCGATGTCCGCCATCAGGGCCAGCGTCTCGACGCGCCGCAGCGCGTCAGGGGCCCGCGTGGCGTGCACGGTGGAGATCCCCCCGCCGTGTCCCGAGATCATCGACTGGATGAGGTCGAGCGCCTCGCCGCCGCGCACCTCGCCGACCACGATGCGATCCGGCCGCAGCCGCAGCGTGGCCCGCAGGAGCTCGCGGATCGTGACTTCGCCCTGGCCGAGGGCATCCTTCGGGCGCCCCTCGAGGGAGAGCACGTGGGGCTGGCGGAGCTTGAGCTCCGAGCTGTCCTCGATCACCACGATGCGCTCCTGATCGGGCAGCGCGGCCGCGAGCGCGGCCAAGAGCGACGTCTTGCCGGAGCCGGTGCCTCCGGCGATGAGGATGTTCCGCTTGACGCGGATACACGCCTCCAGGAACCGCGCGGCCTGTGCGGACACCGAGCCGATGCGGACGAGCGCGTCGCAGGTGATGGTGTCGCGCGAGAACTTGCGGATGGCGACCACGATCCCGCGGCGTGAGATCGGCGGCAGGATCGCCTCGACGCGCGAGCCGTCGGGCAGGCGTGCCTCCAGGATGGGACGGTCGGGACCGACCTGGCGGCCGACGAACTGCGCGATGTTACGCACCGCGGCCTCGAGCGCGTGCTCGCTGTCAAAGCGCACCGCCGTCTTCTCGAGGCGGCCCTTGCGCTCGACGTACACCTCCTCGTGGCCGTTGATCAGGATCTCGGCCACGTCGCCGGCATCGAGGAAGGCGCGGATGGGCTCGAGCAAGCCCAGCACGGACTCACGGAATACGCGTTCGGGGATCATCAGGGCTTCTCGGCTTTCGGGTCCGCGCCCCCGCGCAGCCAGCGGATCTCTCCCGAGCCTGCCGCCGCGGGGGGCGTCGCGGGCTCTGCGGGGCGCGGCAGGACCGGGGCAGGCGCTTCGGGCGGGGGCGGCGCCGGGTGCGCCAGCTCGAGGTGGATCTGGTCCGCCGGGCGGGCCAGCTCCCGCAGCAGGCGCTCGGCGAGCGAGCGGTCCTCGGAGGCTTTCCGCTCGAGCTCGAGGAAGCGCAGGAGCGACGCGCGCGCCTGCTCGGGCTTGCCGTGCTCCTTGTAGAGCCGGCCGAGCGCCAGGTACGCGTCCGGCCGCCGCGGCTGCAGGCCGAGCAAGATGCGCAGCTCGCGCTCGGCGGCCATCGGATCGTCGAGCAGGACGTCGAGCTGCGCGAGCAGGAGGCGCGTCTCGTATTGCTCCGGGTACTCGACGAGCAACGCGCGCGCGCGATCGCTCGCGATCTGGTAGCGGCCGTTCTTGGCCGCGAGCCGGATCAGCGGAGGCCCGACCCTCTTTTGCGCCACGCCGAGGTTTCGCGCCACCTCGTAGTACTGCTCCGCGCGCAGGATCTCGCCCGCCTTCTCGTAGATTCCCGCCAGCCGGAGCACCGATTCGGGATCATTCGGATGCTCCGAGTAGCCGCGCTTGGCCAGCTCCATCGCCTGATCGGTCGAGCCGCGCTTGAGCGCCTCGAGGATCTGCTGGTCGCGGCTCTTGGGCTCGGCGGGGATGCACGCCACGAGCCCGAGCACCGCGCAGAGCGTGGCCCTTGCGACCGGAGCCACTACTTCAGCTCGCTCTCGAGGCGGCGACGCGAGGCGAGGATCCGCTTCCGGAAAGGGTGCTCCTCGTCGGCGATCAGGCGCAAGAGGTAGTCGAGCTCCTGCAGGGCCTTGCGGGTGTTCTTGTTCTTCCGTGCCATCGAGTAGCGGAACTTCGCCTCCCGCAGCCACTGATCGAGCCGGTCACGGGCGGCCTTCTGTCGGCGGCCCAGGTTCGGCAGCAGCTCCGGGCCCGCTCCCGAGGCGCGCACCAGCGCCTCCGCACGCTCGTAGTTCACCGCGGCGCGATACAGGTCACTGGGATCGGACTCCGCGCGGGCTTCCAGGTTGAGCGCCAGCTCGAACGTTCGCTTGGCCCGCTCCACGCATTCCGACGGCTCGCACGACGGGGGCGGCTCGGGCCGGACCAGCTGGATGTTCTGCGTGGAGCTCTTGCCACCGAGATCGTCCTCGTCTTCTCCCTGCCCCATGAATCCCCACGCGAGGATGCCGATGCAGAACAGGCCCGCGAACACGCCGAGCACGATGGGGCGCTTCGACTGGGTCCTCGGCGGCGGCGACTGGGTCCTCGGCGGCGGGGTCGGGGCGCGCGGCTCGGGGACGTAGGCGTCCTGTCGCGGCGAGGAGCGCCCGCGCATCTGATCGAGCGCATCGTAGTGCGCATCCTCCTGGGCTTCGCCGGGTGCCTCGCCCTCGATGCCGACGTGCAGCTGGACGTCCCCGATCTCGATCACGTCGCCGTCGGCCAGCTGCGCCGGCTGGCGCACGGGCGAGCCGTTCAGGCGTGTCGGGTTGGTCGTCTGCTCGGGCACGAGATAGAAGCGGCCGTCGGGATCGCGCTCGACCGAGAACTGGTTCCGCGAGAGCATGGGCCGATCGATGCGCAGGTCGGCCTGCTCCGAACGACCGACGGTCACGACGTCAGTGTCGAACTGGAACGGCACCGCCTCGCGCCCGCCGATGGAGACGTAGAGCGCGATGCCTCGCGGCTCAGAATAGGTTCCCACGGATGGCTTTGACGATGGTACCGCCGAACAGCACCAGGAAGGTCGCGAAGAAGATCAGCGTGAGCGGCATCAGCATCAGCACCGCGGCGCGGCCGGCACGCTTCTCGATGTTCTGCGAGCGCTGGGTCCGCATCGAGTCGGCCTGGATGCGTAGCGCCTCGGCGAGCGGGACCCCGCGCTTCTCGGCCTCGATGACGGAGCTCACGAAGCTGCGCACGACCGGCGAGGGCGCCCGCTCGGCCATCGCCGACAAGGCATCCGCCCGGGTGCGGCCGAGCTGGAGCTCGGCGAGCACGCGTCCGAGCTCCTCGCGCAGCGGATCGTTCTTCACGCTCGCTCGCTCGACCACGTGGCGCGTGGCGCCGACGAAGTCGATGCCGGCTGAGATCGCGAGCACCATCAGGTCGAGCGCATAGGGCAGCGCCTGCCCGATGAGGCGCATGCGCTCGCGCGCCCGGTCGGACAGCCACATGATCGGGAACATGATCGCGATCACCGTGGACAGGATCGCCCCGCCTGCGGCACCGAGCTTGGCGAGCGCGAAGAAGGCCGCTCCGCTGCCGGCCCCGAAGAACACACAGGTGAGGATGAGCGCGAGGTACTCGTCGGCGTCGAGGCCGCCGGGCTCGCCCGCGCGGACGAGCTCCGACGCGATCCATCTGCGGAAGCCGCCGGGCTTGATGCGCTGCACGTGATACGTTGCCAGCCGCAGGGCCGGCTCGAACCAGCGGAACAGGGTGCTCTCCTCGCGCAGCTGGCGTCGCTTGGCGCCACGGCGTCCCACCGACGGCACCTCTGGCAGGCGATCCGGGGCAAAGCCGATGACGACCACGATCGCCGCCGCGGCGGCGCATCCGATGGAGATCCAGTAGTAGAGGGGGCTCATCAATCCACCGCCGTGGCCTTGCGAACGCCGTAGACGCCCAGGATCTCGAGCATCGCGATCACGGACAGGATGCCCCAGCCGAACGGGTCCTGGAACAGCGGCAGGATCCAGCGCGGGTCGAGGTAGAACAGCGCCAGGCCCACCACCCAGGGCATCAGGCCTAGCACCCAGGCCTGCGCGCGACCCTCGGCGGTCTTGGCGTCCACCAGGCCCTCGAGCCGCTGCGTCTCGCGCACGACGTCGGCGATGCGGTCGAGGATGGCAGGCAGATCACCGCCGGTCGCCCGCCCGATCGTGATCGCGGTGACGGCCATGTCGAGGTAGCGGCTCTCGACGCGCTTGCCCAGGGAGCGCAGCGCGTCCTCGAGCGTCAGGCCCACGCGGTTTTCGCGCAGGAGCAGGTCGAACTCCTCGGCGATCGGCTTCTCCAGGTGGCGCACGGTCGTCGCGACCGCGTCGACGAAGTTCGGCGTGGCGCGCAGCGTCGTCGCGATGGTCATGAGCGCGCGCTCGAGCTGCTCCTCGATCTTGGTGCGCCGGTCGCTGACGCGGCCCTTGAGCCGCCAGAGCGGCCAGCCGAAGCCGAGCAGGCCGAAGATGAACGGCCCCGGGCCGGGGAAGACCGCCCAGCCGATCACCGCACCGAGCAGGGTCCACAGGAGGTGTCGGATGAAGAAGTCCCGCACGGGCGTGCGGTCGAACATCCAGCGCAGCTTGCCGCCGACGTGCTCGGTGTACCGTCGCACTTGCCCGCGGTAGGCGCCCACGATCTGGTCGTAGGCCGCGTAGCCCGCCACGGCGGCGGCGACGACCGCGAGCGCGATCGAACCGACGAAGTAGATCGCGGAGTCCGTCACAGGTACGGCTCTCCCTTGCGGACGAGGCCGAGCGTCTCGAACTCTCCGAGAAAGCTCGGCAGGTAGCCGCTGTGCCGGAACTCGCCGATCACGTGGCCGTCGCTGGACACGCCGGTCTGCTCGTAATGGAAGATCTGCTGGAGCTCGACGTCCCCGTGCTCGCCGATGCCGACCACCTCCGACACCGCGGTGACCCGGCGCGCACCGTCGGACAGGCGCGCCTGCTGGACGACCAGATCCACGGACTGGGCGATCTGCTCGCGGATCGCGCGCGACGGCAGGTCGAGGCCGGCCATGAGCACCAGCGTCTCGAGGCGGGCGATCGCCTCGATCGGCGAGTTCGCGTGCGTGGTCGTGAGCGAGCCGTCGTGGCCGGTGTTCATGGCCTGCAGCATGTCGAGCGCCTCGCCGCCGCGGCACTCGCCTACCACGATGCGGTCGGGGCGCATGCGGAGGGCGTTTCGGAGCAGGTCGCGGATCGAGTATTCGCCCTTGCCCTCGAGGTTCGCCGGGCGCGTCTCGAGGCCGACCACGTGAGGCTGGTGCAGCCGCAGCTCGGCCGCGTCCTCGATGGTCACGATGCGCTCGTGCTCCGGGATCGCGGACGACAGGATGTTGAGCAGCGTCGTCTTGCCCGAGCCGGTGCCGCCGGAGATGACGATGTTCTTGCGCGCCAGCACGGCGCGCCTGAGGAAGCGCCCGATGCGCTCATTGACCGACCCGAACTGGAGCAGGTCGTCCATGGTCATCTTGCGCCGCCCGAACTTGCGGATGGTCAGCGTCGGACCGCGCAGCGCCAGCGGTGGGATGACGGCGTTGACGCGCGAGCCGTCCTTGAGGCGGGCGTCCACGAGGGGCGACGACTCGTCGATGCGGCGGCCGAGCGGCGTCACGATGCGCTCGATCGCAGCGCGCACCGCGTCGTCGCTCGAGAAGCGCTTGGGCGACCGGTCGAGCCGCCCCTCGCGCTCCACGTAGATGGTCTCGCGGTCGACCACCATGATCTCCGTGACACGATCGTCGGCCAGCATGTCCTCGAGCGGACCGAGGCCGAGGGCCTCGTCGGCGAGCTCCTTCTTGGCGAGCTCGAGATCGACCTTGCCGAGGCCGCCCTCGCCCAACGGGCGCTTGGCCCGGTCGGCCAGGATGGCGTCGAGCTCCGAGAGGACGCGTGGCCGCAGCTTCGCGTCAGCCAGCTCTTCGCGGGGCATGTTCTGCAGGTCGAGCCGCTCGAGCAGCTCCTTGTGCAGCTCGCGATGGCTCGCGACCGACAGCCCGCTCTCCTGCGCGCCGACCTTGCTCGCAGGGCCTTCCGGGTGGCCTCTGCGATCCGGCGCCGCGGGCGGCGGCCGTCGCAGCGCGCCCTGGCCCTGCGACACGAGCTCGGCGCGCATGCTGACGGCGGGCTCGGCGCTGGCAGGGCGCGAGGCCGACACCGCGGCCCGCTGCACGGTGGGGGCTTCGGGTCGCGAGACGACGCCGGATGCCCCCGAGCG
>JAHFDS010000357.1 GCA_023248855.1 Myxococcales bacterium
GGCGCGGGCGGAAGCGGCGCCCTCTCGGGCGCGGGGGTGGGGCGGGTGGCGGCCCGGGGCACGCGCGACGCGGTGACGGTGCGAGGGCGCTAGACGGCCGCGCGGACCGACTTGGGGCCGATGAGCCGCGCGGCCAGCACGGCGAATCGCTCTGGCAAGAGGCGTCCGTAACGGCGCGCCAGCTCGAGCTCGAGTCGCCACTCGGGCACGACGCGGACCTCGGCGGGCACGCCGAGGAGCTCCGCCGCGACCCGCGCGGAGCCGACGCTGGCGGCGACGAGCAACGTCCCGGCCCGCTCCGAAAGCGGGACCAGCCGCCAGCGGATCGCCTGGCTGACCTCGACGCGCACGTCGGAGCGCTCGCAAAGCTCGTCCTCGGTGGCGGCGCGCAGGTCGGTGGCCCGCTCGAGCGCCTGCGTGATCAAGGACGGCTGGGCGCCCGCCTCGAGCAGGGCCGTGTCGAGCGAGCCCCCATGCACCGACTGGATCTGCTCGGCCCGCTCGAGCAGCGCGCGACCCACGCCGAACGCGACCACGGCGTCGCGCAGCGTGCCGGCGCCGTGCTTCATGCGCGGACGACGTAAGAGCCGGCGAGCCAGTCGTGCAGCCCCCGCTTCTCGCGATCGAACGCGATCCACACGAACCCGAGGGACAGCATGAGCGCGCCCAGCGCGCAGCCACCGAGGCGAATCGTTGCCCCGCGCAGCCCGATCGATCGTCCGTACGCCGAGATCACGCGGATGCGGAGCGCGCGCTTGCCGAGGGTCTGCCCACTCATCGCATGGAACAGGAGAAAGTACAGGACCCCGACGCCCGTCGCGAGGGCGAGGCCGAGCACCACGGCGGGCTGGCCCCCGAGGGCCAGCTCGATCACGTAGTCGAGCCCGATCTCGCGCAGGTTCGGGATGCGCGCGCCGGTGACGAGGGCGATCACGACACCCAGGATCCCCAGCGTGACGAACAGGACACCGCCGTCGATGGCGGCTGCCGCCGCGCGCTGCCAGAAGCCCGCCACGCGGTATCGAGGAGGTGAAAAGGGCGCCACGGCCACGTGCCGATTCTGGTCCGGCCGCCCTTTCGGCGCAAGATTCGGCGGCTGGTCCGCGCCGGGCGCTCGGGCGTTCCCGGGCTCAGTTCACCCACCGCGGCGCCTGCGCCGCGGGGGAGACGAGCAAGAAGGGGGCGATCTCCGCGTCGAAGCTGTGGCCGTCCTCGCGCACGATGCGGTAGGTGCCGTGCATCGTCCCGCGTGGGGTCTTGAGGACGCAGCTCGAGGTGTACTCGAAGTGCTGGCCCGGCTTGAGCAGCGGCTGCACTCCCACCACGCCGTCGCCGCGCACCTCCTGGATCGTGCCGCGATCGTCGGTGATCACCCAGTGGCGGCTGCGCAGCTGCGCGGTCAGCGTGCCCTCGTTGGTGATGCGAACCGTGTACGCGAAGACGAAGTGCTTGGCGCCCGGTGAGGACTGATCGGCCTGGTAGGCCGTGGTGACCTCGACGCGGATCCCTTGCGTGACGGCTGCCGACACGGGAAGGGATGTTACCCAGGAAAGGGCCGCACGGATACGGCGGTCACGGAAGGGTGCGGGCGCCGCCCTGTCGGGCGCTCTCGTACCCGGCCAGGAGGATGCGCAGACAGGTGCGTGCCTCGGCCAGCGCGGAGCCGCGCGGACGCTCGCCGGAGAGCTCCGCCAGCACCTCGCGCAGGACGCCCGCGTTCCAGCTCGGCCGGTAGCCGCCGGCTGCGAGGCTCTCGTCGGTCTCGGTCGCCTCGGGCACGCGCCCGGCCGGCGCCACGGTGTAACCGGCGGCCGAAAAGCGCACCTCGCCGTCGGTGCCGACCACGCGGCCGCGGTTGTCCCGCTCCGCCCCGGCCCAGGTCGCGAACAGGCGCAGCGTGCCGCTCGACAGCTCGGCCTCGAGGGTCACGGTGTCCTCGACCGGTGCGTCCTTGAACCGGCGCTGCTCGGTGGTCGCGCGGACGGCCACCGGCGTGCCGCCGCCGAGCCACGCGAGGGCCATCGAGATCATGTGCCAGCCATGATCGAATGCGATGCCGCCGCCCGCCTTGTCCGGGTCGAGGCGCCAGTCGAGCGGCTGGCCGGGCGCGGGGGCGCCGGCCGCCGGCTGCGTGCGCAGGGTCTCGATCTCGACGCGTTGCGGCCGACCGATCCGGCCGCTCGCGATGGCGTCACGCACGCCGGCGACCACCTTGCCGTGCTTCCAGTTGTGCATGCAGAACAGCAACGGTCCCCCCGCGCGCTCGGTCAGGCGCGACAGCTCCGCCAGCTCGGTCGCCTTCGTCACGAGTGGCTTTTCGCACAGCACGTTCACCCCGCGGGTGAGCGCAAGGGCGCAGGCCTCGAAGTGCGCCTGCGGCGGCGTGCACACGTCCACGAGGTCGATGCCCCCCTCGGACAGCGCCTCCGCGAGCGTGGCGTAGACGTGCGCCTCGGGCCGGGCGGCTCGCGCCGCTTCCCTGCGTGTGGGCACCGGCTCGACGATGGCCCGCACCTCGAACCCCGGCACGAGATCGAACGCGGGCAGGTGCGTGGTCTCGGCGATCTTGCCGAAGCCGACGATCGCGACGCCGCGCAGCGCGGGCATCAGGCGGCCTGGGTGGCGCGCTCGGCTTTTCGCTTCTCGATGAGCGCGCGCCGCACGAACACGATGCTCCGGAACGCCGAGTAGTTCGCGAGCGCGCCGACCAGCCACAGCGTCGCCACCGTCAGGTAGTAGTACGGGTGGGTGTTGCCCGGCTCGGTGAAGTGCGCGACCACCGGCGCCATCGCGGTGCCGACGCCGATGTAGAGCGCGCGCTCGTGGCGCCGCATGATGCCGCTCGGCGCGTCCACGCCCAGGGCCTCGGCCTTGGCGCGCACGTAGCTCACCATCAGCGAGCCGAGCAGGGCCGCCAGCACGGCCCCGAGCGACCACCAGACCTCGTCCATGTAGTAGATGAAACCGATGTACGTGAACACCTCGGCGTAGCGGTCCACCACCGCGTCGAGGAACTCGCCGGCGTCCGACGACTTGCCCTGCGCCCGGGCGACCATGCCGTCCATGGCGTCGAGCATCGAGCCGATGACGAGGAACCAGCCGCCGAGGCCGAACATCCCGCAGCCGGTGGAGACCGAGCCGCCGAGGATGACCGCCAGGCCAATCAGCGTCACCACGTCGGGCGAAAAGCCCAGCCAGACGAAGCCCCGCGCGGGGACGTTCATGAACCAGTACCCGTACTCCATGAGCCACGTGTTGAGCAGGAACGACCCGCCGGCCCGCTGGATGCGCTCGGTCTTCGGCTTGCCACGACGGTTGTACGAGTGCGCGAAGATCGGCAGCCCGATCACGAACAGCGAGAACAGCGCCACGAGCGGCACGATGGACGTGTGAAGCATCGGATGCACAGCCTACTTCCTTTCCAGGCACACGCCCGCGGCAAGCCGCAGCGTGGCCCGCCTTACGCCTTCCAGAGATCGGGCTTGCGATCGAGCTCCGCGAGCACCTCGGTGAGGATGTCCACGGCCTCGAGCGCCTGCGCCTCGGTGATGACGAGTGGCGGGTTGATCCGCACCCGGTTGGTGTACGTCATGGCGAGAAGGCCCCTTCGCAGGCCCTCGAGGTAGACGAACTCGCACGCCTTCTTCGCGAGCGGCGCCTTGGTCTGCTTGTCCTTGACCAGCTCGAGGCCGATCATGAGCCCGCGCCCGCGCACGTCGCCGACGAACGGGAAGCGATCGACCAGCGGCTTGAGCGCAGCCAGCATGGCCTCGCCGACACGGTGCGAGTTGCCGACCAGGTCGTCCTTGACCACCGTGCCGATGGCGACCTCGGCGGCGGCCGCAGCCAGGGGATTTCCCCCGTAGCTCGACGACGAGAAGCTCGGGTTGGCCCAGGGCTTGGCGCCGCAGATCTCGTTCTTCGCAACGAGGCCCGTGATCGGGTAGCCCGCGCCGAACGCCTTGCCGATCGTGATCATGTCGGGCTTCACGCCCGAGTGCTGGACGCCCCACATCTTCCCCGAGCGACCGAACCCCGTGATCATCTCGTCGGCGATGAACACCGCGTCGAGCTCCCGGGCGATCTCGCGGATCGCCGGCAGGAAGTCGTCGGGCGGGATGACGTTGCCGTTCGTGCCCTGGATGGGCTCGGCGATGATCGCGGCCACCGAGCCCGCGCTCTGGCGCTTGATCGCCTCGCGCGCGAAATCGACGCACAGGTTGCCGCAGCTCGGGTGCTCGAGCTTGAACGGGCAGCGGTAGCAGTCCGCGTAGGGAACGAGGTGCATGCCGGTCTGGAAGGGGCCGAGGCCATGCTTGAAGTCCGAGCCGAGCAGCGGCAGCACGCCGCCAGTCTTGCCGTGAAAGCCCCCCCAGAACGAGACCACCTCGTACTTCCTGGTGTGCGAGCGCGCGAGGCGCAGCGCGCTCTCGACCGCCTCGGCGCCGCCCGAGTAGAGCTGCGCCCGCGACCCCTCGAGGCCGGCCGGCGCGAGGCCCACCAGCGACTCGAGCAGGCGCGCCCGCGGCGCCGAAGTGAACGAGCCGATCATGACCTTCTCGGCCTGCTCGCCGAGGACCTTGGCCATCGCAGGGTGCCCGTGGCCGAGCGAGGCTACGCAGATGCCGGCCACGAGGTCGAGGTACTGGTTGCCGTCCACGTCCTCGAGCACGGCGCCCTTGCCCTTCTCCACCGCGATGCCCGCGAGCTGGGAGAACGCCTGGGTGCCGGGCGCCATGAAGGGCTTCTCGCGCTCGACGATCTCGCGCGAGCGGGGCCCGGGCGGCGGGGTGACGATCTTGGCGAAGGTCCTCGGCTTGGCCGACGAAGCGGGGGTGGTCATTTCGGCGTCCTTATACACGACCGGCGGGGGACCGCAAACGAACCACCGCGCGCTCGAGCGGGTTTTCAGGCCGATTCCGGCGGATCCCGGTCAATGCACGCCGCGGGCCGACCCGGATTCGCGCCCTTACCCGATCGAGGCGTCGAAGTTTCGACACCCCGGCAGACGCAGGCGTGGCGGCGTGGGTGGAGCTTCGTTGATTCCGGCCCGCCAAACCCGCATCATCCGGCCTCGTGCCGACGATTCCGCCGATATCAGGACGCACCGAGCGCTTCGTGCGCGGCGTGCGGCACCACGCACGTTGGATCTTGCTCGGCGCGCTCGCCTTGCTCGGTGGCTCGAGCTTCCTCGCCACCAGGCTCGAGCTACGGACCGACTTCGCCGAGCTCCTGCCCTCCACCGATCCGGCCGTGGTGGAGCTGCGGCGCGTGCAGGAGCTGATGCCCGGCTTCGCGGCCCTGATCGTGGCCATCGACTCGCCGAGCAAGGAAGCCAACCTGCGCTTCGCCGCCGACATGGCGGCGGGCCTCGAGAAGCTGCCCAAGGAGGTGGTGGCGATGGTCGCGTGGAACCTCCGCGCCGAGCGGAAGTTCTTCGACGATCACCGCTGGCTCTACCCGAGCGTCGAGGATCTCGAGCGCATCCGCGACCTGTACCAGGACAAGCTCGATCGCGCGAAGAACCCGATGCTCGTCAGCCTCGGCGACGACGACGGGGCCTCGCTCGAGGACCTCAAGAAGAAGTACCAGGGCCAGGCCGACTCGCTCGGCATCTCCAAGCTGCCGGACGGCGTGTTCGCGAGCGAGGACGGCAAGTTCGTCTCGGTCCTGGCGATCCCACCGAAGGGCCTGTTCGCGCAGCACGCCGGTGAGCGCCTGCGCGACGAGGTGGTGCGGCTGCGCGCCGAGCTCGATCCAAAAAAATATCACCCGCAGATGAACGTCGGATTTTCCGGCGACGTGATGACGCAGATCGAGGAGCGCGCAGCGCTCGAGAGCGATCTCATCTGGGCCACGTCGATCTGCGTGGGCCTCGTCATCCTCGCCGTGATGCTCTTCTACGGCCGCATCTCGGCGGTGTTCTACATGAGCCTGCCGATGGCCGTCGGCACGCTGCTCGCCTTCGCGGTGGCCAAGCTGGTCTACGGCTACCTCAACTCCTCGACCGCGTTCCTGGGCTCGATCATCGCGGGCGGTGGCATCAACTTCGCGATCATCCTGCTCGCGCGCTACGAGGAGGAGCGGCGCTCCGGCGTGGTCGCAGAGGTCGCGCTCGTGCGTTCGGTGGCCGCCACCTGGCGCGCCACGGCGACGGCGTCGCTCGCCGCCAGCATCGCGTACGCGTCGCTCATCGTCACACGCTTCCGGGGTTTCTCGCAGTTCGGTGTGATCGGCGGCTCGGGCATGGTGTTCTGCTGGGTCGCGACCATGACCGTGCTGCCCGCGATGCTGTGGGCGTTCGACCGAAAGCCCCGGCCCAAGCGTCCTCCGCAGCGGCACTTCTTCGTCGATCCCGCGGCGCGCCTGGTCACGCGTCACCCGGGCCTCTTGATCTCCCTCGGCGTCGGCGTGACCGCGGTGGCACTCTATTTCCTGCCGGGCTACATCGCCGACCCGTTCGAGTACGACTTCCGCAACCTGCGGAACAAGAAGATCGAGGTCAGCGGCGAGGGTGTCTGGTCGCCCAAGGTGCACGGCGTCTTCGGGCGGGCCTTGAGTCCCAGCATCATCATCGCGCCCACGCCGGACGCCTCGCGCGACGTCCAGCGCGCGGTGCTCAAGGCCGACGCGCGCGGCACCGGCGGCCCCATCCTGAGCCGGGTCGTCACGCTGTGGGATCTGCTGCCCGGCGACCAGGCGACGCAGCAGAAGAAGATCCAGGTCCTCGACGAGATCCGGGCCCTGGCGGACGACAAGGCGATGAAGCTCCTGTCGGACGAGGAGCGCGAAAGCGTGCGCAAGAGCCTGCCCCCCGCGGGCCTTCACCCCTTCGGCCCGAAGGATCTGCCGCGCCTGGCGCGCTGGCCATTCCAGGAGAACGACGGCGTGGTGGGCCGGGTCGTCCTGGTGTTCCCGCAGGAGCTGCCGCGCTACGACCCGTACAACGGGCGGCACTCGATCCAGCTCGCCCAGCGCATCCGCCAGATCCACCTCGAGGACGGGCAGCTCGTGCGCTCCACCGGCACGCCGGTGGTGTTCGCTGGCATGGTCGAGTCGATCGTGGCCGACGGGCCGATCGCGACGGCGGTGTCGGCGCTGGGCGTCATCCTGCTCGTCGTGGTGCTCGCGCGCGGCGGCGGCGGCTGGGCGATCGTCCTCGGGACGCTGTTCGCGGGGGTGATCTGGATGCTGGGCGCGGCGGCGATGATGAAGGACCGCGTGAACTTCCTGAACTTCGTGGCCCTGCCGCTGACGCTCGGGATCGGCGTCGACTACGGCATCAACGTCTACCTGCGCTACCGCCTCGAAGGCCCCGGGCGGCTCGCGGCCGCGCTTCGTTCGACCGGCGGCGCGGTGGTCCTGTGCTCGTTCACGACCAGCATCGGCTACGCCGGCCTGCTCGTCGCCGACAGTCTCGCCCTGCGCTCGTTTGGAAAGCTCGCGATCCTGGGCGAGGTGGCCTGCCTGTCGGCCGCGGCGATCTTCATGCCCGCCGCGCTCGCGCTTTGGGAGCGCAAGAACCTGCCCAAGCTGCGCGAGCTGTCGCTGCGCGACTCGGTGCGCGTCGAGTCCCAGGCCGCGGCCGCGCAGCGGCTGCGCGAGTCCGGCTTCCAGGATCCGCGCTCGTAGCGCGGGCTATTTCCGCAGGAACAGGAGCAGCACCTTGGCATGCCCGGGGCCGTACGCCACATGCCAGGTGGCCTTGTCGGGGCTGACGCCGTAGTCCGCGCGGAAGCCCCGGGCGAGCTCGCGTGCCCCGGTGGTGAGCGCCTCCTCGCTCGCCCACCACGTGCGCTGTACGAGCGGCACGAGGGGCACCCGGCGCTCGAGCACCGAAGGCGCCTCGGCGGTCAGCACCTCCTGGAGGAAGGCGGAGTCCGGCAGCTGTGCCCCGCGGCGGATGACCACCACGACGTCGGCCGGCGCCGCCGCCAGATCCTGGCTGATCGCCCCGGGAGGCGAGGGGATGCCGGGCGAGGTGCCGGAGTAGCCGGGCACGCCTGGGACGGTCCCGGGCCGGCTCGGCTCGGCGCGCCTGAACTCGGAGGGCATCGTCCGGCCAGGGCGCAGGCTCGGGGCGTTCGAGTTGGCGTTCGGCCGGGCGGGCTGCCAGCCCCCGGCGGATGCGGCCGGAGGGGTGGATGCCGCCCTCGGGGGGCCCGCGGAGGCGCGGGGCGGCTCCTTCGGCGGCGTCCCTGGGCTGGCAGAAGGTCGGGAGGGCACGCTCGAGGAGGACAGCCGCTCGGGACGTGGGCTTGCCGGCGGTGCCGCCGGGGCGCTCGTGGCGGCGGGAGGCGGATCGGTTGCCCCCCGTACGGGCTGCGGGGGGGCCGCCGTCGCG
>JAHFDS010000031.1 GCA_023248855.1 Myxococcales bacterium
GGGCCTCGGCACGGGTGGCGCCGGCGCGGCGGCGATGCCCGGCGACGTGATGCCCCCGCCAGCCTGCAATACGCTCGACGCATCCCGCGCGAATCGCCTGTACCTGTCGGCCGACGACTCGAACTCGATGGCCTCGCCGGCGATCGCGCGCTCGCTCATCGAATCCGGCCAGTTCGTCCCGCCGAGCCTCGTGCGCACCTACGAGTTCCTCAACTACTACCGGATGGGCTACGCGCCCGCGACGCCCGGCCAGCTCACGATCTACCCCGAGCTGCGCGCCGACGAGGGCGGGTCGTACACGCTGCAGATCGGCGTGCAGAGCGAGGCCCCCGCGCCCCGTGAGTCGCGAAAGCGCCTGAACGTCACCTTCGTGCTGGACACCTCCGGCTCGATGGCCGGCGAGCCGATCGATCTGCTGCGTCGCTCCGTCAAGGCCGTCGCGCACAACCTCAAGGCCGGAGACGTGGTGTCGATGGTGACCTGGAACATCGACCAGCGCGTGGTGCTCGAGAACCGTGTGGTGGCCGGGCCGGACGATCCGAGGGTGCTTGCCGCGGCGGATGCGCTCGAGGCGTCCGGCGGCACCGACCTCTCGGGCGGGCTCGCCAAGGGCTACGAGCTGGCGAGCCGCACGTTCCGCGCCGACAGCTTGAATCGCGTGGTCCTCATCAGCGATGGCATCGCCAACGTCGGTGTGACCGACGTGCGCCTCATCGCCGAGCAGTCACGCTCGGGCGGCGGGGACGGCATCTACCTGGCGGGCATCGGCGTCGGCGCCGGCGTCAACGACACCCTGATGGATCAGGCGACCGACGCCGGCAAGGGCGCCTACGTCTACATCGACAAGGCGGAGGAGGCGGAGACGATGATGTACGCGCGCTTCGACGAGGTGTTCGACGTCGCCGCGCGCGCGGTGCAGATCGAGCTCCGGCTGCCCTGGTACCTGCAGATGCAGCGCTTCTACGGCGAGGCGTGGTCGAATGACCCGACCGAGATCGAGCCCCAGCACCTCGCGCCCGGGGATGCGATGGTCTTTCTGCAGCAGATCCAGGCGTGCGAGGCGGCCCGCGTGTCGATGGCCGATCCGATCGAGATCGTGGCGCGCTGGCAGACGCCGATCGGCCACGAGGCGCGCAGCGTGGCCGTGACGGCCACGCTCGGCGAGCTCCTGGCGCGGCCCACCGACAAGCTCCGGAAGGGGGAGGCCATCGTCGCCTACGCCGAGGCGCTCAAGACGCGCACCGGCTTCGCCGCCACCATCGAGCGCGCCAAGGCCAAGGTGATCGCGGCAGATCCACAGGGCGTCGATCCCGATCTCAACGAGATCAAGCGGCTGATCGAGCGGTACCAGGCACAGCCCTGACCGCACCCTCGGTGTCCCTCCTGCCGCGCGCACCGTGTTCGTGCTCTCCTGGAGGGTGTGAGGCTCGCGTTGGCTCTGCTCTGGGGCGTGCTTTCGCTGCTCGCTCCGATGACCGCGCAGGCCGGTGTGCGCGATGGCTTTTCCAGGGCCGACTACGAGGCCCACGTGGCCGCGCTCCGCGAGCGAATCCCCAACGACTTCGTGATCGTGGTCGAGCCCCCGTTCGTGGTGGTGGGCAACGGCGGGGCAAAGGCGGTGCGCCGGTCGGCCGAGCACACGGTGCGCTGGGCCGTCGAGCGACTCGGACGCGATTTCTTCGACCGCGCCCCGAAGGTCTTGCTCACCATCTGGCTACTCTCCGATCGTGCCTCCTACGAGCTGTGGGCCAGGCGCCTGACCGGCGAGGCGCCCGACACGCCGTACGGCTTCTACACACGACGCCACAAGGCCCTCGTGATGAACATCGCGACCGGTGGCGGCACGTTGGTGCACGAGATCGTGCACCCCTTCGTCGAGGCGAACCTGCCCGGCTGCCCGGCCTGGCTCAACGAGGGCCTGGGCTCGCTGTTCGAGCAGTCGAGCGAGCGCGACGGCCACATCGTGGGCCTGACCAACTGGCGGCTCGAGGGGTTGCAGGATGCCCTGCGGAAGAAGAGCGTTCCGACCCTCCGCGCGCTGGTCGCCACGGACGACGACACGTTCTACGGGCGCGATTCGGGGAGGAACTACGCCCAGGCGCGCTACCTCCTCTACTGGCTGCAGGAGCGAGGCCTGCTGCAGAGGTTCTGGCGCGGCTACGGGCGCACGCGCGGCGAGGATCCGAGCGGCTGGAGCGCGCTCGTCGCCACCGTCGGCAAGAGCGCCCTGCCCGAGCTCGATCGCGCCTTCCGCGCCTTCGTGCTCGCGCTGGCGTTCGAGTAGCGCTTCCGAAAAAAGAACGAGGGGCCGAAACCCGTCGGTCTCGGCCCCTCGAGTGTCGAGCGAAGATGCCCGCGGCATCCCCTCCAGAGTATTCAGCGCACCTCGGCCGCACACGGTTCGATCGCTCGCCCGTGGCTGCCCGTCATGGAGTCATGGGCCCCTGCAGAGTCTGTTGGACGACGCGGTAGCAGGCACCTGGGTCCCCTGCGCCCCGGTTCGGCCTTACCGCTCGCGGCGGCCAGCCCATCCGGTATTCCCATCATCGTCCCGGCGCGGAGTTGCGAGCTCCGAGCACTCCTCTCGTGGGGTTCGACCCTCCTTCACGGACTCCGAAGCGCGCCGCCGGCTCTTTTCGAGCCGGCTCCTCTCCTGGGGTTTGCGTCCCTACAGCGTTCTCGGAAGTGAGCACTCACGGTCTCGCCGGTTGCCCGGCGGGACGCCTCGCGGCATTTCCCCGCGAGATTCTGCCGATGGATCCCAACCCATCGACTACGGTTGCCGTGCGCAGGCTTTCTCAACCTCTCCACGACTCATCGCGCTCACGACCCTCCTGCCATTTTCAGGCAGGTGACGCTCCTGGGGTGTTGCCTTCAAGGATTTCCTCCTTCGCCATGGCCCGGATGGCTCGTCACCACCCGGCACCCCTCTCGACGTTGGCTCCCACGGTCTTCGCCGCTCCCGTCCTAGCGAGAGCACCGCGGGCGTGCGAACGGATCCTAGGAAGACCGCTCGCCGTATTGCCCGTCCTCAGGGGACTCATCCACTGCGAAGTCGATCCGCATCGGGTGGTCGCGTTGGGACCCGTCCGACCGATCTGCCCCTCCTGGCCTTCTGCCTCCTCATGGTGTCGACCCGACGTGCACCGGACGAACCCGACCGCAACGCTTGGCACGAAGCGGCTTCGTTGCCGAAGCCCCTGCGCGCTGCGCCTCGGCCGCGCACATCGGGCGGCCCAGCTCTCGCGAGCTCGGCCTCCCATCCCAAGGTTTCTCGCCTCCACCGACTCGTGTGTTCCGGCGACCGAAAGCGCGCGGGGTCATGGTTTCCCCTCGGAGGTCGTGTCCCTCGCAGGACCGTACCGTGCGTCTTTGCGCGCTCCGCCCTCCCCCGTCCAGCCTCCTAGAGCAAGCCCTTCGAGACCGTCCGTCACACGACCCAGGGGGTCGGCGATTGCTCGCGGCATCACCGCCGCTCGACGAAGACGACCTTACGGATCCACCGGGAACCGGTCAACGGCAGCGCGGATCCGTCCCGGTCGAGGACGCGCTTTCAAAGGGTTGGCCAGGGTGAAATGCGCGTGCGCTGGCTTTCACAAGCTGTGGAGAACCCGGATTTCGTCATGGATCCATTGGCCTGCCGGTGCGGGATCACGGATCGTCGGCTGCGCCTTTGTGGATATCGTGTGGAGGCGCGCGATCCCGTCGAGAACAGCCTCCGTGGATCGGGAGGTCGCCTCGGAGGGATTCTCGGACAACGACTTGCGCGACCGAAATCCGATTGCCCTTGTCCGACAAGCGAGCGCGACCGGCAAGCCGTCACGACCTCCCCCCTGGCTCGGGCGCCTTGACCCGCGTGCCGAGGCGCCGCGCCACCAGGGCGAGCTTCGCGCGCGAAAGCGGCCGGAGCAGCTGGTCGTTGCGCCACAGCAGCTGATCGGTGACCAGCTGCCACGCGAAGTGCAGCAGCGTCACGTGCGCGCTCGTCGGGCAGACGCCCAGGTGCGCATCCGTGCGGAACAGGGAGTCGATCGCCTCGTGCTCGCGCAGCAGATCGAGCTCGACCAGGCGCGCCACCAGGGCGGCGAGCGGCGGGTCCACGCGCGGCAGGGACCGGAGCGCCGGCTCGAAGCGGGCGCGGACGCGGGCCTCGCCCCACTCCATCTCCTCGGGCGCCGGTGGCAAGGTGAAGAGCAGCCCTGCGAGCTCCTCCGCGAGCAGATCGCAGAGCACGTCCTCGGCCGTCTGTCGCTCGCCATCGAGCAGTCGCTCCCATCGCTTCCAGCGCACCTCGCACCCTCCTGCTACCATGCCTTCATGCCCGATCTCATGCTGCGGGCCGTCGCCCAAGCGGCCGACCTGCGCATCATCGTCGTCAAGAACGACGATGTCGTGCAAGCCATCGCGGACGCGCACGAATGCACCGGTGCCGCCGTGGTGCCGCTCGGCCAGGTGGTGACCGGTGCGCAGCTGCTGGGCACGCAGCTCAAGGGTCCGGGCGCGGTCAGCGTGCGCGTCGAGGGCCAGGGCGCGCTCCGGTCGATCGTCGCAGAGGCAAACCCGTTCGGGCTGGTGCGCGCGCTGGTGCGCGCGACCGCGGAGGCGCGCGCCACCGGGGACGTGACGAGCCTGCTCGGGCCCGGCACGCTGTCGGTGGAACGACGCACGGCGGAGGGTGCACCCGCGTACACAGGGGTGGTCGAGCTGGCCCCCCACGACGTCTCCGCGAGCTTCGGGAGCTACCTCCGGCAGTCCGAGCAGATCGAGTGTGTCCTCGGCCTCGCCACGGCGCGCGGGCCAGACGGCCGCGTGACGTCCGGGGGCTTCATGGTGCAGCTGTTCCCGGGGTCGGATGCGCTGGCGCTCGAGCAGCTGCGCGCAAACGTTGCCCGCTTCGGCTCGCTGGACGCCCTGGTCGGCTCACGCGACGCGACCGAGCTCCTCGGCGCGCTCATGGACGGCGTGTCGGCGACGGTGCTGCGGACCGACACGCCGGCGATGTACTGCCCGTGCAGCCGTGAGCGCTTCCTGTCCTCGGTGGCGTCGCTGCCCCTGACCGACGTGCTCGAGCTGCTCGGCCGGGGCCAGGACCTCGAGACGCGCTGCGACTTCTGCCTGCGCCTCTACCTCCTCGGCGTGGCCGAGCTCGAGGCCCTGCTGCGCCAGCGCGCGGAGCACGGCCCGGCGAATTGATCAGCCGATGATCGCGCGCACGCGCTCGGCCAGGTCGAGCGCGGCGGTCAGGCCGGGGGAGTCGATGCCAAGCAGATTCACCAGGCCCGGGCGCTCCTCGGCGAGCACGAAGTCCCGCTCGTCGACGTCGCCGGGCGCTCGCAGCTTGGGCCGTATGCCAGCGCCGTCGTGCGTGAGCGACGCGTCCTCCAGGGGACCCAGCAGGGCCCGAGCAGCCATCAAGAAGCCCTCGGCCTTGTCCTCGCCGCCAGCGAGGTCGTCCTTGGCGCTGACCCAGATGGCGTCTGGGCCGAGCCGGTAGCCACCGTCGAGGGTCAGGGTGAGATGCACCCCGAGGCCCGTACTGCCCGCCACGCGGACCGGGTAGACGTGATGCGAAAAGCACGTGTGCGTGCGCAAGCGGAACCAGTCGCCACGGCAAGGGTGGATGCGATGGCCGGGCACTCCCAGCAGCGTGGACACCTCGTCCGAGAACAGGCCAGCCGCGTTGACGACTCGCTCCACGGCCAGCTCGCCGCGCGTGGTGTCGAGCCTGAATTGCTCGCCGTCGTGCGCGACCCCGCGCACGTCGCAGGGCAAGAGGGGCAGCGCGCCGGCCCGCACCGCGTCGTCGTACAGCGCGCGCGCGAGCGCGACCGCGTCCACCTGCCCGGTCTCGGGGCAAAAGAGCGCCGCGACCGCCGGCACCGCGGGCTCGAGCGCCCGCGCGGCCTCGGCCCCCAGCAACCTCGTGCCGACCGCGCCCGCCCGGCGGGCATTGTCGGACAAGGCTTCGAGCGCCGCGAGCTGGGCCTCGCTCGTGGCCACGACCAGCTTGCCGGGCTTGCCCACGGGGACGCCTCGCCGCGCGCAGTACGCGTAGAGCAGGGCGTTTCCCCGCACGCACGCGCTCGCCTTGAGGCTGCCGGGCGGGTAGTAGAGGCCCGAATGGACGACGCCGCTCGAGCGGCTGGTCACGCCCAGGCCCGGCCGCGGCTGCCGATCGACCAGCACCACGCTGCGGCCCGAAAGCGCGAGCACGCGCGCGATCGCGCAGCCGACCACCCCGGCTCCGATGACCGCCACATCCATCGTGTCGGCCGCGTCGCTCAAGCGCGCCTCGCCTTCGCCAGGGCGATCTCGGGACGGCACACGGGTAGGATGGCCTGGCTCAATCGGTCAGCGTTCCCTTGGTCGAGGGCACACCGTGGCTCCTGGGATCGAGCGCGACGGCGACCCGGAGGGCGCGGGCGAAGGCCTTCCACAGCGCTTCCAGCATGTGGTGCGCGTTCTCGCCGTAGGCGATGCGCATGTGGAGGTTCATCTTGCCGGTCTGGCAGACCGCCGCGAAGAACTCCTTGCCCAGCATGCAGTCGAACGTTCCCACCCATTTTCCGTCGAGCCCAGGCGCGTGCCAGACGAACGCCGGGCGCCCGGACAGATCGAGGACCACCTCCGCCAGGGTCTCGTCCATCGGGACCTTGGCTTCGCCGAAGCGCGCGATGCCGGCCTTGTCGCCGAGCGCGCGCGTGAGCGCCTCGCCCAGCACGAGCCCGACGTCCTCGACCGTGTGATGCGCGTCCACCTCCACGTCGCCCGCGGCCTCCACCTCGAGGTCGAACGCGCCGTGCTTGCCGAACGCATCGAGCATGTGGTCGAGGAAGGGCACCGGCGTCTTGATCTGCCGCTGGCCAGTGCCGTCGAGCCCGATCGCGATCGCGATCTGGGTCTCCTTGGTGCGTCGCTCGACGCGTGCGTTCCTGGTCATGGCTTGGTCCTGGCCTCCTCGAGCTCCTTTTGGACCAGCTCTGAGTCGGGCTCGAGGGCGAGCGCGAGCTGGAGGTTCATGCGGACGGCCTTCCAGTCGCCCTTCTTGCGCGCGTCCGCGGCTGCCCGGTAGAGCTGCTGCGCCCGCGGGGTCTTGAGCGCGGCGTCCCGGGGGCGCAGGCCCGACGACCTGCGTTCGGTCTGGGCCACCCAGCGCGCCTGCCCCCGGCCGAGGCCCTCGTCGTACTGGCGGCGGCGGTCGGGCTCGGACAGCACCCGGTAAGCCTCGGTGATGCGCTTGTAGACCGCGTAGACCTGCGCGCGCAGCTCGTGATCGTCGCTCGACCAGTAGCGGTCCGGGTGCAGCAGCCGCGCGCGCTCGTGGAAGCCATCCCTGATCTCGTCCTGGATTGCGTCGGGCATGACGCCGAGGAACACATAGTAGGTGCCGGTGTCAAGCTCGCGCGCCAGCTCGGAGACCAGGAGGCGCAGCTCGGACTGCGCCGGCAGCTGACGCCGGTTGACCTCCGTGGCCTCGCCGGGCGCGGGCCCGTCGTCGAACAGCTTGGACAGGTCGTCGTCCGTGCTCACGGCTTTTCTCCGGTACTGGGCACCGCCGAGCGACCGAGCGTGCTCTCCCGGCGCGCCACGAGATCCGCCAGCTCCTCCTCGGACAGCGTGCCGAGGAGCTGGATCTTCGCGGCCTGGGCGCGCCCGGTCTCCTCATCCTGGGCGCGCACCTTGAGGATGCCGTCCGGATCGATCTCGAAGGTCACCGCGACTCGCACCTGCCCACGCTGCGCGGCCCGCAGACCATCGAGCACCAGCTCGCCGAGCGCGGTGTTCTCGTCGAAGCGCCGCGACTCGCCCTGGCACACCTGGATCCGCACCGCCGTCTGGTTGTCGGCCGTGGTCGCGAAGACGCGTGTCTGCTCGAGCGGGATCTGCGCGTTGCGCTGGATGATGGTGTCGGCAAAGCCGCCCACCGTGGCGATACCGAGCCCGCGCGGCGTGACGTCGAGCAGGAGCGCGTCGACGCTCTCCCCGGTGCCGTCCTGCACCAGGGCCGCCCCCTGGATGGCGGCGCCGATCGCGACCACCTCGTCGGGGTTGATGTCGGCCCGCGGCTCGCGGCCGAAGTAGCCCAGCACGCGATCGCGCACGAGCGGCATGCGCGTCGTGCCGCCGACCAGGACCACGTCGTCGATCTGCGTCACCGTCAGGCCGCACAGGCGGAGGGCCTCGTCGCACACCACGAGCGCGCGGTCGACGATGTCGGTGACCCGCTGGTGCAGCAGGTCGCGCGTGATCGAGAACGACAGGTCGATCGGCCGCCCCTCCTGGCCACGCGCGATCTCCTGCACCTGCACCACCGCCTTGGCGCGGCTCGAGAGCTGGATCTTCACCTGCTCGGCCACCGAGCGCAGGCGTTCCATCGCCAGCGGGTCGGTGCGCAGGTCCACCCGGTGCTGCTGCAGGAACGCCTGCACCATGAACTCGACCAGGCGCTGATCGATGTCGTCGCCGCCGAGGTACGTGTCGCCCGCGGTCGCGAGCACCTCGTAGAGGTTGCCCGACAGGTGCAGGATGGTGATGTCGAAGGTGCCCCCGCCGAAGTCGAAGATGGCGATGCGGCTCTCCATCCCCTTGCCGTAGCCGTACGCGAGCGCCGCCGCCGTGGGCTCGTTCAAGATGCGCAGCACCTCGAGGCCCGCCAGCATACCGGCCTGACGCGTGGCCTCCCGCTGGGTGTCGGTGAAGTTGGCCGGCACCGTGATGACGGCCTTCGTGATCTCCTGGCCACAGTAGCCCTCGGCCACCTGGCGGAGATAGGACAGGACGAGCGCGGAGATCTCGGGGACGCTGTAGCTCTCGCCGCGCGCCACGATGACCGGCTGCTGCTGCGCGCCCTCCTGGATGGCGAACGGCACGCGCTCGAGCGCCTGGCGCACCTCGCCTGAGCGGAAGCGCCGTCCGATCAGGCGCTTGGCGGAGTAGACCGTGTTGCGTGGGTCGATGATGCGGCGGTTCTTGGCCTTTTGCCCCACCAGGATGCTGCCGCTCGGGTGGAACGACACGACGGAAGGATGCACGCGGCGGCCCTCCCCGTCGGCGGTGACGATCACCTTGCCGCCCCTGACGATGGCGGCCACCGAGTTCGAGGTCCCGAGGTCGATCCCGAGGACGAGGTCGCTCATCCGCGATCGTCGATGGTAGCACGGCGAAGCTGGTAGCATCGCTTCCCCGTGCGCCTCTCCGAGCTCAACGACGCGCAACGCGAGGCGGTCCTGCAGACCGAGGGGCCGGTGCTCGTCCTCGCGGGCGCCGGCAGCGGCAAGACGCGGGTCATCACGTACCGGATCGCGCACCTTCTGGCCCAGGGCGTGGCGCCGAGCGAGATCCTGGCCGTCACGTTCACGAACAAGGCCGCCGAGGAGATGCGCGAGCGCGTCGATGCGCTGGTGGGTGGGGGCGCCGCCAAGGAGGCGACGCTGTCCACCTTCCACAGCCTCGGGGTGCGGATCTTGCGGCTCGAGGCCCAGGCACAGGGGCTGGGCGCGTTCACCATCTACGACGCGGCCGACGCGCTCGGCTGCATCCGCGAGCTGCTCCGGCACGTGCGCGTCACCGACCGGCGCTTCGACGTCAAGGCGATCGCGTACCGGATCTCGCTGTGGAAAAACCAGCTGGTACCCCCGGAGACGCCGCCCGAGCCCCGGGACGAGTACGACGAGCTCGCGGGTCTTCTGTACCCGCGCTACCAGGAGCAGCTGCGCGCGTTCCGCGCGTTCGACTTCGACGACCTCGTGGCCGAGCCGGTGCGCATCTTCGAGCGGGACCCCGCCGCGCTCGCGCGCTGGCAAGACCGCTACCACTACCTGCTCATCGACGAGTACCAGGACACGAACCGCGCGCAGCTGCTCTGCGCCAAGCACCTGGCGGGCGAGCGGCGGAACCTGTGCGCGGTCGGCGACGACGACCAGTCGATCTACGCGTGGCGCGGCGCCGAGCCGTCGAACATCCTCGAGTTCTCGCGGCATTTCCCGGGCGCGCGCGTCATCAAGCTCGAGGAGAACTACCGCTCGACGAGCCCCATCCTGGCCAGCGCCAACGCCGTCATCGCGAAGAACAACGCGCCCCTGGGCGCCAAGGCGGGGCGGCACGACAAGGTGCTGTTCACGCGGCGGCCGGCGCCCGCGGACGCCGAGCGCGTGGTGTGCGTGCGCGCCGCCGACGCGGAGGAGGAGGCCGCGTACGTGTGCGGTGAGATCGAGGCGCTGCGCCTGCGCCACCGCTACGCGCTCTCGGACTTCGCGATCCTGTATCGCTCGAACCTGCAGTCTCGCACCTTCGAGGAGGCCATGCGCGAGCGCGGGTTGCGCTATCGCATGGTCGGCGGCACGCAGTTCTACGAGCGCAAGGAGGTCAAGGACGTCATCGCCTACCTCAAGGTGATCACGAACCCGAAGGACGAGATCAGCCTGCGCCGTGTGGTGAACTACCCGGCGCGCGGCATCGGCCCGAAGGCGATCGAGGAGGCGGAGCGATTGGCGAGAGTGGCGGGCGAGCCCCTGCTCGTCGGTCTCGAGCAGCTCGCAGCGGGCAGCGACGAGGTCGCGCCGGCCCGCACCCGCAGCGCGGCGCGAGGCTTTCTCGAGCTGCTCTTGCCCTTTCGTGCGGCGTTCGCGACCAAGAGCGGCTACGCGCACGCGGCCCGGGGCCTGGTCGAGGCGATCGGCCTGCAGAAGGACCTCTACGACGGCGCGGCGAGCCCCGAGCAGGCGCGCAGGCGCTGGGAGAACATCGAGGACCTCCTCGGCGCGCTGTCGGTGCACGAGCAGAAGACGCACGGCTCGGGCCGCGGCCTCTCTGCGTGGCTGTCTCGCGTGGCGCTCGACCTCGGCGCCGACGAGGACGAGGAGGGGCCGGGCGACGCGATCACGCTCGCGACGCTGCACGGCGCCAAGGGCCTCGAATGGCCGGTGGTGTTCCTGGTGGGGCTCGAGGAGAACCTCTTGCCGCACGCGCGCGTGCTCTATCCGAAGGGGCCGGACGTGGACGGCATCCTCGACGTCGGCGAGGAGCGGAGGCTTTGCTACGTGGGCATCACGCGCGCGCGCGAGCGCCTCTACCTCTTGCACGCCATGCTGCGCACGCGACGCGGGCGCGCCGAGCCGCGCACGCCCTCCCGCTTCCTCCTGGAGCTGCCGGCGGAGCTCCTGGAGCAGCGCTCGCCGCGCGGCCCGCGCGACCCCGCCACGGAGGCGGCCGTGATCGCCGACTGCGAGGCGCAGCTGCGGGCGCTGCTCGAGTCGTAGGCCGCCTATCGGCTCCAGAGGGCGTCACGCCAGGTGCGTGTCGGCGGCTGGCTGCGCACGGCGCCGCGTCGGGGCGGCTCCGGCCGTGAGACGCCGCTCTTCGGCTCCGGCTCGGGATCGCGCACGATCTCGGCCTCGACGACGCCCTGACGCTCGCTCGGCGCTGAGGCCAGGAGGCGCCCGGACAAGGCGCCGTGCACCGCCGACGCCAGCAGGTGTCGCATGTCCTTTTCGGCCTCCCGCGTCTCGCGCTGCTCGGCGCGCACGGCGGACAGCTCCTCGCGCAAGACCTGCACGGTGGCCTGCAACACACCGATCTGCTCGCGCAGCAGCGCCTCCCGCTCCCGCGCTGCCTCCAGCTTTCCGGCGAGGCGCTCGATCTCGGCGGCGGGATCCATGCGTCGATGCTACCGCCCCGCGCCTTGGCCTGCCAGCGCATCGGCGACCAGCGGTGCGTAGCCCTCTCGGTAGCTCGGATACGAAAACGTGTAGCCGGACCCGAGCAGGCGGTCGCTCGAGCAGCGCTTCGAGCCCGGCGCCCGATGTGGATCCGCCGCCTCGCCCACCGCCGGCACGGCGCAGCCGAGCTGGTCTGCGATCCACGAGAGGACCTCACGCTGATCCGCGGGCGCCCGGTCGACGCCGAGATAGAGCCGTTCGGGGGCGGGAAGCGTCATCAGGTGCAGCAGCACCCCGGCGCAGTCGTCGCGGTGGATGCGGTTCGTGTACGTGGGCGTGGGTGGCAGCCGCGCCGCGCCGGCGCGCACACGCTCGACCAGGCCCGCGCGCCCCGGCCCGTAGATGCCGCCGAATCGCAGCACGGTCGCCCCCTCGCCCTGCGCGCGCCGCTCGCCCTCGAGCAACGCCGCCAGCGCGGCAGAAGCGGGCACCGCGGGGGAGGACTCGTCGATCCAGGCTCCGTCTGCCTGCGAAAACACCCCGGTGGACGACACGAAGAGCAGGCGCGCCGGCCTTGCCCCCGCGCGCCCAAGGCCCCTTACGAGCTGCTCGAACCCGCCGACGTAGGCGGCGCGATAGGCGGCCTCGGCGGCCGAGCCGGGACCCGTCGCGTAGACGACGGCGTCGAGGTGCGCCGGCAGGGGCGGCGGTCCGGACTGGAGGTCCCAGGTCAGGGTCTCGATCGGCGCCGGCAGGGGTCCGGGCGTCCGGCGCAGCCCGAAGACGCTGTGGCCGAGCGCACTCGCCCGAAGCCCGAAGGCGGTTCCCACGTACCCACATCCACACACGAGGATCCGCTGCATCTCCGTGGTATAGCCTGCTCGCCGTCTGGATTCCGGGACCCCGTAACCGGGGTGGGCCAGCCCACGTACGACAAGATGAAGGCGCAGGTGGATGAGGAAGCGCTGATGGCAGCCTATCAGCGCGGCGACAAAGAAGCGTTCCGGCGCCTGTTCGAGCGCCTGGGGCCGCGGGTGCATGCGCTTTTCATGCACATGTTCCGCGACCGCGCGACTGCCGAGGACCTCATGCAGCAGACCTTCCTCAAGATCCACCGTGGCCGCGACCGCTACGATCCGACGCTCCGGGTCCGGCCGTGGGTGCTCGCCATCGCGGGCCGCGTGGGCGTGGACGAGCTGCGACGCCGCAGAGTGGTGCTCGAGGAATCCGCGGAGGAGGCGGCGCTCGAGCGCGCGGATGCCGCGGCGGCCCTGTCACTGGTCGAGCGCACGGATCGCCTCGAGCGCACAGAGCTGCAGCGGCTCGTGCACGCGGCCCTCGAGCGCCTGCCGGAATCGCAGCGCGTGGTCATTCACCTGCACCGCTTCGAGGAGCTGACGTTCGGTGAGATCGCCCGGGTCCTCGGCACCACCGAAGGCGCGGTCAAGCTGCGCGCGTTCCGCGCCTACGCGCAGCTCCGCAAGCTGCTCGTGCCGCTCTTGGGCTCCGAACGGCAGGCGGTATGAGCGCGTCCCCGGATCCCCTGGCGGCGGCCGCGCTCCCCGAGGGCGCACCGGAGCGAGCCGACGCCGATCCGGGCGCGCTCCGGGCGGCGACCCGCGTGATCGAGGCCATCGACGCAGCGCCGCTGCCCGAGGGGCCGAGCGCAGCCGCGATGCAACGTAGCCTCGACGCGGTGATGGCCGAGTGGCAAGCGCCGGTGTCATGGCGGACGGGCGTGCGCGCGCTGCTCTTCCCGGCCGCCGCCGTCGCCGCGTCCCTGGCCCTGGCCTTCGGGCTGGTCCGGTCCGAGGGCACGGTCGCGTTCGCCACCTGGCACTGCGCGCCGGCCGAGATGCTGTTCGGCCTCTTGCCGTTTGCGGTCGCCCTCATGGTCTACCGGCACCGTGGCGGGCGCGTGAGCGCAGCTTCGATGGGAGGTTGGGCCGCCGCGGGCGCCCTCGTGGGGCAGGTGGCGATGACGCGGCTCTGCTTCGGGCGCGACCTGCAGCACATGCTGTCGTTCCACGTGGGCGGCGTCTTCGCCGCAGCCGTAGCCGGCGCGCTGGTCTCGCGGCCGTTCGCCTGGTTGTTCGCCCGCCGATCGACGTTCTAGCTAGCTAGCGCGTCCGCGCAGCTACTTCCGCTCCCCGAGGCGCCGCTCCAGCGAGGCGATCTCCTCCTCGAGCCGGCGGCCGCGCGAGATCACCGACCACACGAACCCGAGGACGACCAACCAGATCACCGCGTAGGCGCCCCCGACCAGCGTGGGCGCCGGGATGCTCTCCTGCTGGCCCGCCGCTCCCTCGACCTTGACGTACGGGTCCTTTGCCGGAGCGGTCTCCATCAGGTGTCCTCCAGGTCATCGAGTCGCGCGGCCAGCGCGGCGACGCGCGCGCGCTGGGTTTCGAGGCGAAGCCGCATCAGAAACAGTGGCACGAACAGCAGCGTGAACGTCGTGAGCGCGACGAAGAAAGCCGGACGCATCCCCGGATCCAACGTGCTCACGACCGACGTCTTCGGGTGGATGGTGCGCCAGATGGAGACGCTGATGTAAATGAGCGGCACGTCCGCCGCGCCGAGCACGGCGAGGACGGCCGCAAGGCGCTCCGAGCCGGGTCCGCCGTAGCGCCGCACCAGCACCGCGCCGACGAAGATGAGCCACAGAAGGAGCGAGGTCGTCAGACGAACATCCCACTGCCACCACACGCCCCATGCCTTGCGCGCCCACATCGGGCCGGTCACGAGCACGCAGAGGCCGAACGCCACCGCGAGCTCGGCCGCCGTCGCGGCGATGGCGTCCCCCCTGGCAGAGCGCTTCGCGAGGTACGCGATCGCGCCGGCGGCCGCCACGAAGGCCGACAGGAACATGAGCCAGGCGCACGGCACGTGGAAGTAGAAGATCTTCTGGACCAGGCCCATCTCCTGTTCCAGCGGCGCTCCGAGGATGAGCTGCGGGACGACCGCAAGCCCGAGGGCAGCCAGGCCGAGGCAGATGCGTGCAGCCGTCACGGAACCTCCCTCACTCTGCCACGACCGGCTCGAACAGCCACAGGCAGAGCATGCCGAAGATGGCGTCGAAGACACCCAAGAAACGCATCCAGTAGTGCGCGACCTCGAGCTCGGCCGGGGCCTCCACGATGGCCGCGGTGCCGCGAACGCCCGCGATGAGCAGCGGCACCAGGAGCGGGAACAGGAGCACGGGCAGGAGCACGTGCCGCCCGCGCGTGCGCGCCGCGGCGACGGCCACGAGGGCGCCCAGGATTGAGGTGCCGAGCGCGCCGAGCAGGATGAGGCCGCAGAGCTCGGGCAGGTGCGCGCCGAGCGGTACCCCGAACAGGAGCGCCACGAGCGGCACGAGGCCGAGCGCCGTCGCCCCGAGCAGGGTCGCGATGCCGAGCGCCTTGGCGGCCAAGATGGCGGGGCGAGGCAGCGGTGCGAGGAGCAGGCCTCGGAGCGCGTCCCCCTCGCGATCGAGCGCACGTTGCACCCCGAGCGTGCCGGCGAACACGAGCGCGACCCACAGGATGCCCGCCGGCAGCTCGGGCGCCACGCGCCCCTCGCGCACGAAGGCGAACGAAAACACGAGCGTCACGGTCGCGGCGAACAGCGCCATCGACAGCACGGTCTCCTTCGAGCGCGCCTCGGTGCGCAGATCCTTGCCGAGGACCGCCAAGGTGCCGGCGAGAAAGCCGAGCGGAGGCCGCAGGGGCACCTCACCGGCAGGACCCGCCTCGGGCGCGGCCGGCCTTGGCGCATCGCGCGGCACGTCGAACACTGCGCGCAGGCCTGGCGCATCGAGCGGGGTCTCGGCGCGTACGTCCCGCAAGAGCCGCGCTCGACGCACCAGCAGCGCGCGGGTGCAAAGGCCGCTCGCGGCCTCGAGGTCATGCGTCACGAGGACGACGATCCGGCGAGCCGCGCCGAGCTCGCGCACCACCTCGCGCACCACCTCGACGCCGCTGCGATCGAGCCCCGTGAAGGGCTCGTCGAGCAGCACCAGGGTCGGCTGGCCGAGCAGGGCCCGCGCGAGCGCCAGCCTTTGCAGCATGCCGCGCGAGTACGTGGACGCCGGCCGGTCGGCCGCCGCCTCGAGCCCCACGCGCGCGATCGCCACCTCGGCGTCCTCGGGCGTCCCGCAAAGCCGGCCGAAGAAGCGCAGGTTCTCGCGCGCCGACAGCTCCGGGTACACGAGCGCCGCGTGCGCGAGCAGCCCCACCTCGGCGCGTAGCGATCGAGCCGCCGCCGCGTGCGGCAGGCCACCGAAGCGCACCTCACCCGCGGTCGGCCGAACCAGCGTCGAAAGGACCCCGACGAGCGTCGACTTTCCGGCACCGTTGTCGCCGAGCAAGGCGACGACCTCGCCCGCACAGAGCAGGAGGTCCACGTCGCGCAGCGCCTGCACATGCCCGAATCGCTTGCCGACGCCCCGCAGAGCGACCCGCTCGAAAGCCGGCGGACGCACGCCTATCCCTCCGACTGGCGATAGAGCGTCTCGAGCTTCTCCACGAGCGCCGCGCGCTCGACCGCTACCTTCGTCGACCTGTCCTTGCGGGCGCGCGACTCGAGCGCGACCAGCGCGTCGTACGCGGCCTCGATGTCCTGCTCGAGCGTACCCTTCGACGCCTGGGCGCTCTCACGACCGACGACCGCGCCGCCGGCCGCCCACAGGAACAGCACGCCGGCCACAAGCAGGCCCGCCCAGCGAGCGCGCTTGTCGTGGTGCTTGCCGCGGATGACGAGGTCGATCCCGGCGGGACCAACCGACCGGCCGAGCCGCACGGAGAACGCCTGGCCATCGCGCGTACGCCTTTCTGGTGGTCCGACCCCGTCGCCCTCGATCGACAGCCCACTGTTGTCACGCGTGATGAGCTGCCACTCCGCGAGCGGCAAGCCGACCTCGGTGCGAAAGCGTGCCTCCGCGTCGAAGGGCAGCGCAAAGCCGACGATGAGCTGCGTGCCGCCCGGCGGCACCGGGCCCTCCCACACGGTCCCTCGACCCTCGATCACCTTGGCCGGCGGCGCCTCGGCGCCCATGCGCTGGACGGACGCGCTCTTGGCCCCCGCCGGAAGCGGCAGGATCAGGCCGTCAGCTCCGGGCTCATACGGCTCGGCGCCGTCGTTCCGCAGGTCGTACACCCAGAAGAAGGAGAGCCAGTCGTCCTCGAACTCGACGATGAGGCGCGTGCTCTCGCCGAGACGCAACTTCGAGCGATCGCCCGATCGGACGGGCGCGGCCGGCGGCCGGGCGCCGCCCGTGGCGGTCCCGGCCATCCCCGCCGCACCGCTCGCCTTGCCGACCAGCAGGAGGCGGACGCCCGCCTGCGCTGAGATGTCGATCGGCTGCGAGACCAGCGTTTGCCCGTCCAGCTCCGTGCGCGCAGTCCAGCGCGAGCCCGTGGGGAGGGCGGCGAACCGCGCGCGACCGTCGGCCTCGGTCTTCTCCTGCTTCGACTCGCCCTGCGACGACACGAGCTCGACGAGCTGCGCAGCGACGTTGTGGGTCATCTGCCCACGGATGACGCGCACCGTCAGCTCCCCGGCGGGAACCTGCGGATCGGCCCGCGGAATGCCGCTCATCTGCGCCGGATCGAACATCGGCTGCGCCCGCGCTCCCGCGGCCACGAGAGCCAGGGCAATACATGCGCCAAAGCGAATGCATTGTGCCGGTCGCCGCGGCGCGCTCACGACGCCACGCCCGCGATCCTGGCACCGCAGTGCTTGCAGAAGCGGGCGTCCGCGTCGTTGGCCCCGCGGCATCCCTCGCATTGGCCGGGCGCAGGCGCGGCCTGCGCGAGCGCGGCACCCGGAGCGCTCGCCGGTTCGGCCGGCGCCGGCGCCTCGGTCATGGCCGGATCGGGCGCCTCGTCGAGGCCGATCCCCTTGATGCGCAGCCTCGCGCGCAGCTCCTTCTCGATGATGCCGCGGAGATCGTCGGGCTCGTCATCGAGCTCACGCAGCAGGCGGCGCGCGCGGGCCCGAAAGCGCGACGAGATCTCGTCGAAGTCCGCGACCCCGACCTTGCCCATGTCCCGATCGAACTCGAGCTCCTTGATGGCCCGCAGCACCAGATGCTTCTCTCGCTCGAGCTCCTTGCGCCGTCGACCCGTGACGCGCGCCTTGCCACTCGAGAGCTCCCCCTCGTGGGGGAACAAGGCCGAGAACAACGCCGCCACTGCCCAGCCGAGGGCCCCTGCGCCAAGGACCAGCATCACGGCGCCCGCTCCCAGCTCGGCGCGCGCCACCCCGAACACGTAGATCGCCGCCACCAGCGCGCACGCCGCGACCGCGGTCCAGCCCGAGAGCAGGACGGTGCGGAGCGCCCGGTTCGGCTCAGTCGAGGTTTCGGAGCTCTTCGTCGAGGCGGGCATCGGTCTTCGCGTCAGAGGGATCGTGGGCTTCTTCGGAGGCCGGCGCGGGCGAGGCGCTCGCGCTGCGCCGTCCCAGTCGACGCGCGAGCGCGATGACGAGGCCAGCGCTCCCGAGCGCGATGCCGTAGGGAAGCACCCAGGCGAGCCGGTTGAAGCCCGTGTCGGGTGGGACGATGAGTGCCGAGTCTCCGGGGTGTTTCGCCCGGAAGTGCTCGAGGATTTGCGCCTTGGTCTTGCCTTCGGCGAGCAGCTTTCGCACCTCCGCGCGGTTCTTGGCGGCGGCCGAGCAACGGCAATCCGAGACCACCTCGCGCGTGCAGGTACCACACATGCACACGATCTGCTGCTCGATCTCGCGCTCGATCGGCGAGCGCTCCTCGCGCACGATGTCCACCTTGACGTCGTGCGCGGTCGGCGTCGGCGGCGCCACTTCCATCGTCTTCGGCCCCGTCTGCGCCCGCGCCACGGACCCGGCGAGGAGCAGGCCCAGCAGGACGAGAAGGCCCATCGACCCTGGCGAGCGCTCCGCCGCGGCCTGCGCGGCAGCGACCGCGTAGGCCCGCTCGGGCGAGAGCGCGATCAGCGTCCCGACGATGACCCAGGCGAAGCCGAACCAGACCCAGTTCACGAGCGGGTTGATCGTGATCTTGATGGACGCTGATTTCTCCTGCGGATCGAAGCCCCCGAGGATGATGTAAAGGTCCTCGTCGACGCCGCGCACGATCTCCACCTGCGTGGTCGCGTTGTCCTCCTTGGAGCGCTTGTAGAACCAGCGCGCGGGGCGCACCCGCGTCAGCTCCTTGCCGTCCTTGAAGACGGTCACGTCCGCCGTGATCATCTCCTTCTGCATATCCTCGGCCTGCAGCAGGTCGTTGTAACGGAGCTGGTAGTGCCTTAGCTCCATCTTCTGCCCCGGCTTGAGCGACACCTCGGTGTCGGCGACGTAGGCGTTGCCCGCCCAGCCGAAGAACAACATGACGACGCCGATATGTACGAGGTAGCCGCCATAGCGCCGGCGCGACCTGCTCACGAGGCCAATGAGTGAGGTGAAGAAGTCGAGCTTGGTGGTCTTCTGCCGCACGCGCACACCGCGCACGAACTCCTGCGTGATGGTCGTAAGGACCATGCCCGAGAGCGCGAAGTCCGCCACCACCCAGGGATTGCGCAGGCCCGCGAACACGGTCGCGACCGCCACGAGGCCGCCGATGGAGAACGGCGACGTGAACTGCCGGCGCAGGTTCTCTGGCGTCGAGCGGCGCCACGCGAGCAGGGGGCCGATCCCCATGAGCGCGAGCAGGGTGAGCCCGATCGGGATCATCCACTGGTTGAAGAAGGGGGGACCGACGGTGATGCGGTTGCCGACGAGCTTCTCCGAGATGGTGGGGAACATGGTCGCGAAGAACACGAACACCGCCGCGACGAGCAGGATCCAGTTGTTGACGAGGAACGCGAACTCGCGCGACAGCCAGCTCTCCAGCTCGTTTCTGGAGCGCAGGAGCGGCATCCGATGGAACAGCAGGCCAAAGGAGAACGCGGCGACCACGAAGAGAAAGCCGAGAAACATCACGAGGAGCTGATTGTCCTCGCCGAAGGCATGCACCGACTGCACGATGCCCGTGCGCGTCATCATCGTGCCGACGATGGTCAGCATGAACGTCAGGATGACGAGGATGAGGTTCCACTTCTTGAGCATCCCGCGACGCTCCTGGATCATCACGGAGTGCAGGAATGCCGTGGCGGTGAGCCAGGGCAAGAGCCCTGCGTTCTCGACCGGATCCCAGGCCCAGTAGCCGCCCCAGCCGAGCACCTCGTAGGCCCAGAGGCTGCCGAGCCCGAGCCCTACCGTGTTGAACAGCCAGGCGACGAGCACCCAGCGCCGCACCGACAGGAGCCACGCATCGTCGAGGTTGCCCGTGATGAGCGCAGCCATGCCGAACGCGTAAGGGATCGTCATGCCGACGAAGCCGATGTACAGCGACGGAGGGTGCGTCGCCATGTAAGGGTTCTGGAGCAGCGGATTGAGCCCCTTGCCTTCGGCAGGCGCTGCGGCGAGGAAGGTCTCGAAGGGGTTCTTCATGAAGACCAGCAGCACGAGGAAGAAGGTCGTGATGCCCATGAGGACCGCGACGATCCACGGCAGGAGCTCGCGATGCCGCTCGCGGTTGACGTGGATGGCGACCGCCGAGAAGAGCGAGAGCAGCCAGCCCCAGAACATCAGCGAGCCGTCGAGCCCACCCCAGTAGGCGGTGAGCTTGTAAAAGAGCGGCATCGACGAGTCGGAGTAGTGCTGGACGTACTTGAGCGTGTAGTCGTGCGAGACGAACGCGTGCAGGAGGAGCGACGTCGCGAGCGTCATGAGCGCAGCGACGAGGTAGCTGCCGCGCAGACCCGCCACGACAAGAGAGCGGCGGCCGTTCCGCGCGCCGACGACCGACGTGGCGACCGCGTAGGCGGCCGCGACCAGGGCCAGGACGAGGACGAACCCGCCGAGGGCGGCCATCAGCGCGGCTCGGACGCTGGGGGCGCCGCTCCGGGAGCGCGAGAGGAGGGTGAGCCTGGGCGTGGAATATCGCCCGGGTGCGAGCCGGTGCGTGCCCCGGTGGCGTCGTACTTGCTTGGACACTTGGCCATCACGCCATCGCGCGAGACCTCGAGCAGGTCGCCCGCGAGCTGGCCCTTGCAGACGACCTCCGAGTTGTCCTTGAAGGTGTCTGGCACGATGCCGACGTAGTGCGCGGCGATCACCTGGCCGTTGTGCTGAATGTCGAAGCGCCAGTCGAGCGTCCCGGGGATCTTGCGGATCGATCCCACGACCACGCGGCCGTGAACCTGAAGCTTCTTGCCCTTCCAGCTCTCCTTGGCGGAGAGCACCTCGTCGACGTGCTTGTAGTACTCCATCGCCGAAGACGTGCTCGTCACGAGCAGGTAGCCCACACCGCCTCCGACGAGGGCCACACTGAGGGCGATCTTGATCAGTCGAGAGGACTTGGCCATCTGCGGCCATTCTACCCGCGCGCGCCTCGCCGGCAACCTGGGGATCTGGGGCGGGCTCAGGGGGGCGTGGGCCCCAGGCGGTCAGCCTCCGATGGAGACCATGGCCTTTTGAGGTCCACCCTGCCCATCGATCCCGAACCAGTGGCCATCCCGCTTGCCTGAAAGCGCCTGGCGGACGACCTCGAGGAGCGTCTCGTCGGAGGCACCAGCGCGCAGGGGCGTACGCAGGTCCGTGGCATCGTCGTGCGCCAGGCAGGGATGTAGGCCTCCCACCGACGACAGGCGGACGCGGTTGCATGTGTCGCAGAAGTGCTCGGTCATGGGCGTGATGAGGCCGACTTCAGCGCGCGCCGGAACACCGGGGCCCTCGAGGCGCCAGTATCGCGCCGGGCCCCAGCCGGGCGCGCTCCCCGTCGCTGGAACCAGGACTGCGGCCGGGAACTCGGCTTCTATGCGCGCGCGCATCTCGGCAGCCGGGAAGAGCTCGCCCGGCACGAACAGCTCGCCCGCGGCCATCGGCATGAGCTCGATGAAGCGCGGGATCATCCCGCGCTCCCAGGCGAACCTACAGATGTCGCCGAGCTCGTCGTCGTTGAAGCCCCGGATGGCGACCGCGTTGAGCTTGATCACGAAGCCTGCACAAGCCGCGGCGTCGAGACCTGCGAGCACGCGATCGAGCCGGCCCCGGCGAGTGATCCGCAGGAATCGCTCCGGGTCCAGAGAATCCAGGCTGACGTTGAGGCGCTGAAGGCCTGCCCGGCGCAGCGGCGCAGCGATCTCGGCCAGGAGCTCCCCATTGGTGGAGAGCGACAGGTCCTCGAGGTCCGGCAAGGCAGCCAGCCGGGCGACCAGCTCGAGCAGGTCCTTGCGAATGGTTGGCTCGCCGCCTGTCAGCCGCAGCCGGCGCACACCCAGCTGCAGGAACACGCGGGCGAGGCGCTCGATCTCCTCGAAGGTGAGCAGCTGAGGCTTGGGCAGGAGCTCCACGCCTTCCGAGGGCATGCAGTAGGTGCAGCGATAGTTGCAGCGATCGGTCAGCGAGATGCGCAGGTACGTCACGCGGCGGGCCTGCGCATCTTGCAGGCCGAGGCCCGCGAGGACCGGCAGGTGGCGCGGCTCGAACGCCATTTGCGTGCAGCTTGTCATCGAGCCGTCATGGTCGCAAGGGGCCGCTGCTATTCGGTTGACGTGCCCCGGGCCCCGTCCTATGAGGGCCGAATGTCGAGGCAAGCGCCGCAGTGGGTGGAACGTATCGTGGCCGAGCGGCCATTCCTCGGGCGTGCGCTCCGGACGCCGCTCGCGGCTCGGCAGGTGCTTCGCATCTGGGAGCTGGCCGATCGCGTGGCCCGCGGGCGTGGCTGGGTACTCGAGCGTCTCGGTGGGGTCCCTCGAGAGGACTTCGATCGGCTCTGCGACACAGTCGGCAAGCTCGAGGCCCAGGTCACCGACCTCCAGGGGAGCCGAGGTCGCATGCCGACGGCGCCCACCACCAGCGCCTGACGCATCCTCGTGCGTTCACTGCCAGGCGTCGTACTCGGCAAAGGTCATGCTGTAGGTGGCGCGACCCTGGGATCGGGAGCGCAGCTCGGTCGAATAACCGAACACGTTCCGTAGCGGTACCTTGGCGGTGATGAGCCGCGATGTGCCTCGGAAGCCGACGTCCGAGATCTGAGCCCGACGCGCGTTGAGGTCGCCCAGCACCTCGCCCATGAAGTCCTCCGGGGACAGCACCTCGAGCTTCATGATGGGTTCGAGCAGGCTCGTGCCCGCGTCGCGGCAGGCTCCGCGGAAGGCCTCCGAGGCCGCCACCCGGTGGCCGATCTCGGTGGAGGCTCCGGGCTGGACCTGCAGCTCCAGCAGCGTGGCCTCGACGTCCTCCATTGGAAAGCCCTGTGGGCCGCTCGCGGACGCCTCTCGCAAGCCCGTCAGGGCCGCCTGCACCAGGGCGGGTGGCGGAGGCAAGGTGCCGGGCGCCGCCACGAGCTCGCTGCGGACGAGGCTGCCAGTGCCGCGCGGCCGGGGCGTGACGCGCACGCGAGCATGCCCGTAGATGACGCGCTCCTTGCCCTTGTCGTCAGTCATGTTGCGCTCGAAGCGCTGCTCGGCTTCGCCGGGTGCCCGGACGGTCTCGCGGTACATGACCTGGGGTCGGCCCACCCTTGCCTCGACGCCGTATTCGCGGCGGATCCGATCGACGACGATGTCGAGATGCAGCTCGCCCATGCCGCTGATGAGCGTCTGGCCGGTGTCGGTGTCTTCCCGCACGCGAAACGTCGGATCCTCGTCCGTCATCTTGGCGAGCGCCAGGTCGAGCTTGTCCTTGTCGGCCAGGCTCGCGGGCTCGACCGCCACGGAGATGACGGGCTCCTGGGCCGTGATGGTCTCGAGCAGGATCGGCTTGGCCGTGGCGCAAAGCGTATCTCCCGTGCCGGTCTCCTTGAGTCCCATGGCGACCGCGATCCAACCCGCATCGACCTTCTCGATGCGCTCGCGCTTGTCGGCGTGGACCGAGAACAAGCGCGCCACCTTTTCCGTCTTCCCGAGCCGAGGGTTGTAGACCTCCTCTCCGGCCTTGAGCGATCCGGAGTAGACACGCACGTAGACGGTCTTGCGCCCGTCGTCCATCTGGACCTTGAAGGCGAGCGCGGCAAGCGGCTGCCTGAGGTCGCTCGCGCGCTCGAGCGGGTCATGCGTCTTCGGGTCGATGCCCGTGATCGCGGGAACCTCGGTAGGCGAAGGAAGATAGTCGATGACGGCGTCGAGCAGCGGCTGGATGCCCTTGTTGCGCAGGGCAGCGCCGCACAGCACGGGCTGGATGCGGCCCGCGAGGGTCGCCTTCCGGAGCCCCTTGCGAAGCTGGTCCGCACTGATCTCTTCGCCACCGAGGTAGCGCTCGGCGAGGGCATCATCGAGGTCGGCGGCTGCCTCGATCGCACGCTCGCGCGCTGCCCGCGCGAGGTCGAGCAGGTCTGCGGGAATGGGTTCGAAGGTAGACTCCTCCTCATCGTCGGCCGGAAAGCGCAGCGCGCGCATCTCCACGAGGTCGATGAGGCCTGAGAACTTGTCCTCGGCGCCGATCGGAAGCTGGATCGGCACGGGATGGCCCTGCAGGCGATCGCGGATCTCGTGGACCACGCGGTCGAGCTCGGCCCCGGTACGATCGAGCTTGTTGACGAAGGCGAGGCGAGGCACGTGGAAGCGGTCGGCCTGGTGCCAGACCGTCTCCGATTGCGGCTCCACGCCGGCCACGCCGTCGAACACGACCACGGCCCCGTCGAGAACCCGCAGGCTGCGCTCGACCTCGATCGTGAAGTCCACGTGTCCCGGCGTATCGATGAGGTGAAGCTCATGGTCGCGCCAGGACAGGGTCGTCGCCGCGGCGGTGATGGTGATGCCGCGCTCGCGCTCCTGCGGCATCCAGTCCATCGTGGCCTCACCCTCGTGGACCTCCCCCATCTTGTGGATGCGTCCCGAGTAGTAGAGGAACCGCTCGGTCACGGTGGTCTTGCCCGCGTCGATGTGGGCGACGATTCCGAGGTTGCGAACCCGATCGATCTTGGCCATGGCGACCCGCCTGGGCGGGCCGCGAGTATAGGCAGGCAGGGCGCCGCACTCAACGGGCGTGCCCGAAAAGTGGTGTCCAGGAAAAGTAGAAGGGGGAGTGGCTTTCGCCACCCCCCCTTCTAGGTCATGAGGTTGTGCTCGTGACTACGAGCGGATCCAGCCGTCGTTCGCCGGGTTGACGTCACCCGTCGTGGCCGCTGCAGCGGCGCTGCGGTTGGTGGAGAACGTGTACGTACGTCCACCTACCGCTGCGGTGTTGCCGGTGGTGCAGCCTGCGTTGTTGCAGTCGCGCACCGTGGCGCTGAACGTGACCGTGTCCACCGCAAAGATGCGGCTCGTGGCGGTGGTGCAGTCACCGGCGGTGGTCTGCTGCTGATTCTGCAGGTTGTAGGTGAGCGTGCAGACCGTGCCCCCCGTGCCGCCGGCCTGCGGGGCGCAGATGACCGTCTGGATCGCGGCGCTGAAGGCCTCGGGGTTGGTGCCCGCGTTGCCCTGGCCGTTGACCGTGCCGTTCCAGCCGATTGCCGCACAGGCGGGGCCGCCACCGCCGCAACCACCGAAGTCGCGGAAGGTAACGGTCCAGTTGGCGGCCGTGTTGGCGGCAGCCGCGGAGCCATCGTTGAGGACGGCGTCAGTCAGCGTCACGCGGATGGCGAAGCCGTTCTGCGCGACGTTGGTGGCGGGAGCCACCGGGCAGGCGATGTTGACGGAGTTGCCGAAGTCGACCGTGCCGGCGCCACGATCCGCGTCGCGGAGCGAGAGGCGGGGACCGACAGTGTCCTGCTGGGTGTCGCGCGTGCCGACGCCACTCGCGTTCGGGGCGTACGCACCCGCTGGAGTGCCACCGGTCTCCACACGGAAGTTCACGTAGGCTTGTCGGCCATCGTCCGTCGTGTTGGTAGAGCGGCTCGCGACACCCGCGGGGCTCTGCGCGAACCAGTCAATATTGTGGACGCCCGCCAGGTTGATCCGGGTGTCGTCGGCCAGCCAGCTGATATCGCCGAAGGTGAAGGTGACGGTGTCGTCGCCACCGGCACTCGTGGCAAGGTTGGCGACGAGTGTGGTGGCGGCTGCGGCGCCATCGGTCGCGAGAGCGGCTTGCGGGAAGAAGCGACCCGCTCCGGCGAAGTTGACGAGGGCGGTGTTGTAGTTGCCGTTGGCGGCGTTCGCAATCGGCAGCTCATCCTCGAGGAAGACGCGCTTGGTGAAGACGATACCGATTTGATCGGTATTGGCAACGGCCGTGGCGCTCGGCGTCAACGTGACGGAGCGGATCATCGGGCTGATGTTGTCGACGAACTTGAAGGACGGAGCCTCCGCATTCGAGCCCGACGAGGTGGCCGCCGCAGCGGCATTGCCCGCGAGATCGCGGAGCGCGCCGCCGGAGCCGGACAGGGCGATCCAGTCGCCCGAGTCCACCGCGAAGATGTTGGAGAGGTTGATCGCCACGAGGTCGGTCTTGCCCTCGCCGGCTGCGACCGCTCCGACCGCCGAGATGGTGGGATCAGGCTCCGCACCGTTCGTGTCGGTGGTGTTGCCGATGTCGTTGCGCACGAAGCCGTTCTGGTAGGAGAAGGCCGTGGTGACGAGCGAGGCGGCGCTGACCGGCTCAGACAGCTGGATGAGCACCGTGCCCTGGCCGTAGCCGGAGGCGAGGAGCGAGTGGAAGCCGGTCTGGGCGACCGACTGGCAAGTGATGCGCTTGCTGGCGACGCCAGCGGGGAGCGCGACGCCGCCCACGCAGCCGGTCCAGTCGGCGTCCACGAGCGCGATCGAGTCGTTGACGCCGGCCGTGGCTGCCCCTGCGACGAAGTTCCAGTTCGCGCCGAGCGGCTTGGTCGCGCTGGACTGCGCCACTTCGGGCGTGGTGTTGTCCTTGACCGCCAGGAAGGTGATGGGTCCCTCGTTGCCGTCCACGTTGACGGCGGAGAGGCCGAGGTCGAACGTCAGGTTGTTGTCCCACTGCGTGTTGAGGGTGATGAAGGCCTCGTTGATGGTCGGCGTGTTCGGGTTGTCGGGGTAGACCATGCCCATGATGCCGTTGATGCCGGTCAGCGAGATGTTGGTCGCGTACCGGGGCGGCGTGCCACCGAAGACCTTCTGGAGGGGCTGCGGGTTCGGGTACAGCGTGCTGCGGAAGTACATGATGTACGCGACGGCGCCCGCGACCGGCGTCCAGCGGACGTACGCGTTGTTGGTCGCGTTCGCCGCCGTCCCGAGCGCTGCGTTGGCATTGTACATGCCGTTCCCAGGGCCGACGAGGAGGTCGCGGAACGAGTGGTCCGTGACGCCTGGGCGCTGCTCGATGATGTTGGCGCGAGTGGTGGGGCCAGCGCCACCGACCAGGGCCTGATTGTCGGCCGTGTCCGGCTCCTGGCAGAGGCCGGTCTGCGCCCCCGTCATGGCGTTGGTCACGCAGGCGTCGACCGTGAGCAGGTTCGCGCCCGCCTGGAACGTGAAGACGATCGAGTCGCGCGCGCAGCCGACGCCGGGGCTCATGCCCAGGGCGCCGTCGCAGGCGAAGCCGCCGCCTGCGAGGAATGCGTCGCCGGTCGTCGAGGTGGACGAGGCGGGACGCGCGCCGGTGCGGGCGTTGCCTGCGACGTCCGTGAGGAGCGCGTTGTGAAGGTCGGTGCGGTACGCGTACGCGAGACCCGGGACGAAGTTCGTCTGCGGATCGATCGTGAGGACCTTGGCCGCCGCGTCCCAGGTGGCGATGGTCTGGATCTCCTGCAGCGTGCGGCACTTGGCGGCGACGGTTGCAGCGACGCCGGGCGGGCCCCACTGGCCGCTCGCCGCGACCGTCGGCGCCGAGTTGACGCCGCGGCACGGGAAGGTCCGGTCGCCCGAGTCGTTCAGGCCCCAGAAGGTGGAGGTCGCGAGGTTGGCCTGCTTGGTGATGTCCATCGTCTCGTTGAACGTGATGACCACGTTCTGGTCGAGGGCAGCGCCGGCCAGCTGGACCGACTCGTCGCCCGGGGTCACGCTGACGACGTAGGGCGGCACGCTGTCTCGGCCGGCATTGTTCTGGACAAGGATGTCCGAGAGGCGGCGGACGACGCCGTTCTCAGGCGCGTAGAAGGGCGTACCCGTGTAGCGGCCTTGTGGGTTGACCGACGCGCCGGAGAAGCTGTAGCGGTCGTCGACGGGTCGCAGCGTGTAGCACACGCCTTCCTCGAAGCCGGACGCCATGTAGGCGCCCATCGCATCGGTCGTCACGTTCGACGCCGTTTGACCGGCGGCCGACTGATCGGTGCCAGGGCAGGGGACTGCCATTTGCGTGCCATTGCTGTCCATGCCGGTGGCGTATGTCAACAGCATCGGGAAGTTCGCCTTGGGCGAACGATCCTCGGCGTCGTAGACGTTGCCCGCGACCGCAGCGCGCAACTGGCGGACCGGGAAGTCGAGGTTGGCCACGAGGCCGTCGACCTGGGTGTCGGTGTTCTGGTCCGAACCTGCCGCCGACTCGCCGTCACCGAGATCGGTGAAGACCACGGCGGCCTTGCGCTCCTGGTACCTGCGGTACTGGCGATCCATCGCACCCGTCGGCTCCGGGAGCTCGAGGACCACCGAGTAGACGCCCATCCACATCGCGCCGGCAGTGGGGTGCGAGAGGCCAGTCGCCGCGGTGGCGGGGACGCTGAGGAAGGAGTAGCTGCCGTCCGTACCGGTGGTGGCCGTCGTGACCGTACCCGTCGCGGAGCCCATTGCGCCAGAGAAGTTCAGGTGGATCTTCGCGCCAGAGATCGGCTTGCGATCGTACTGGTCGTAGACCACGCCCTGAAGCGTGCCCTTGGGCTGGAACATGAAGTGGTCGTTGGTGGTAGCGGGCGCGCCGGGATCTCCCTTTTCGCCCTTGTCGCCCTTGCCTCCGGCAGGCCCCGTCATGCCGGGGTCGCCCTTGGCGGCGTCGCTACCGCTGTAGTGAATCTCGTCGCCACAACCGAGCCAGCCAAAGGCCAGCCCGGTCGCGAGCAATCCAGTTCGCAGCTTACTCATCAGGTGTCCCCTCCTTCGAACGACTAAAGCGTTAATCAATTCGTTCTTGTTCGGAACTCGTTTACTAGAAGCTTCTACCGGCCCGTGGGCCTCAGAAAAACCGCAACAAGAAGCACCGCTGTCTCTCTTTCCTTCGCTTTGCCTCCCTCGCCTCGGTGCGGATCCAGCTCCTGGCTCCGCTCGTCAATGGCCTGCGGCCGGTTTCCTCACCACGGTGCAGCGCGTGGTGTTTGGTTCAATGGGTCCCTGTCCCCGGTTTCCGGGGGCCCCGAGTATCGCCGCTCGGGTGGCGCGCGTGTCAAGAGAATTTGCCCAACGAACGGCAAATTCGGCGGCGGGCGCGGCAGCGCCCACCGAGCTTCGTGCACGCAGCTTTCGGGAAGGTCTCGCGATGTGCCCCTCTAGCCCCCTGGTTTAAGCCAATACACAGTAGCGCCTCTGGGGCGCCCCTGAAGTGTTAGAGAGGGGCAGACCCTTCGGCTCGGTGGCATCCTAGCTGAGGGGGGTGGAGGTGGCTAGATCTTTTTTCGCCGGGTGGCGCGGGGGCCACAGGCGTGTAGGATGCGTGTCCCATGAGCCTTCGGGAGCTTCTTTCCCGTGAGGGCCGCGCCGAGCGGGCCCTCCGAAACCACATCAAGGCCGCGACCAACAAGGACGCGCAGCACGAGGATCGGTTCCGCGCGCTGGAAAAGCTGCACGAGGACGGGAGCGAGGACGCGATCTACGCCCTCTTCTCTCGGTTCGGCTTCGTGTACGACAAGACGATCAGCGACGAGGCCGAGAAGGAGTACGTGTTCGACGTGCTCTCGCGCCTGCCGCCAGAGCGGGCGCTGGCGCCCCTGCGGCGCTACCTCAAGCGGGCCGAGTCCATCGCGTGGCCCCTGCGGATCCTGGACCGGGTGGCAGAGCTCGACCAGCGAATCGATGTGCTGCGGGAGCTATGCGAGCAGAACCCACCCGACTACACGCGCGATCCGAGCAAGAAGGTCCAGCTCGTCCACCACTGCGGAGACGAGAAGGACCCGCGGGTGGCCCTGCTGCTGGCGCCCTACATGGCCGATATCGACGAGGGCGTGCGGTTCGCCGCGGCCGAATCCTTGATCCGGCTCGGACACCAAACGGCCAAGGCCGCCCTCCTGGAGGCGCTCGTGCGCCCCGAAGAGGAGAGCCTCCGGCTCAAGCGGCGGATCATGGAGGGCCTGGCGCAGCTCAAGTGGGACCTCGGAGAACGAGTGGACGCGGCCGCTGCCGTGCTGCCGGATGAGGCGAAGGCCGAGGGCGGGCGCCTCGTCAGGAAAGGCGGATAGCCGTGCCGAAGCGCACCGACCTGCGCACCATCCTCGTGATCGGCTCCGGTCCCATCGTCATCGGCCAGGCGTGCGAGTTCGACTACTCGGGAACGCAGGGCATCCGAGCGCTGCGCGAGGAGGGCTACCGGGTCGTGCTGGTGAACTCCAATCCGGCGACCATCATGACGGATCCTGAGCTCGCGGACCGGACGTACGTCGAGCCACTGACGCCCGAGACCGTGGCCGAGGTGATCCGGAGGGAGAAGCCGGATGCCCTGTTGCCCACCCTGGGCGGCCAGACGGCCCTCAACCTAGCGCTCGAGCTGCACCGGCGCGGCGTGCTTGCGGAGCACGGCGTCGAGCTCATCGGGGCGCAGGTGGAGGCGATCGAGAAGGCCGAGGATCGCGAGCAGTTCAAGGCGGCGATGGCGCGAATCGGCCTCTCGTGCCCGACGAGCGGCTATGTGAGGACGCTGGCCGAGGCCGAGGCGCTGATCCCCCGGATCGGCTTTCCTGCGATCATTCGGCCCTCGTTCACGCTCGGCGGCTCGGGCGCCAGCATCGCGCAAGGGCACGGCGATTACGCGGACAAGATCGCGTGGGCGCTGCAGATGTCTCCGCGCGGCGAGGTGCTGGTCGAACGCAGCGCGCTCGGCTGGAAGGAGTTCGAGCTCGAGGTGATGCGCGACAGCAAGGACAACGTCGTCATCATCTGCTCGATCGAGAACTTCGATCCGATGGGCGTGCACACGGGCGACTCGATCACCGTCGCGCCGGCGATGACCCTCACCGACCGCGAGTACCAGGGTATGCGTGACGCGGCGATGGCGGTCATCCGCGAGATCGGCGTCGCGACCGGGGGCTCGAACATCCAGTTCGCCATCCACCCCGACTCAGGCGAGATGCTGGTCATCGAGATGAACCCGCGGGTGTCGCGCAGCTCGGCGCTGGCCTCCAAGGCGACTGGCTTTCCGATCGCGAAGATCGCGGCCAAGCTGGCGATCGGCTACACGCTCGACGAGATCCCGAACGACATCACGAGCCGTGGCCTTCCCGAAGGGGCACCCTTCCTACCGGCCAGCTTCGAGCCGACCATCGACTACGTGATCGTCAAGATCCCTCGCTTTTCGTTCGAGAAGTTCCCGGGGGCGGAGGACGTGCTCACGACGCAGATGAAGTCTGTGGGCGAGGTCATGGCGATCGGCCGGACGTTCAAGCAGGCCCTCAACAAGGCGGTGCGCTCGCTCGAGATCGGCGCGTTCGGCTTCGACCGCCCTCGCGGGCTCGCCGTCGCGGACAAGCTCAAGGAGGTGTCCGTTCCACGGGCCGAGCGCCTGTTCCTGTGCGCGGAAGCGCTGCGCGCGGGCCTGTCCATCGAGGAGCTCCACCAGGCGTCCGCGATCGACCGGTGGTTCTTGCAGCAGCTCGCGGAGATCGTGGCGGAGGAGGAGCGGGTGCGCGTGATCGGCGCTCAGGCGCTCGAGCCGGCGGCGCTCAGCCGAGCCAAGGAGCTCGGCCTTGCCGACCGCCGCATCGCCGCGCTTTCGGGCACGACCGAGGAGCAAGTCACGGAGGCGCGCGGCCGCGCGGGCATCGCGCCCGTCTACCGACGCGTGGACACCTGCGCCGCCGAGTTCGCGGCCCAGACTCCCTACCTGTACTCGAGCTACGAACCGGCCCACGTCCAGCGCAGCACGATCGTGCGCGAGGACGAGGCGCCGCCCACGGGGCGGCCCAAGGTCGTGATCCTGGGCGGCGGCCCGAATCGCATCGGCCAGGGTATCGAGTTCGACTACTGCTGCGTGCACGCGTCGATGGCCCTCCGCGAGGCGGGCTTCGAGACCGTGATGGTCAACTGCAATCCGGAGACCGTCTCGACCGACTACGACGTCTCGGACCGGCTCTATTTCGAGCCGCTGACGCGCGAGGACGTGCTCGCGATCTGCGATCGCGAGCGCCCGGTCGGTGTCATCGTGCAGTTCGGCGGCCAGACGCCGCTCAAGCTGGCTGTGGCGCTCGAGAAAGCGGGAGTCAAGCTCCTCGGGACACCGGCGGATGCGATCGACCGGGCCGAGGACCGCCAGCGCTTCGGCGAGGTGCTGGCGAAGCTCGGCATGCGGGCCCCCCGCTGGGGCACCGCCCGAGGCCTCGGCGAGGCCCGCGAGGTCGCGCATCGGATCGGATATCCGGTGGTGGTGCGGCCCTCGTATGTACTCGGCGGACGGGCAATGCAGGTGGTCTACGACGATGCATCGCTGGCGGAGTTCGCCCAGCGCGCAGTCGACGCCTCCCCGGAGCATCCGATTCTCATCGACGAGTTCCTGAGCTCGGCGATCGAGGTGGACGTCGACGCGCTGTGCGATCGCACGGGCGCGGTGTTCGTGGCTGGCGTGATGGAGCACATCGAAGAGGCGGGCATCCACTCGGGCGATTCCGCGTGTGCGCTGCCGCCGTACTCCTTGCCTGCCTGGATCGTCGAGGAGATCGAACGACAGGTGGCCGCGATCGCGCGCGAGCTCGGCGTGGTGGGCCTGATGAACACGCAATTCGCGGTCAAGGACGGGCAGGTGTGGATCCTCGAGGTGAACCCGCGCGCGTCGCGCACCGTGCCCTTCGTATCGAAGGCCACGGGGCTGCCGGTGGCCAAGCTGGCGTCGCTCGTGATGGCGGGCAAGACGCTGGCGGAGCTCTCGGTGCCGAGGCGCCGCCCGCTCCACGTCTCGGTCAAGGAGGCAGTGTTCCCGTTCGCCAAGTTTCCGGGCGTGGACACGATCCTCGGCCCGGAGATGCGCTCCACCGGCGAGGTCATGGGCATCGACGCGACCTTCCCACGCGCGTTCGCCAAGGCGCAGCTCGCGGCAGGCACCGTCCTACCGACGCAGGGCACCGTGTTCCTGTCGGTGCGCAACGAGGACAAGGCGGAGCTCCTCGGGGTGGCACGCCGGCTCGCGGGCCTCGGGTTCTCACTGCTCGCGACGGACGGGACGGCCGCCGCGATCGAGCGGGCGGGGCTGGCCGTCGAGCGTATCAACAAGGTGCAGCAGGGCTCCCCGCACTGCGTGGATCGGATCGGCGACGGGCAGATCGCGCTCGTCGTCAACACCACGAGCGGGCCCAAGGAGATCCGGGACTCGTTCTCGATCAGGCGGACAGCGCTCGTCCGCAACGTGCCGCACTTTACGACCATCACGGCAGCGAGGGCGGCAGCGGAGGCCATCTCGGCGCTCCGCGAGGGCCCGCTCGGCGTGCGATCGCTCCAGGAATACCAGCAATAATCCATCAGGCTCGACCGGACAGGCCCGCGCGACGGTGCGGGTGAGAGGACACTATGGACAAGGTTCCCATGACCCCGCGGGGGCAGCAGCGGCTGAAGGATGAGCTCAAGCGGCTCAAGGACGTGGAGCGGCCGGCGGTGGTGCGCGCCATCGAGGAGGCCCGGGCACACGGGGACCTCTCGGAGAACGCCGAGTACGATGCGGCCAAGGAGCGCCAAGGGCACATCGAGGGGCGGCTGCGGGAGATCGAGACCAAGCTCGCGCTCGCAGACGTCATCGATCCGGAGCGCCTCTCGGGCACCAAGGTGGTATTCGGCGCGACCGTGCGACTGCAGAGCGAGGACGGCGAGGAGGTGACCTACCGGATCGTGGGCGAGGACGAGGCCGACGTGAAGAAAGGAAAAATCTCGATCTCTGCGCCGCTGGCGCGGGCCATGATCGGGCGCGAGCAGGGCGACTCGGTCTCGCTGCGGACCGCCAAGGGCGTCCGCGAGTACGACATCCTCGGCGTGAGCTTCCTGGCGATCGAGTAGCCGGTCGGTGGAGCATTCGGGGCGATCAGCCGCCGCTTCCTGCTCCGCCTGCTCCCGCCCCGCCCGCTACACCAGTGCCCGCTCCGCCAGCGCCCGCTCCGCCAGCGCCCGCTCCGCCAGTGCCCGCTCCGCCAGTGCCCGCTCCACCGCTGCCGGCTCCGCCGGCCGCGCCTTCGCCAGCTCCGCCGCTGCTCGCACCGGACCCACCCGT
>JAHFDS010000358.1:0-491 GCA_023248855.1 Myxococcales bacterium
AGTGTGCCGACGGCCTGGCCGCCGGCGCGCCCGGCGAGCTCCGGCGCCAGCACCATCTCGAGGCGCCGTTGTCGAGGATGAACGCGACCTCGACGCCGTCGACCGCGAGGCGTACCAGGTGACCGCTCGCCTCGACAAGCAGCGCCGGCAGCGCCGCGGGCGTTGCCGGGCGCCACTCGGCGCCGGCGGGCTCACGCTCGCGACCAGCGCGTCGCGCGGGGCCGGCAGTCGCTGACCGCACCGCACCGCGGCTGTCGACCGAGAGCTCCCAGTCGACGTGGAAGGGAGATGGCGTGGCGGTCCGCCCGTTGGTGATGTATGAAGTGATCACCCGGGTGCGCCGAAGCCGCTGAGCACGAGCTTGCCGACGTTGCGGCTCCTGGCCATCTCCTCTTGTGCCAGCGCGATCTGCTCCATCGGGTACACCGCGTGGATGACGGGCCGGAGCTCTCCCCTCGCCAGCACGTCGAGCCAGCGGCGGGCGAACCGCT
>JAHFDS010000358.1:574-8323 GCA_023248855.1 Myxococcales bacterium
GGCATCGGCCGCAACCGGAGCGACGAGCCCTTGATTTGCAGCCGCCGTTCGACGACGCGCAAGAGGTCGAGGTCCGCCGAAAGTCCGTCGAGGAGCCCCACGGAGACGAGGCAGCCACCGGGCTCCAGTGCGGCAAGGTTGCGCTCCAGGAAGGCGCCGCCCACGAAGTCCATCACCAGCGCCACGCCTCGGCCGTCGGTCGCCCGCAGCGCAGCGGCCACGAAGTCCTCCGACCTGTGGTGGACGACCGTCTGCGCCCCACGGGCTCGCACGGCCTCCATCTTCTCCCTGGACCCCACGGTGGCGACGACCGTCGCACCCACGTGCGTCGCCAGTTGCACCATCGTGAGACCGATGCCGCTCGCGGCCGCGTGCACGAGCACGGTCTGTCCGGCGCACAGGCCGCCGAGGGTGAAGAGCGTCTCGTGAGCGGTCAGGAACGACTCCGCGGTGGCGGCCGCGCCGTGCATATCCAGCGCGTCTGGCATTGCATTGGCCATCCCCTGGTCGAGGAGGCAGTACTCGGCGAAGCCGCCGCCCTCGACCACCCCGAAGACCCGCTGTCCGACCGAGAATCCACTGACGTCCTCGCCCCACGCCTCCACGGTGCCGGCGACCTCCACGCCCGGGATCGTGCATTGGCCGCGGGGCACGTGATATTCGCCCTGGCGCTGCAGGAGGTCGCCTCGATTCAGCGCAGTCGCGTGCACGCGCACCAGCAGGGCATCGCGCCCCGGCACCGGCCGCGCGACCTCCCGGATCCGGATCACCTCGGCCCCTCCGGCCCCCTCGTAGATCACCGCGCGCATGGCCACCAGAGAACGTCCATGCGAGCTCAGTATCCCGCCTCGGCCTCGATGCCCGCGGTTTCGGTCGGCACGAGGAAGCTGCGCTCGAACGAGAGGAAGAGCTCGCCGGTCGACTTCCGGCCCGTGGTCTCGCAGGTGACGATGCCGTGGCCCGGGCGCGAGCCGGACAGCCGCTTGGCCAGGATGCGGCTCTCGGCGTAGAGCGTGTCGCCGGCGAACACGGGATGGGTCAGACGGATCTTGTCCCACCCGAGGTTGGCCACCGCGCGGCCGCTCGTGGACCGAACGCTCATGCCGCAGACGATGCAGAGCGTCACGAGGCTGGAGATGAGCGGTCTCTGCCAGGGCGTGTGGGCGGCGTAGGCCCCGTCGATGTGCAGGGGCGAAGGGTTCATGCAGAGGGTGTTCAGAAGGACGTTGTCGGCCTCCGTGACCGTCCTGCCCGGCCGATGCTCGAAGACGTCGCCGACGAGGAAGTCCTCGTAGTAGAAGCCGAGGACCTCGCGGTACCGCTGCGCCCCCAATCGCTTGTAGCCGCGCACGTGGGTGTCATCCATGGGCGCGCTCCGAGAGGAGTTCCTTCGCCACGTCGCAGAAACCCTGCAGCTCGTCGGGCTCGATGTCGGCGCGCATCATGATGCGGACGCCCGCCTCGCCGCGGGGCACGATGGGGAAGAACACCGCCGAGCAGTAATAGCCGCGTCGATAGAGCTGCGTGGACAGATGCACGGCGAGGTCCTCGTCTCCCACCTCCACCTTCCGCACGGCGAGGCCGTTCCCTGCGAGGTGGGTCGGGAACGCGGCATCGAACTGCGCGATGTTGCGCTGCAGCTTCGCCTGCAGCTGTCCGAGCTCCGGCGAGCGATGGAGCTCCACGCTGGCGAGCGAGGCGCCGATGGCCGGCACCTCCATGTTCTGCGACCACGCCACCGGCCCGGCATTGCGGTAGAGGAACTCGAACATTCGCTGACTGCCCAGCATGGCAATGCCCCCCGCGGTTCCGAAGGCCTTGGCCAGCGACGCCACGATGATCGTGAGCGGGTTCATCTCGAGGCGAGAGCGCACCGTTCCCTCTCCGCGCTGGCCCACGATGGAGAGAGAATGCGAGTCGTCGAAGTAGAGGAAGAGCCCGTAGCGCTCCTGCAGCTGCAGCAGCCCCTCGAGCGCGGTCACCCCGCCCATGGAGTAGGCCCCGTCGGCCACGTAGGCCACGCGTGGGTATTTCTTGCACAGGGCCTCGAGGTGGTCGAGGTCATTGTGCGGGCACGTCAAGACCAGCGACTCGTCCGCGCAGCTCGGCTTGTTGTAGGCCATCGAGAAGTGACAGAAGCGATCGAAGACCATCACCCGTGGCTTGCCATCCGTCAGATGGCCGGACGCGACGAGCGGCAGGATGCCGGCCGTCAGCGCGCTGCACGACACCCCGGGCAGCACCGGCGCGCCGAAGAGGTCCCGCAGGCCCTCCTCGAGGCGCACCAGCAGATTGAGCCGGATGCGCACCTCCGCGAGCGACAGGCCGGTCGTGCGGACCTCCCGGATCGCGTCGATCGCCCCCTGCAGGATGCGCGGGTGGCGATTGAGGCCGAGGTACGAGCACGAGCACAGCACCATGAAGGTGTGCCCCGTGCCGGACACCACCAGCCGGTTGTTGGACTCGTGGTCGACCTGGATGCCGATGAGCCCGCTCTCCGCCGTGCGCTGCCAGACCCGCTCGCCGTGCTGGATCATCTTCTCGTTGTTTCGATGGCGCCGCGGGCCGACGACCTCCGCCTCGGCCGGTGGGGCTCCCGAGACGTCGATGGCCGGGGCCGACTGCGTGCCATTGCCATGGATGCGACGCGTCTCCCGCAGCAGGCGCCGGGCCGCGTGCATGAAGGGAATGCCGATCATCCGGCCGTCGACGACGCAGAGGCCGCCCGCGCTGGCGTCACTGGCCTGCACGATCCGGCGCGCCCGATCGAGCGTCTGGGCGTCGGGCGCGAAGGCCTGATGGATCGGGGCGACCTGGCGCGGATGGATGGCGGCCATGCCGCTGAATCCCAGCGCCTTCGCGCGCTCCGCGGCGAGGTCGAGCCCGGCAGGGTCGCCGATGTCGAAGTGAGCCGAGTCGAGCGCGTACTTCCCCGCCGCGCGCGCGGCGACGATCAGCCTGGAGCGCGCGTAGCGCAGCGGCTCCCAGTCGAGGCCCGCATCGATGGAGAGCGCGAAGTCGGCCGAGCCGAACACGAGCGCCTCGAGACGCGGGGACGCCTGCGCGATCGCAAGTGCCTGCTCGATACCTCGGGCCGTCTCCACGACCGCCATGAAGGTCGCCCCGCCATAGTCGGCGCCCAGCACCTGCTCCGCGATCTCGAGGTCGCGCGGCGACTCGACCTTGGGGATCACGATCACGTCGGGCCGGATCGCATAGGTGCGCAGCTCCAGCAGGTCGCGGAGCCCCTCGGGATCCGCGAGGCCGTTGATCCGCACGGCGCGGCGCCGGTCGGACACGGCGGCGAAGAAGCTCCTCGCGGACTGCCGGGCGGCGGCCTTGCACTGCGGGGACACGGAGTCCTCGAGGTCCACCAGGCTGAGGTCTGCGCCGGCCTCCTGGCCTTTTCCGTACCGCTCCACGGAGAGGGCCGGCGTGAACAGGATCGAGCGGCAATGCGGGGCGGAATTCATGGGTTCTGCTCTCGGGTCAGTTCACGGAAACGCTGGTTCGATGCAACGCATCACTCGACGCAGAAGGCGGTCCGGATGCCGGCCTGGAAGCCCTTGGCGCCCGCGCCGACGAGGATCCGTGAGCCCTGCGGCACCGAGGTCCGGCCGCCCACGGCCGCGACGCGCCCCCGCACGAGGTAGGGACAGGTCATCGATACGACCTCCGCGCGCGTCAGCGCGGCGCCATCGAGATAGGGAAGCGACTCCGCAGGCGGCACCACCATCTCCTGGACGACCCAGTTGCCCGCCTCGATCCCCTGGCCCACGAGCCGGCGCCAGGTGTCCGCGTCGTGCTCGGCGCCGATGGCCACCGCATTGCTGCAACAGCCGTCGCCCTTCTTGATGACGAGGTCGTGCTGGCGCTCGAGGCAGAGCGCCGGCACGCGGACGGCCCGGCCGTGAAAGCGCGTCGCTCGATCGCGCAGGAGGCGCGTCCACGGCAGCACCGCAGCGATCGCGGCCCGGCGCTCGTCGGACAGAAACCCGTTCTGCTCGTCGTCGGAGAGAAACGGCAGGAGCTGCTTGTCGAAGAGGACGATCTCGTGGAGGCTCGCGACCATCCGCGCGATGCCACGATCGCAGGCATCGAGGTACGGGGTCACGCTGTCCAGGTACTCGAGCAGCGCAATGGCGGCTTCGCCCCGGTAGAAGCAATCGATGCGCGCTCCATCGAGCGTTGCGCCGTCCACGCCGAACACGGCCTTCGGGTAGGTCAGGTGGCGAAGATCGATCCCGCGCGCCCTCAGCCCCTCGACGAAGAGCAGGCCCTCCGTATCGGAGGGCGCGCCCGTCTCCGGTGAGAAGGCGTCGATGTAGCCGACCGTGTGACCGCCGTGCTCGCGCTGGAAGTAGCCGGCGTACGCGTCGAGCAGGGAGAGCCTCTCGACGCGCGCGTGCCTCCGCAGCCCGACGAGGGCGGGAAATCCGTCGAAGAAGTCCGCCAGGGCCTCCGTGCCCGCCATTCCGCCCGCCCCGCTCGTGACGTTCTGCTCGATGAGCTGGAGCTGATTGCCCCAGGCGAAGCCGTCGGGTCGACCGAAGAGCTCATCGACGCAGCGCTCGCGATCGAGGGACTTGCGCAGCCATGGCAGAAAGGGCGTGGGGGTCCCGAGGAAGGCGGCCGCCTTGTCCGGGTCCCCGGAGAACACGTGCGCGTAGACGTCGAGGAGGCCCGCCCACAATGCGCGGACCCCTGCCTCGAGCCGCAGCAGCTCCGCGCGGCTGTAGAACATCGGCCGAAGCGGCAGCCGGAACTCGGCGGGGTCGATGCCATGCCGCTCGAACAGGGCGGCGTGCTCGGCGACGTAAGAGACCACCTCCGGCAGCTGCTCCTGGAGCAGCCCGTCGTAGGTGCGCTCGAGCGCCCGGATGGCATCGCGATCCATGACCCGCCCCTTCACCGGCCGGCGCAGATGCCGCCGTCGATCGGCAGCGCCAGCCCGGTTGCGTAGGTCGATTCCTCGGAGCACAGCCACAGGACCGCCGCGGCTACCTCCTCGGCACGGCCGACGCGCCGCATCGGGACCCGGGACTGGATGCGCCGCTCGAGATCCGCGTCCTTTGCGAGCACCTGGGCCGTGTCTTCACCCCCGATAGGTCCGGGGCAGACGGCGTTGATGCGGATGCCGCGGTCCGCCAGCTCGAGCGCGGCAGAGCGGGTGAGCCCCAGGACCGCGTGCTTCGTGGCGCAGTACAGGGCAGTGGCGCGCTCGCCGATGAGCCCCGCCACCGAGGCAGTGTTCACGATGCAACCCCTGCCTTGCCGGAGCATCAGCCGGATCTCGTGCTGCATGCAGACGAGCACGCTCCTCACGTTGACCGCCTGGAGCGCGTCCCAGTCCTCCTCGGTGCAATCGAGGATCGAGCCCTCCGGTCCGGGCTGAGCGGCATTGTTGAAGGCGCAATCCAGCCTGCCGTATCGGTGCTCGATGTGCGAAAAGAGCCTCCGCAGATCGGCGGAGCGTGCCATGTCCGCCGGGACGAAGGACGCGCGGCCGCCCGCCGCTTCGATCTGGCGGATGGTCTCGAGGTTCCCGGCCTCGCTCCGGCTGGCCATCACGACGTCGGCGCCCTCGCGCGCGAAGGCCAGGGCGGCCGCGCGCCCGATCCCGGCGCTGCCGCCGGTGACCAGCACTGTCTGTCCCGAGAACCTGTTCAATGGCGCTCCGATGGCGAGCGCTTCGCGCTCCTGGAGCGAGCCCAGCGCGACCACGCGTGGTCCTTGACGACGATGTGCTCGCGGAGGTGAGCCATGGACGCTTGCCCGACCAGCAATAAGTGCGCCCGGGTTGCATCGGGCTTCGACGAGGGACAAGCCGTCGGAATCCCGAGGCGGCTCACGGAGCGAGCCGTGATTACCCGATCAGTCACCTATGCTGTTTTTGCGCGAGGGGAGCACGAGTTGCTCTTGCGCGTGCTTGGATCGCTCTTGAGATGGCAGGCGGCTGTCGCACGCGCCGGCGGCCAGCGCCAGAGTGAGCAGGGTCATCTGCCCCCGCATCAGCACCTCGCCGGACCTACGAGACGCTTCCCCTCTGCTGCGGGTCTTGCTGGAGGCTTGGGTATTCCGGGCGGAAGCGAGGTCGCTGCCGCATCCCCGGGTTCATTGCTCGATGCAGTAGAGGTGCCCGAAGGCCTCGCACAGCATCGTGCCGCCTTGGGTCCATTCCGGCGCCATCACGCCCGAGGTCCCGTAGGCGCCGGTCTCGGGCGGACCGCCGGTCCACGACTGGCAATTGGTGGCGCGCGTCCCGTCGGGCTTGGTGCCGGTCCACACGCTGAATGTGCCGGGCACGACATTGCCGGATTCGTCGCGGTCGATCGTGGCGAGCGGCGGGGAGCCGAGGCCGGCCTTGCTGGCGAACACGATCGCGTCGTCGAGGCGCCGCCAGGGACCCACGTCGGTGATGCGATCGATCGCGTTGGTGGCGGCGTCGGAGAGCCAGGCCCTCCAGGTGCCGCCCAGCCGTGCGGATTGCGCGGCAGTGCGGCAGAACGCGTCTCCGGCGCCAAGCCCGCCGGCGAACATCCCCATCGCGCCGAAGTACCCGGGGTAGGTGTTGCTCGTGACGAAGATGCGCTTGCCTGCAGCACCGCCCGCGCCGCCTGCACCCGCGCCGCCCGCGCCTGCACCACCCGCGCCCGCGCCGCCCATCCCGCCCGCACCCGTTGCGCCGCGGCGGAGCAGCAGGCTGCACGTGGCCATGGACCGGCCGCAGCTCAGGATGAGGTCGCTGGTCGTCGGATCCCAGGCGACGCCGCACAGATCGAAGGACGCATTGGTGCTCTGCCAGCTCCCGAGGAAGTCCTCGGTGCCCGACAGGCCGTACAGCGGCGAGTCGCCGAGGATGGTGACGGTGCAGCCACGCTGCTGCACACTCACCTGCTGTCCGAGCGAGAGGCCCGTGCACGCCGCACCGTCGGCGCGGATGACGCCGAAGGTGCCGCTCTCGTCGTACGCGCAGTCCTGGCCACCGTCGCCGCGGCCACCCGCGGAGCCGTCGCTGCTCCCGCCGTCGCCGGGGCCACCGTCGCCGCCGACGCGCGGGCCGTCCGATCCTCCGCCGTCACGCGCGGAGCCGTCACCCGTCCCGCCATCGGGGCGTCCGCCTCCGTCCGGTCGCGACCCGCCGTCGGAGGACACGGGGCCGTCCGCACGGGGCAAGCCATCGGGCAGCGAGCCGCCGGAGCCGCTCGACCCGCCCGAGCCGCCGTGCCCGGAGGCCTGGTCCGGATCCTTGAACAGACCGGCGCCGCAGCCCAGAAGGAGCATCATCGGCGGGACCAGCAGAGGTGCGCGTGTCATGTCCAGCAAGACCCGGCTCCCGGCGCGTTTGCGCAAAGTATTTTCGTTCACCGCGAGAACGCCACGCCGAGCCAGGCCGCCGGCATCGAGACCACGGCCGCGCTCCGTTCGCGCTCGAGCAGCGCGAACGGGACGTGACCCTCGAGCACCATCGAGACCTTGGGTGAAAGCCGCAGGCTCGCGCCGGCCCAGGGCGCGATCGCGCCGGCGGCCGAGGCCGCGCCGCTCCGCCCGTCGAGCGACTGCGCGACCGCACCTGCGCCGAGCTCGAGGCCCGCGAACGCCGACAGCGCGCCCCGGGTCCAGCCGAGCCGATAGCCGGCGTAGGCGAACACGTGGGTCTCGCGGAAGGTGTCGCCGCGTCCGGTGGACAGGTCGATCGAGAGCGCGAGCCCGCCCGTGCGCGCGCCGAGCCGGGCCGAGGCCGCGGCG
>JAHFDS010000359.1 GCA_023248855.1 Myxococcales bacterium
GCCCCATCGAGCCACACCCGCGCGGTCGCTGGCTGCGCACGCAGCTCGAGCCTGACCGTCCGCGGGCTTGCCGTCCGCACCGGCGCCTCGACCGCGACCGGCGCGGGTGCGCTCGGCTCGTCCCGCTCCACCTGTGCGCCACGGCTGACCAGCCACCCCGCGGCGATCGCCCCCAGCACGACGCCCCCCGCGGCGAACCACCAGCCGCGAGCGCGAACCGTCGCCGGCTCCGGCTCGGGCGCCGGCCGCGCCAGCCCCGAGGCACCGATCTGCGTCGGCGCATCGTGGAGCGCGCTTGGCGCCGGTCGCACGGTGACGATGGGCGTCGAGTCGACGTCCACCGCCACCTCCAGCGGCTGCGTGTGCTCGCACGGAGCCACCGGCTCGAGCCGGCGGATGCGCCGCACCGTGGGCTCGAGCTCGGGCGACCCGAACGGCAAGAGCGCCTCGGCCAGATCCGCCACCGACGCAAAGCGTACCGAGGCATCGCGCTTGAGACACCGCCGCACGACGGTCTCGAGGCCTTGGGGCAGCACCCCGCCGTCCGCCATCACGATCGGCGGCGGGGGCTTCGCGAGGATGGCCGCGCACACCTGCCCGACGCTCTCGGCCTCGTAGGGGACACGCCCCGACAGGAGCTCGTACAGGATGACTCCGAGCGACCACACGTCCGCGCGCCGGTCGACGTCCCGCGAGGACAGGAGCTGCTCCGGCGACATGTAGCGCGGCGAGCCGACCGCCACCCCAGTGTCCGTGACCGACGGGTCGGTCAGGTCCTGATCGATCGTCTTGGCGACCCCGAAGTCGAGCACCTTGACGAGCGGCGAGCCGTCCGAACGCCGCGTCAGAAAGAGGTTCGAGGGCTTGAGATCGCGGTGCACGATGCCGGCGGCGTGCGCCTCGGCGACCGCATCGCACGCCTGCAGAACGAGCTCGACCGCGGCGCGCGGCGCGAGCGGGCCACGCCGCAGCAGCTCCGACAGGTCCTCGCCCTCGAGGTACTCGAGCACCATGAAGGGCGGGCCGTCCGCGAGCGCACCGACATCGAGCACCCGCGCGACGTGCTCGCTGCGCAGCCGCGCGAGGATCCGTGCCTCCCGGGAGAAGCGCTCGACGATGGCTCGGTCGTCGAGCACGGACCCACGCAGGAACTTGAGGGCGACGCGCTGGCCGAGCTGCAGGTGGCGCGCCGAAACCACGATACCGAGACCGCCAGAGCCGAGAATCTGCTCGACCTGGTACTTGCCTTGGAGGACGGCTCCCTCCCGCAAGTGCGCAGACTCCTCCTCGTGGCTGGGCAAGGCCACAATCGCTCCGAAGCGACTGTACCACGCGCGCTGGGGACATCGGTTCCCAGCAACCGGAGGGTGGATCCGCCGTCAGAGGCGCCGAACCCACCGGGATCCCTTGGTGGGTAGGTGGTCCGCCACTTGCTCCTACACGAGGCAGGAGGAGCATCATCATGAATTCGCCCTGGGGACTTCCGGCCCACCACGCGGCAGGTGACGTGCTCCGGCCTTCGGCCGCAGGAACCCTCGACGACGAGCGCCGCCGGGGCGCCCGGGTCCCCTTGAGCGCCTGGGTCGAGCAATCGTGGCGGGCCGGCGTGGTGCTGCGCCGAGCGATGAACCTCGGCGAGGGCGGCGTGTGCTTCCTGGCGTCACTCCCGGAGCCAGCCGGTACGGAGCTCGAGCTGGGAATCCCGATCCCCGACGGTCGCGCTCCGGTCCGCGCGCGCGGTGTCGTGGTCGGTCACGCAGACGACGATCACCGCGCGGTGTCGATCCGCTTTACGCGCATCTCGCCCCGCGATCGCGGTCGCGTCGCGGCCTACGTACGCGCGCTCGCCGCCTGATCACCGCCGGGCGGTGCAGCGTCCTGCATCCTTCCTGTTAGCGCGACTTCACGCCCGTCCCCTCGATCACCACGTTGCGGCGCAGGGGAATGCCAGCCTTGAGATTCGTCTTGGTCTTCATGGATGGCCACCAGAGCAAGCGCCTTGCCAGGCTCGACGACCACCGAACCCGCCGAGATCCCGTCTCCGCTCCGCGACACGGTGTTCGATCCGGCTTCGCGGTGTCCGACTCCGGGACAGGAAGCCGGAACCCCAGCCGATCCAGACATTGTCCAGATTGGATCCTGACAGCGACAGGCCTTATCTTGACGACGTCTAGATAGAGATTGCCCGGGGCTCCATGCACACGTCCTGCGGGGCGATGGACCCCCGACCCGGCTCGTGCCGATTCCCGCTTTCGAACACGTTTTCGCCGTTCGTTCGCAAGAATGGACGCACGCGAAAGTCCGCATGCAATGGCATCGGGCAGTTACGCCAGCCGCCCCGGATGGCATCGCGCTCGCATTGTCATTCGGGCATGAAGACCAAGACGAATCTCAAGGCTGGCATTCCCCTCCACCGCCGGGTGGTAATCGAAGGAGCCGGCGTCCACTCGCGATAGCGGCCACGGCTCGGCAGCTACTCGCGCAGCGCGCCGCAGCGGGGCCCGGCCGGCTCGAGCCGGCAGCGCAGCGCGCAGCTGCCGCGCTCGTCGCGAAGATCGGCCACCCACACGCCGTCGGCCTCGCGCTCGAGCAGGAGATAGCCGAACGCCGCCCGCGCCCGCGCGAACGTGACCGGTACGCCGAGCGCCCGGGCGACTCCGTCGGCGGTCAGGGCCGGCTCGGGATCGAGCTCGGTGCCGCCGGTCCCCGCGATCGCCTGAACGGGCCCGCGCTCGAGCTTGACGAGCTCGTAGAGGTGGATGTGCCCCGACAGGATGAGCTCGACCCCGGCCGGCAAGAGATCCCGGGCACCGCGCAGGGAAGCACCGGGTGCTCGGAGCTGCCCCTTGCGCCGAAGGTCCATCTCGACCCCGAACGGGGGGTGGTGGCTGACCAGCCAGCTCGTGCCGTCGCGTGGAAACGGAGCCGCCGCCACGTCCGCGCGCGCATGTGCCAGATCGGCCGCCGTCGGACGCTCGTCGACCGCCCCGGCGGAATCGAGCACCACCAGAGAGCGCGACCCAAGCGGAAGCGCATACGGCCCGGTGCGGTCCGAGCATCCCGGCGGCACCGGCCGCGGATCGAGCAGTCGCAGGAAGCCGCCGCCAGACCGCTGGCAGCTCTCGTGGTTGCCGCGGGCCATGATCCAGGGTGCGGCGGCAAGCAACGGGCGCGCCGGCGCGAAGAAGTCGGCGACCCAGGTGTCCAGGCGGTCTCCGAACGGGCTTTCGGCGCAGCCCTCGTTGCCCTCGGGGCACTCGCGCTCGCGATACACGTAGTCGCCGACGTGGATCACGAGGTCGGGCGCATCGTCTGCGGCGCGCGCGGCCACCTGGGCGAACGGCCAGGCCTCGAGATCGTTGCAGGCCTGCAGCACCTTCTTTTTCAGCCGGCAGCCACTGTCACCGAGCACCACGATGCGCTTCGGATCGGCCTTGGGCAGCGGCAGCCCATGACCGGCGATGCTTGCGCGCCGCGTGCCGGCGGGCAGGACGAGCTCGCAAACGCGCTCCGGAAAGCTCGGCCGCGGTGTGGCCCGCAAAGCCATCAACTGGGCGTGGCCATCCAGGATGACCTCGGGACAGGCCGGGCCGCGGACCAGCGCGCGCGCCAGTGCCTGACCGCCCGGACCAATCTCCACCCACGCCGCCATGGGATCCGCCGCGGCCGGTGGTGGCGGTGGAGGTGGGAGCCGAGCGCACCCGAGGAGCGCCACGATCCATGCGCCTTTCCGCATATTGCCGCAGCATAGCCCGAGGCCGGGCGGGTCGCCTGTCCCCATCGCCGGCAGCGTTTTTCCCCGATCGTCGTCGCGCAAGATGCCGAGATCACACGAATCCATCTGGCACGGCGAATGCGATGCAGGTGATCATGCGGCTCCTGCTGTGCTCGGTCTCGCTGTGTCTCGCCCTCGGCGCCTGCGGCCCCTCGCTGCCGGGCGACGCCGGCAGCGCCGGAGCGGGCGGCAAGCAGGACCCGTCCGGCCGAGGCGGTGCGGGCGGTCTGGCCGGCAGCGGCGGTGCCGGCGGGCGGGCCTTGCCGCCGCCGCCTGGCGCGAGCGGAGCGGGCGTCGGGGGCGGCATGGGGACGGGGGGCGGCCCGACCTGCGGCGCGGAGACCTTCCGCGTAGAGCCACCGCCGCCGCCATCGGTCCTCGTGGTGTTCGACAAGAGCGGATCGATGGCGCAGCGGATGGTGGCGGGCGCCACAATGTGGCAGATCATGCGGACGGCGATGAAGAGCATCGTCATGAACCTGCAAGGGCAGATGCGCTTTGGCCTCCAGCTCTTCCCGGGCGACCCGGGATGCGGCACCGGCGGGCAGGTCGACGTCGCCGTGGCGGAGAACGCGTTCGCGGCCATCACCCAGAAGCTCGACGCGACCGAGGCGGCCGGTGGCACGCCGACGCGCCTGGCCATGCGCACCGCACGCGCATACATGGCCGGCCTCGCGGTGCCACCCCGCGGCAAGAAGGCGATCCTGCTCCTGACCGACGGCGAGCCGAATTGCCACTGGGACGGCCCCTGCGTGTGCCCGACTGGCTTCTCCCCGAGCCCGAGCGGCACGTCCTGCTGCCGAAATGGCGCCTGCACCTATTTCTGCAACGGTGGCGATCAGCTGGATGTCGCCGGCGCGGCGAGCGAGCTGTCCGCCTCGGCGGGCGCGCAGACCCCGGTCTACGTGATCGGCATGGCGGCCGGCCTCGAGGACTCGCTCAACCGGCTGGCGCAGGCGGGCGGCGCGCCGCGCAGCCCGGGACCGCCGTACTACTACGAGGCGACCAGCGCGAGCTCGCTCGAGGCCGCGATGACGGCCATCGCCAAGCAGATCGTGCCCTGCGAGTTCACGCTGGTGCGCCCGCCGCCCGCGCGCGACGACGTCATCCTCCGCGTCGGCGGCCAGGTGGTGCCGCGCGACACCGCCGACGGGTGGATGCTGTCCTCGGATGGCCTCAAGATCACGCTCGTGGGCGCGGCTTGTCAGCAGCTGCAGACCCTCGGCCAGTCGGCCGACATCCAGGTGACCTTCAACTGCCCACCGGTCGGGATCGAGGCGCCGCAAGGGGCGGTCGACGACCGGCGCTAGGACAGGGGCTACTGCCAGGTGGCGGTGAGCGTGGTGCCGGAGTACTGCGCGTAGGCGTGGACGAGGATGTAGAGCTTGCCCTCCTGGCCGGCGAGCGTGACCGACTCCGCCGTACCCGAGAGCCAGGAGCGGCCGTCGTAGGCGCTGGTCGTCGGTAGCTGGCCGCGGCGCACGTAGAGGTCGGGGTCGCCCGAGCCGCCCGCCAGCGTGACGGTCACGTTGCGCGCGTTCGCCGGGACGGCGAGCACGTAGTACTTCTTGTCGTTGCGCGCACCCGAAAGGCCCGTCACCGGCGTGCCGCTCTCGACCGTCGTCGCATCGGGCGTTCCACCGCCGCCCGCGCCGCCGCCCGCGCCGACTCCGACCGCGTCCCACGAGGCCGTCACGGCCGCTGCGGCCGTGGCGCCGTAGAGGTCGGTCGCGGCCTGCGTGGTGGCGGCCTTGAGCGCCGCGAAGTCGGTGCTCTCGTGGATGTACGCCGTCTGCGCGCGGTAGTAGATCGCGCGCGCCTGCTCGATACCGAGCGCGGGCACCTCGACCGTGGTCTTGCTGCGCGGGTGGCGGCCGCCCGTCACGAGCAGCTTGTACGCGAGGTTGGCGATGCCCGAGTTGCCGTGCACGCCGCCGTAGTCGTCGAACTGGCTCGGCGAGCTCGAGTCCGCGATCTTCTCGGGGTAGTAGTCCTTCGAGTAGTTGTCCTTGGTCGGGTCGTCCATGTAGCGGAGCGCGTCGCCGGGCGTGCTCGGTGTCCAGATGTCCTCGCCGAGCAGCCAGGTACGCTGATCCACCACGCCGTTTCGCCAGGCCTCGCAGGTCGCGCCGAAGATGTCGGAGAGCGCCTCGTTGATGCCTCCAGGCTCGTTCTCGTAGCGCAGCCCTGAGGTGTGCTCGGTGACGCCGTGCGTGAGCTCGTGCGCCGTGACGTCGAGCGCGAACGCGAGCGGTCCGAGCTCCTGGCCGTCGCCGTCGCCGTAGACCATCTGCGTGCCGTCCCAGAACGCGTTGTTGTACGCGTGGCCGTAGTGCACCGTGGACAGGAGCGCGCCGCCGCTTCCATCGATGCCGTCGCGCCCGAACAGCTGCGCGTAGCAGTCGTACGTGGTGCCCGTGTTGTCGTACGCGGCGTTGACGGACGCATCGGTCGAGGCGGCCTGACCCTCGCTCCGGGCCAGCGTGCCGGGCGTGGTCTCGGCGCCCTTGGCGTCGCTCACGCGGCGGCTGCGCGCGGTGTGGATCTGCGCGCGGCGATCGACCACGCGGCCAGTCGCGGCGTCCACGTACACCAGGTCGCGGATCGGCGTGCCATCGGCGCGCGTGCCGGTGGCCTCGATCTCCCAGGCCAGAAACGCGGTGCCGCGCGTGGTGAGCGTGTAGACGAGGCGCGACCCCGCGGCCGGCGCGAGGCCGTCCAGCGAGACGGCGCGCCTTGCCGCCTGCTCGTCGAGGCGCGGCGTCGGCGAGGGCAAGCCGCCGGCCTTGACGAGGCCATTGGCCGCGTAGACGTCGCCCGCCGGGCTGACGTGCACGAGGATCCCCGCGCCGAGCACCGGCAGGCCATTGGCCACCTGCCGATGCCGCACGTGGGCGCCGCCGGCCTGGTCGACGTCGGTGCGCACGTGCTCGAGGTCGGCGCCGAGGATCTGAAAGCGCGCCGCGACCTGATCGAGCGCGCTGCCGAGGCCACCGGCCTGCGAGCGCTGCGCGCGCGCCAGGTTCTCGACGCGGCCGAGCTTGCCGCGCACGAACGTCGGCGCACCGCCGGGGCTGCGCGAGACCACGTCGAGCGCGCCGCCTTGGCCCCCGCGCAGGCGGTCGGCCTTGCCGTCGTCATCGTCCACGGGTGGGGTCTTCTCGTGGGTTGCCTCGTCGATCGTTGCGGCCGGTCCGCACGCGGCGGTGGCCAGGGCGAGCCAGAACAGTCGGTGTAGGGAAATGGGCTGTCTTCGCAAGAGTCCCTCCGGTGCGCGCCCCCAACAGCAAGCTCCGCACCAGCGCGTGCCCTCACGATTCCAGTGTGTTGACAGCCGCCTCGCAGGGGGTTCGTGCCCGCTGCCTGCTCCACCTTGCGGGGCTGACATCGATAGCCAGGGTGGGATCTGCGCGCCCGCTGCGGGCGTGCGCCCGACGGTCGCCTACATCATCGCCCGCGAAAGAAATTCCGCGGCGAAGGCCGGCCCCCGCGCCTCGTCCTCGTGCTTGAAGAACACGAAGACCTCCTCCCAGGCCTGGGCGCGCACGCGATCGAGCCAGGCTCCGAGCTCGCCCGGCGTGTACTCGGTCCGGCGCAGGCGCAGGTAGCCGAAGCGCGCCGTCGCCGCCAGCGGGGATGCGCCCTCCTCGTCGGTCTCGGCCAGGACCAGCGCCGCGCCACGCGCCGACAGCGCCGCGCGGACACCGTCGTCCTGCCAGGACGCGTGCCGGAACTCGAGCGCCACGCGCCGACCCTCGGGGACCAGGGCCAGGAACGCCTCGAGCCGAGGCAGGTCCTGCTTGAGGTTGGGCGGCAGCTGCACCAGCACCGGGCCGAGCCGCGCACCGAGGGCGCTGGCCTGCTCGAAGAAGTAGCGGGTCGGCTCCTCGACTTCCTTGAGGCGCTTTCGGTGCGTGATCTGCTGCGAGGCCTTGAGCACGAACGAGAAGCTCTCGGGCACCTCACCCAGCCACTTGGCGAGCGCCTCGGCCTTGGGCATCCGGTAGAAGGTGTTGTTGATCTCGCAGCTGCCGAAGCGGCTCGCGTAATAGGGCAGCATCTTCTTCGCCGGCAGGTCGGCCGGATAGAAGGCTCCCTTCCAGGCTGGATAGGAGAAGCCGCTCGTGCCGACGTGGATGCGCATTGGGCAGGAGCATAGAGCGGGTCAGTCGCCGGTGTGGCTCCGAGCGCGCTTCTTGTCGGCCGTGCGCCGCTTGTCGTCGACGCGCCGGCGTTTGGCGGCGCGGCTCGGGCGGGTGGGCCTGCGCGGCGGCGGCGGCGGGGCCAGGGCCTGCAGCAGGAGCTCGCGCAGCTTGTCGCGCGCATCGGCGAGGTTGCGCGGCTGGTCGCGGAAGCGCTGGCTCGAAGGGCGCAGACGCCCATCGCCATCGACGCGCCGGCCGGCGAGCGCCGAGAGCCGCGCCCGCACCGCGTCGGACAGCGCGCGCGTGCCGGCGAGGTCGAACACGAGCTCGACCTTCGACGCGACCTTGTTGACGTTCTGGCCGCCCGCGCCGCTCGCGCGCACGGCCGTCCACG
>JAHFDS010000360.1 GCA_023248855.1 Myxococcales bacterium
ACACGCGCGGATCGCGCTCGGTGCGCGCGAGCGAAACCAGCGCGGCCAGCGCCGCCTCGCTGCCCGCCTCGCCGAGCGCCTCGGCCCAGCGCACGCGCACGCCCCAGTACGGCTCGGCCGGGAACGCGGCCAGCACGCTCGCAGCCGCCCCGGCCGCTCCGCTCCTGAGCAAGCGGCGACCGGCGTCGATGCGCAGGCGCACGTCGCGCCCGCCGGTCAGTTGCTTTCCGAGCCGCGGCTGCCCTGGATCGAAGTCGAAGCGCGCCAGCAAGCGGTAGTCCGGATCGAGGACGACCTCGTCTGGCGCCGCTGGCAGGGCCAGGTGCAGCGACGCCGTCTTGCCGCCGAAGCGCACGCGCCGACGGTCCTCCTGCCCGCCCGCACCGATCAGCACGTCGAGCTCGAGGTCGAAGCACGGCACGCCGAGCGCGGCATCCGGCTGCTTCTGCTCGAGCGAGAGCGTCGCCTCCTTGCGCTCGGCGTCCCAGGCGAGCTGCGCGGAGATCTCCGGGAAGCCCGGCGACTCGAGCCACTGCTCGAAGAACTTGACGAGCGAGCGCCCCGAGTGCCGCTCGAGCACGCGCCGGAAGTCGTCGGTCTCCGCGAGCCCGCCCCCGTGCGTGACCAGGTAGTCGGTCACGGCCGGCCAGAACACGGCGTCGCCGAGCAAGCTTCGCAGCATGTGAATGCGCCACGCCCCGCCCGGATAGAGGTGCCGATCATACAGGTCCCACGAGCTGCCGTAGCGACGCGTGACGATGGGCCGGCGGTAGCGCTCGTCGCACTCCTGGAAGTACGCGTCCGCCTTCGCGTGCAGGTCGAAGACGACGGCGTCGCGGCCGCCGGTCGCCTCGAGCCACACGGCCTCCAGGTACGTGGCCCAGGACTCCTTGAGCCACGCATCCGCGAAGTCGCGGCACACGACGAGGTCGCCGAACCACGAGTGCGCCATCTCGTGCACGTTGACCGTGTCGACCCGCTGGCGCTCCTCGGGCTCCTGATCGGCGGCGAGCACGAAGCGGTCGTCCCAGGTCACGAGCGAGACGTTCTCCATCGCGCCGCCGATCCCTTTGGCCGCGATCTGCGCGTACTTGGGGAAGGGGTACGGCACGCCGAGGCGCGCCTCGAGGAAGCGCAGCATCTCGGCGGTCGGTCCGAACGTGCGCGCAAGAGCCTCGGCGGTATGCGGTGCGGGGGCATAGGCGCTGACCTCGATGCCGTGCACGTCGCCGCCGTCGGCGCGCACGAGCTCGCCGATCGCGAAGCACGTGAGGTAGCTCGGGCACGGGTGGTCGAGGCGATAGGCGACCGTGCGCGTCCCGTCGGCGTGACGCTCCTCGCCCACGCGCAGGCCATTGGCGAGGACCTCGAGATCGGCGCGCGCCCTCAGCGAGAACGCCAGCGTCGGTCGCACCGACGGGTGGTCGACCGTCGGCAGCCAGTGCCGCGCGCGCTCGGTCTCGTGGTCGGTGATCGCGAACCTGGGGGCGTCGGGGATCTCGGGCGTGGGGTACGAGAAGAAGAGGCCCGAAGCGGGCCGCTCGACCCGGTAGCGCACCGTGATCGTCCGCTCCTCGAGGGCGCGGAACGCCCGCCGAAAGCCGAGCGTGATCCTCCGGCCGTCGTAGCTCACGTCCACGCCGGCGCCCTCCACCGCCACGTCGTGAAAATCCACGGCGTCGAGCACGAGGCTCGCGACGTCATCCACCCGCGCCCGCAGGCGGAGCGTCACCGCGCCCGCCGCGGTCGCCCGCTCGAGGTCGACCGCGAGCGCGATGTCGAGGTGGACCGGCACGAGGCGCAGGTCGGGGGGGTAGTGGGACTCCTCGCCCGGGGTGGCGAACTCCCCCGCACAGGCGTGCCCGTGATCGCGCTGCGTCATTCCCCAAATCTAAGCCGGAATCCACACCGTTCCCCACCCGAGTTGTGATCTCCCCGTTGCACAGGCCCCCAATGAGCCAACAAGAAGCGCGGCCCCGGCCGCGCTGTGCTAGACGTCGGCCATGCGCGACGTCTTCGTCCTGTCTGCCGCTCGCACCCCCATCGGCCGCTACGCCGGCGCGCTCTCGACCATGCGCCCGGATGACCTCCTAGCCCTCGCGATCCGTGCGGCGGTCGAGCGCGCCGGGGTCGACCCGGCCGCGATCGACGACGTCATCGCCGGCTGCGCGAACCAGGCGGGGGAGGACAACCGCAACGTCGCGCGCATGGCCGCGCTGCTCGCGGGCCTGCCGGTGGCGGTGCCCGGGGCGACGGTGAATCGCCTCTGCGGCTCGGGCCTGCAGGCGATCGCCGACGGGGCGCGCCAGATCCGCGCGGGCGAGGCCGAGGTCGTGGTGGCGGGCGGCGTGGAGAGCATGACGCGGGCGCCGCTCGTGATGCTCAAGCCCGACGCCGCGTTCTCCCGCGGCGCGCGGGAGCTGGTCGACACGACGATCGGGTGGCGCTTCGTGAACCCGCGCATGGCCGCGCTCCACCCGCCGATCTCGATGGGCGAGACAGCCGAGCGTGTCGCGGCAAAGGAGAAGGTCAGCCGCGCCGATCAGGACGCGTTCGCGCTCGAGAGCCAGCGGCGCGCGGGCGCGGCGATGGCCGCCGGCCGCTTCGCCGACGAGCTGGTCCCGGTGGCCGTGCCCGAAAAGGGCGGCACCAGGGACGTGATCGCCGACGAGCACCCGCGGCCCGAGACCACGATCGAGCAGTTGACCCGGCTCAGGCCAGCCTTCGCCAAGGACGGCACGGTGACGGCCGGCAACGCGAGCGGCGTCAACGATGGCGCCGCCGCCGTGGTGCTGGTGTCGGAGAAGGTGCAAAAAGCCCTCGGGCGCGCGCCGCTCGGGCGGGTCGTCGGCGCGGCCGTCGCCGGCGTCGAGCCGGCGCTGATGGGCCTCGGTCCGATCCCCGCGACCCACAAGGCGCTCGCCCGCGCCGGCTGGCGCTCGGCCGACCTCGACCTGTGCGAGGTCAACGAGGCCTTCGCCGCGCAGGCCATCCCGTGCCTGCGCCAGCTCGAGCTGGACCCCGAAAGGGTCAACGTCAACGGCGGCGCGATCGCGCTCGGCCACCCGCTCGGCGCCTCGGGCGCGCGGATGACCGCGACGCTGCTCCACGAGCTCGGGAGGCGCAATGGCAAGCGCGCCCTGGCGACGATGTGCATCGGCGTGGGCCAGGGGATCGCCGTGCTGTTCGAGCGCTAGCTCGACTGTGGAACTCGCACAGTGGAGCTAGCGATCAACGCTTGCGGCGTGGGCCCGGGGTTGCCTTGGCGAGCACGTCCTCGAGCAAGCGCAGAGCGGTCCCGTCCTCCGCGAGATCGCACACCTCGCGCAGTGTCCGCAACAGGTAGGCGCGGTCCAGCGTGCGCAGGTGCCGGCGCGCGATCCCGACGGCGTCTACCAGGTCCTTGTCGCGACCTGCGAGGATCTTGAAGACCAGCAGGTCCTCCGGCGTCGGCAGGGGCACCAGGCGCTCGAACAGCCGCCGCTTGCGGGCCCGCTTGCGCGCGGTGTCCTCGAACGGGAGCGAGGCGAGGATGACGTCGAGCACGAAGCCGCGCTTGGCGAAGCGCAGCGTGCCGGTGGCGCGCAGGCGCCGCCGCTCGTCCGAGGCGACCTCGAGCCCGGCGCGTTCTGCGGCCTCGATCAGCTGGTCCGCCTGGTCGAGGGTGAGGAACCCCACCACGTCGATGTCAGCGGTCATCCGCGGCTCGCCGATCACCGCGACCGCCAGCCCTCCAATGACGATATAGGGCACCCGCGCGTCCGCCAGAAAATCGACGGCGAACCGGCAGAACGCGTCGAATCCCGCCGCGCCCTTCCGGCTCATCGAACGGGGCGCGCAACGCGAGAGATGGCTTCCGCAGAGATGCCGAGCGCGCGCGCGAGGCCTAGCGGACGCGGCCGCCTCGCGCGCCTGGCCACCCTGAGAACCGTCGAGGTGAGCAGCGCCTCTGCCAGCCGGATGCCTTCGCGCAGGTCGGTCGCCTCGAGGGCTCGCTCCCGCTCCGCCACGCGCAGTTGCTGGTAGGCGCGTCGGTCGCTGATCACTGCGAGGATCGTAGCACGCAAGGTGGCGGCGTCCGTCACGGCCCTATCTTCCGGTGGCATCGCGGACGAAGAGAAAACGAGCCCTGCACCGGGAGGGGGTTCCGATGCAGAGCTCTCGAGAAAGTCGTCGAGGAAGTCGTCAGCTCAGATGCGCGAGCCCGCGACGAGCGCCATGCGCCGCACCGGGACCAGCTCGGTGCCGGGCGCGTAGCGGTGGTCGTCTTCCTTGCCGCGGCGGAAGCCGAGCGGGCCCGACTGGCGCGTGGGCGCCTCGTCCGACGCGCCCGAGAGCGTGCTCGGGCCGAAGCTCGGTGGCGGCAGGGCCGCACCCGGGCCCATCTTCACGTACCGCTGCAGCAGCCGGCCGTCGTAACCGGGGTACCACCGATGCAAGAGGTCCGCGCACTGGCAACCGAGCTCGAAGGCGTCGCTCGGGCGCTGCTCGGGCCTCGGTGCGAGCGCGTTGCGCAACACCGCCATGACCTCCTCGGGCAGATGGGCGCGCGCGGTCTCGGCCAGGATGTGCGAGCGCCCTGGCGCGCTGTCATTGTTCGGAAACACCGACGGGCCGACCAGCAGCTCCGCGAGCACCACGGCGAGCGAGTAGAGATCGCTCCTCGCGTCGAGGCGCTGCCCGGACAGCTGCTCGGGCGACATGTAGCGGGTCTTGCCCTTGACCGAGCCAACGCGCGTGCGGGTCAGGCGCTGCGCCGCGTGGGCGATGCCGAAGTCCGCGAGCTTGATCTCGCCCGACGACGACACGAGCACGTTCGACGGGCTGATGTCGCGGTGGATGATCTTCCGGGGCACGCCGCGCACCGTCGCGTGATGCACCGCCTCGAGCCCACGCGCGACCTCGGAGCAGGCGTACAGGGCGACCTCGAGCGGCAGGCGGCCGTCGGTGGTACGACGGATGAGGCCGCGCACGTCGGTGCCGGCGACGTGCTCCATGACCAGGTAGAAACGGTCGTCGTCGCGCCCGACGTCGAGCACCTGCACGACGTTCGAGTGCGCGATCGAGCCGGCGATGCGCGCCTCGTCGAGCAGCATGTCCACGAACTCGGCGTCGCTCGCGTATTGCGACAGCAAGAGCTTGACCGCGACCTCGCGCTCGAAGCCGCCGATGCTCGAGAGGTGTCCATGCCACACCTCCGCCATCCCGCCCTGGCCGATCAACTTCGTCAGCGTGTAACGCCCCACCCGCATGCAAGGGGGGTAATCCACGCCGCGTGCCGACTCTCGACCACGTCATTCTCGCTAGTTAGATGGATTCTGGCCGGGGCTGTTGGGTCCAGGCCGCAGCTTCGCTGGGGTCAGCTGTTTCCCTCGCGAGCCCGAGCCGATCCAGCCTGATTCGTCCCATTCCCGGGATCCGGCATCCCACACGCGGGACATCCTGTTTTCTCACGCCTTTTAGCTTTCCACCCCGAGGTCAGGTTGGTAGGTTCCGCCCGCTCGGAAGCGAAAGGGGTCACATGAATTACTGGAAGAACGTCTCGATCTCGCTGCTCCTCGTCGCTGGTTGTGCGGAGCCTCCACCACCGCCCGCCAGGACCGCCGCGACACCGCCCGCCGCAACCGTCGCCGCCGCGCCCGCGCAGGCGAAGGAAGAAGCGTTGCAGATGTCGCTGGCGGACGTCGGCATCGACGCAAGCGCGCTCAACCCGACCGCGGATCCGTGCTCCGATTTCTACGAGTACGCGTGCGGCGGCTGGGTGCGGAAGACCAGCATCCCCGCAGACAAGTCGCGCTGGAACCGCAGCTTCTCGGTCATCTCCGAGAACAACAAGGAGGACCTGCACCAGATCCTCGAGGGCGCGGCCAAGGACACGAGCGGCGACCCCATCCTCGCCAAGATCGGCGGCTACTACGCGGCCTGCATGGACGAGGCGGCGGTCGAGCAGGCCGGCGTCGAGCCCTTGAAACCCCTCCAGAAGCAGATCGCCAGGATCAAGGACACGAGGTCGCTCGGTCAGGTGCTGATCGCGCTGCACGAGGTGCAGGTTCCCGCGCTGTTCGGCGTCGGTGCCGAGCAGGACTTCAAGAACGCGACGCAGGTCATCGGTGACCTCGACCAGGGCGGGCTCGGCCTGCCGGATCGCGACTACTACACCAACGACGACCAGCGCTCGAAGGACATTCGCGCCAAGTACGTCGACCACGTCGCCAAGATGTTCGAGCTCGCCGGCAGGAAGGCCAAGGACGCCAAGAAGGCGGCCGCCGAGGTCATGACGCTCGAGACCGCGCTCGCCAGGAAGTCGATGACGCGCGTCGAGCGCCGCGATCCCGAGGCCGTGTACCACCGGATGGACCGCGCGGGCCTCAAGCGGCTCGCGCCGCACTTCCCGTGGGACGCCTACTGGACCGCGCTCGGCCAGCCCGACGTCAACGACTTCAACGTGTCGTCGCTCGACTTCTTCCGCGGCTTCGACGTGCTGATGGTCGAGACCAAGCCGGCGGTCTGGAAGAGCTACCTCGAGTGGACCCTCCTGCGCGACGCGGCCTCGACGCTGCCGAAGAGGTTCGAGGAGCAGACGTTCAAGATGGCGCAGGTGCTGAGCGGCCAGAAGGTGATCGAGGATCGCTGGAAGCGCTGCGTGGCTGCGACCGACGGCGCGCTCGGCGAGCTGCTCGCGCAGCCCTACGTCCGCCAGCGCTTCGGCGCCGACGCCAAGGGCGCCACCGAGCAGATGATCACCGAGATCAAGAGGGCGTTTGGCGCCGGGCTCGGCAAGCTCGCGTGGATGGACGACGCCACGCGCGGCCGCGCCAAGGAGAAGCTCGACTCGATGGTCTTCCACATCGGCTACCCCGAGAAGTGGAAGCAGTACGACTTCACGGTCGACCGCGGCAGCTACGCGAAGAACGCGCTCGCCGCCGCGAAGTGGTCGCTCGCCGACCAGCTGCGCGAGATCGGAAGGCCGGTCGATCGCCAGAAGTGGCACATGAGCCCGCCGACGGTGAACGCCTACTACAACCCGCTCAAGAACGAGATGGTGTTCCCGGCGGGCATCCTGCAGCCGCCGTTCTTCTCGCCCAAGTACGCGACCGCCGTGAACCTCGGCGCGATCGGCATGGTGGTCGGCCACGAGCTCACGCACGGCTTCGACGACTCCGGCGCCAAGTTCGCCGCGGACGGCAACCTCAAGAACTGGTGGGAGCCGGCCGTCGGCACGAAGTTCAAGGAGAAGACGCAGTGCATCGAGAGCCAGTACGCCAAGTACGCGCCGCTGCCCGGTGTGAACCTCAACGGCCAGCTCACCGCGGGGGAGAACATCGCCGACAACGGCGGCGTCAAGCTGGCGTTCGGCGCGTACCGCGAGCTGCGCAAGGGCCAGCGGCCGATCGTGGCGGACGGCAAGACCGAGGATCAGCTGTTCTTCCTCGCCGTCGGCCAGGCCTGGTGCGCCAAGCAGCGCGAGGAGATCACGCGCATGCTGGCGCAGGTCGATCCGCACTCGCCCCCGAAGTTCCGCGTCAACGGGCCCCTGTCCAACTCGGCCCAGTTCGCCGAGGCGTTCCAGTGCAAGAAGGGGACGCCCATGAACCCGACCCAGAGCTGCGAGGTCTGGTAGCTCGTCGGGCGGTCAGAGCTGGATCCGGGCTTTGCCTGCGCGCCGGAGCCCTGTAGCCTCCGAGCGTGATCGGTTCCCTCCTTCTCTTCCTCACACTCGCAACGCCTGATGCTGGGGTCGGCGGGGCCAAGGCTCTCCCGGCGGCCGCCCCGGAGATGCTCCTCGTCGTCATCCCGACCGCGGGCGAGCCGGAGCGCGGGCGCCCCTCGGCGGGCCCGTGGTCGCGCGCGGTCGCGCGCATGGTGGCGCGCGACCTCGACCAGCTGCGCGGCGGCACCGGTCGCGTGGGCGCGCTCGTGACGCTCGCCACCCAGGGCGGATCGCTTGGTTTCTTCCTGCCGAACGAGCCCGGGGATCTGGTCGAGGCGGTGCGCACCGGGCGCCAGTACCGGGCGCCCGTGGTGGCGCAGATCCACGTCGAGCCACAGCGCGGCAAGCTGCTCGTGGACGTGATCGACGTCGCGGCGCGCGAGTCGCGCTTCGCGCGCATCTACGACTGGCGACCCGCCGAAGGCCTGCCACCGCTGGCCGAGATCGAGCGTGACCTCGGTCGCGCGGCGGGCATCCCGGTCAAGGACACGGACCTCGCGCACGCGGTGTGGGCCCAGACCCGGTCGGCCGAGGCCCTCGAGGCATTTGCCGGGGGGCTCGACGGCCTCGTCCTCTTCGCGATGAAGCGCGATC
>JAHFDS010000361.1:0-6846 GCA_023248855.1 Myxococcales bacterium
GCGGCCGATTCGCTGGATCGTCTGGATCTCGCTCTTGCCACTGCCGGCCAGCAGCAGGGCATCGATGTTCGGCAGGTCGATGGCCTCGTCGAGGATCTCGGTGGCGATGAGGCAGCGCAGCGCCCCGGCCCGGTAGCGGTCGAGGGCCTCTGCGCGCTGCTCTGCCGGCATGCCCTGGCCGTGCAAGAGCTCGGCCTTCAAGCCGCGCGCACGCAGGAGCGAGAGGATGCGGCGACCGTGCTCGATCTCGCGCACGAGCACGAGGACCTGCTGCCCAGCGTCGTGGAGCGCCTGCGCCCGCGACGCGACGATCTCGTTGCGCGGAACGGACTCGACGATCGCCTCGCGGTAGGCCGTCGCGTAGTCGGCGTCACGCGAGACCAGTGGCGCCTCGATGGGCACGAACTCCACGACCGGCCGGACGAGCACGCCGGCCGCGATGAGCGCCGCCGCGGACACCTCGAAGATGACCGGGCCGATCGCGCCCAGCGTGCGGAGGTCGGCCTGGTCGGAGCGTCCGATCGGCGTGGCCGACAGGCCAATCCGGTATGGCGCAGGGCACGCCAGAAGGATGCGGAAGGCGCTGTTGGAGGCGCCGTGGTGCACCTCGTCGACTACGAGCAGCCGACGCGAATGGAGGAAGGTCCGGGTGCGCGGCTCCCGCAGCCGCGCCGCCAGCGTCGAGATGGAGGCAACGACGATGCCTTCCTCGGTCCAGGTGCCATCGCCCATGACGCCGATCGCGCAGGCGAGGTGGCGCTCGAGCACGCCACGGGTCTGGTGGAGCAGGTCCCGCGAATCGACCAGCACGACCGACGGCAGCCCGAGCTCGGCGAGCAGGCCCGCCGCCAGCACGGTCTTGCCGCCCCCGGTCGCGATCTTCAGGATGCCGCGACGGTGGAGGATGGCGCGGGTGATGCCCTCGCGCTGGTACGCACGGAGCCCGGTCGGCAAGCCGTGGAGGATCGGCTCTCGGTGCGCCGGTGCCGGGTACTCGGTGAGGTCAGCGACCTCGACCGGCACGCCGGCGCGCTGCAGCGCGCGGTGCACGATATCGACGAGGCCCGCGGGGAACACGTTGGCCGGCGCGAGCAGGAGGTGCTGTCGCCCGTCCCAGAGGCGCGTGCCGTCGGCGCGCTTCTGCTGATAGAGACGCGTGAACGCCGCGCCAGGTACCGGGTAGGACGTCACGCGCCGGACGACCTCGAGCGGGAAGTCTCCCTCGAGCTGCGCGAACTGGTTCTTGATGACGAGGCGGGTCACCGGTCACTCGAGTGCCCAGGACGCCTCGCGCCGCCGGCGCTGGAGCACCTCGGACAGGGCCTCCGTCCTCGTGCTCGCGGTGGTGACGTGCTGGAGCGCCGCGGGCGCCGGGGTCACGCAGGGGCACGGCTCGGGGGAGGCGTCAGCCGCGGGGGTCCCTGCGCGCAGCTCGTACCCACGCGCGGTGAGCTCGCGGATCTTCTCCTGGCAGCGCTCGGCCGCGTGTGCTTCCTCGCGGAAGAGGAACGAGCGCCGGTCGTTGCTCTTGGGGTTCTCCCAGCGGAAGACGACCTCGAACATGCCGGTCGGGAGCTCGCGCATCCCGACCGCGTAGTGCGCCTTCGGGCCCTTGCTGAGGTGACGCTCGAGGATGGTTCGCATGCCGAGGTGGCTCGAATCGCTAGCGGTGGGGCCAATGAGCGGTCAGGCCAGCAGCTCGGGCGGGACCGCGAACGGGACGCCGGCGGCGCGGTAGTGCTCGAGATACGCCGGCCGCAGGCGCGCGACGCGGGGTGCGGAGAGCCGGCGGTCGAAGGCGGTGCCCCAGCTCGAGCCGTCGCGGAGCTGCCAGTGGAGCAGGACGACCTCCAGCTCGGGGTGCGCGGTGAACAGCCGATCGAGGCGCCGGGCCACCGTCTCCATGCAGCGGGTGTTCATGCCGAGGTGGCAGCCGCCGTCCTGGATGCACGCGAACGGCCGGATCTGCGGGTGCTGGTGCGTCAGCACCCGGCACTCCGGGTAGAGCGTGTCGAGGGGGAGCAGCAGAGTTCGGCCGGAGACGAGCACGCCGGCCACGGGCGTCACGGTTTGGGCTGCTCGTCGCTGGCGGGCGCCGACTCCGCGTCCTTCGCGGCAGTCGGGCTGATCAGGCCAGCGCTCTTGGCGAGCTCGTGGCCGAGGATCGAAAGCACGCCCGAGAAGCCGACGACGATGGCCTGGCCGGGGTTCGCGCCGCCCTGGATGGACGCGAGGACGCCCGCGAGCGCGCCGAGCGAGGCCACGAGCATCGTGCGTCCAAGCCGCGGCATCCGGTTCCACCAGTTGGGCGCCGGGCCGCCGTCACCCCAGCGCTTCGCGACGGCGATGAACACCCAGATGGCCAGCGCGAGCAGGCCGGTCAGGCCCACCACCTTGTAGTTCACGATGGCGTCGGTGAACTGGTCCCAGGCTGAGATCACGTCGGGCACCTGCATGGAGGCCTCCTCCGCTGCTCGTGCCGCTAGTGGCGGGCCCAATGAAGCCTCCAGAAGCTGAGTCCCGATGCCTCGACGGACCGGTTGTAGCGGCGACGTCGGCCGGCTGCGGCTATCTTCGACCTGGATGCTCGATGTCCTTCGAGTGCTCGGGGGCGGTCTGTTTCTCTACCTCGGAGCCGAGTGGCTGGTGCGCGGTGCCGCAGGGCTCGCGCGCGCGTTGGGCGTCCGACCCCTCATCATCGGGCTGACCGTCATCGCCTACGGCACGTTCGCACCCGAGCTGGTGGTCTCGATGGTGGCCGCGCTCGATGGGAAGCCGGCGATCGCTCTTGGCAACGTGATCGGTTCCAACATCGCCAACCTTGGGCTCATCCTGGGCGCGACCGCGCTCCTCGCACCACCGCGCGTGGATGCGACCCTCATCCGCCGAGAGGTGCCACTGCTCCTATTTTCGGCGCTGGCCATCCCCGTCCTGCTCTTCGATGGTGTGGTGTCGCGCATCGAGGGCGCGCTGCTCGTGGCCACCGCGCTGGGATTCACCTATCTCGCGGTGCGCTCGGCTCGCGGCACGGCGCCCGCTGACGCCGCACTCCGCGCCGAGGTGCGAGAGGAGGTCGCCGAGGAGGCCCCGACCGGGTCGAAGGCCAAGCTGCTTGGGCTGTCGGTGCTCGGCCTGGGCGGCCTCGTCGCGGGCGGCAAGGTGTTCGTTGACGGCGCGGTGGGCATCGCGCTCACCCTCGGCATGAGCGAGCGAATGGTGGGGCTGACGATCGTGGCGGTCGGCACCTCACTACCTGAGCTGGCGGCCTCCCTGGTGGCGGCGCGCCGTGGTCATGCCGCTTTGGCCGTCGGGAATGTCGTCGGATCGAACATCTTCAACGTCCTGCTCATCCTGGGCGCAACGGCGCTCGCTCGCCCGATCGAGGGATCGCTGAGTGTGCTTCGCAACGACCTGATCGCGCTCGCAGTCGTCACGGTGATGGGCGCCGTGTTCCTGCGCGGCGATCGCGTTCTGTCGCGCATCGAGGGCAGCGTGCTTGTTGCCGGATACGCTGCCTTCCTCGTCTTCCTCGCGGTCGTGTCCTGATGCGCATCATCTTTGCGAAGCTCTCGGATGACCGACACACCCTCGAGATCGTGCGCGAGGGTGGCGCGCGGGAGCGCGTCGAATGCGAGACCCGGAGCTATCTGACGCATGACCTCCTGCACTACGCAGTGGAGCGCGAAGCAGGATTGCAGGGTGGTTTCTGGGGTCTGCTCGCACAGGGGAAGTCACTGGCCGACATGAACGATCGCACCGGCGCTGCGATGAATGGCCAGGCTCCGGACCTGGCGGCCATCGAGCAGGTCGTGGGTGCCCTGTCCGGCACCGTCAAGGGCCGATCGGCTGCAGATCTCGTAGCAGGCATGCGCCGGTTCGCCGAGAGTCTCGAAACCGCCATGCCGGAGTGGCTCACCGAGGAGCTCGTACGAGGGGTCGAGGAGCGGATGCGGCAGCTGCTGGGCCGCTGGCGCGCAACTCCGTTTGGAGCGGTCATGGAGCTTGGGTGGTAGACGTGACGGCGAGACGGGGACTCACGTCGACGACGAGCGGGAGGACCTGCTCCATTCCGCAGCTTCGGCATACACCTCGGACCCTTCCGTCTGGATCCCCGAGCAGCACCTTGGTGCGCACCTTGAGCTGACCCGCGCGCTGGCGCACGAGCTCGAGGTTGCACGCAGGACAGTGGAGGGAGAAGTCGCCTTCAGAGGTCAGAACGGGCACGAGATGCCCATCTGGTCGTACGGGGGCGGCAGGCACGAGCGGGTGCCGTCGGACTGCAGGTAGGGCGCGTAAGTGCAGTGGCGCGACTCGGAGATGCACTTCGTCATGCAGCGGGTCTCGGCCGGCGCGGTCGCGGAGGCTGGGATGAAGCAACAAACCCGGTTCTGCGCGGCGCACAGCGGGGCGTCCGAGCAGCAGGCTGGCGAGATCGGCGGCGGGGTGTAGTCGCCGGCGTCGGGCGCGGTGCAGTCGCCGGCGCTCGGCAGGCAGCGGCAGGTCTTGCCGGAGAAGCACGGGTGCGCGGTGCAGCACGCGCCGGCGCACATCACGCCGGCGCACGCGGGCGCGGCGTCGGGCAGCGGGCGCGCGGCGTCGGGGAACTGGGTGTCGGTGTCGCGGACCACGAGCGCGTCGGGGGCGGGCGACATCGGGGGCGCCATGCGGGGCGTGCAGTCGAGGGTGGCGCACAGCGAATACTCGCCATAGCGCGGAGCGCCGGGCGCCATCCGCTGCGCGCACTCGTCCATGAAGCGCTCGGTGCACTCCGTGCGCGTGGTGCACGCGCCCTCGATGGGGTCGCACGCGTCCGGGAGCGACTGGCAGTACGTCCAGCCGTGGGTGTCCGTGCGGATGCAGACATCGACCTTGCACAGCGCGCGCACCATTTGGCACTCGGACGACGGTGCACACGAGCAGCCGGGCGTGACAGCGAGGGCGGCGATGAGCGCAAGCAGATGCGCTGGGGCGGTGGTGTGTTTCACGTGGCGTCTCCCTCTACGAAGGACTTCCAGGCGGCGGGGTCGGCCCAGTCGGGGCACGCGGTGCCGCGCAGCGATTCGCGCAACGCCGCCTCGACGGCGCGGTAGTCGGGGCCGCCGAGGACACTCGGGCCCGTGTACCCGACCATGCTGGCGACGTAGGGGCATGCCCCGGGCAGGATGGACTTCGCGATCGCGTCGGGGAGCTCGTGGCACCAGGGCGCCTTTCCGCGACGATCCCCGTAGACGGTGCAGCGGCTCTTGCCGGTGGCGTCCACCGACAGGAACCTGCAGCGCAGCGACCTCACGAGGACCGAGACGCCGTTCGCGGAGACCTTGGCGTAGCAGCAGGCCCCACAGTGGACGCACGCCTTCTCGAGGTCGCCGCCGTTGCGATCGCGGATGACGCGAAGGTGCCGGCGGATCGGCTCGACCGGGTTCGGAGGTCCCGTGCGGTGCACCGTCACGACCTCCGCCCCGTGGTGCGGCGGGAGACGATCGAGGCCACGCGGGCCTCGCCGCGGATGGCCTCGATCGCACGGTGGTAGTGCTGAACGGGCGCGAGGACACGCGTGCGATCGAGGGAGCGCTCCATGCGCTCCTCGCGCGCAGCATCGACGTCCCGGAGGTGCTGGTCGTAGTAGCGGCGGTACGCGGGATGCGACTTGAGGCGCTCGATCACGGGCCGGTACTTGCCGAGCTCGTCGAGCGAGAGGCCGGTCCGGCGCGCGGCCTCCATGAGGTTCGCGCCGGCGGGGAAGTCGCCCGTGGGGTGCAGCGCGCTGATGGCGGCGTGGGCCTTCTCGTCGCCCGGCAGCGCCTGCTCGAGCGCCTGGCGGAACTCGGACAGCGAGCCGTGCGGCTGGTGGAGGGTGTCCCGCTCAGTCGTGCGCGAGGGCCGAGGCGCGTGGCGGCTCGGGGCCACCGGGCGCGGCGCCGGTGGCTCGTCGGCCCCGTTCCCTGCCTGAGCGCGGCTCCTCGCCTGCGACACCTTGCTTCGCGGCTCGGGTTCGCTGTCAGCCGCCGCCGGGCCTGCGGGGTGGTTCGGGTCCTGTCGCGGGTCGTAGACGTCGTCGTCGGCCGCGAAGCGCTCGACACCGTAGCCCGCACCGCTCTGGCGAGCCGCCTCGGAGATCTCGCCGAGCGCCGTCCGGCGAGCGAAGGCGCGGAACGTCGCGCCGCGGGAGGCGTCGAAGCGATGGATGGCCTTGCCGACACCGCGCTCGATGGCGTCATCGATGACGGCGTCGTCGAGCACGGGGTAGGTGCGGTTGGCATGCGCTCTGATGCCCTCGACGACGGTCGGGTGCTGCGCCTTCCAGTGCATGACGAGCTGCACGATGCCGCGCTCGCCGATCGGCTTTCGCGACGCGAACGTGCGCAGCTTCTGGCCCGGCCTCTCCTGGAGGACGTTCTCGTGGCCGAGGTGGCCCGACGCGACGAGCTGCTCGACGTCGCCGTTGTGCTGGCGCAGGAGCTCCTCGACCGGGCCCGACGGCGGGCGGCTCTGCACGTGCTCGAAGAACTTTCGGCGCGCCTTGTCGAGGTAGCGCTGGAAGTGGCGGTCGACCTTGGCCTCGTCGCCCGTGAACTTGCGGAACGGCAGGACCCGCAGCGACCGGAACGCCTCCTCGCCGCCGTACACGGATGGGTCGAGCTTGAGGTCGTAGCGGACCTGCATGGGGCGCCCCGGGATGACGCGGCCGTCGGCGTCCACGGACGGGACCGCGATGCGCGAGTAGCTCGCGAACACCTCGCCGCTCGGCCCCACGGCGACGTCGGTCTTCGGCGGGTGCTGGCGAAGGTAGGCGAACTGCTCGGCGGAGAGCTCGATGCCGCTGCCGCGGTGGAGGCTCTCCGGGTC
>JAHFDS010000361.1:6856-8304 GCA_023248855.1 Myxococcales bacterium
GGGTGCCGAAGAAGACGTACTTGGGCAGGCGGAGCAGCGTGTAGCGCGTGGGGTTGCCGCGTGCGTCGCGCTTGCTCACCTGCCCGATGCCGTACGCCTCGCCGTCGCTGCCGCGGATGACGCGCTTGTGCATGGCGTGGGCGTAGGCCTGCTCGGGCGAGTGCCGCGCGGCGACGCTCTCGGGCTCGAGCGGCACGAAGTGCATGCCGCCGCTGAAGTGCTCGAGCGGGTGCTGCAGCCGCTCGAGCTTCTCGCCCATCGTGGTCTTGAGCGGCATGTCGCCGACGGCGAGGTAGTCGTGGCCAGTCGGGCTCGGCATGCGCAGGACGCCCGACGCGCGCTCGAGCTCGCGCCGCGCGGTGTGGAAGGGGTCGGCGAGGTGCTCGGGCGGCGCCGGCCGGATGCAGACCGTCATCCGGCGGCCGAGCTTGTCGACGATGGCCTGCCGGACCAGGCCTGGCGGGCACACGCGCTGACGCGACTTGAGGAGCGCGGGCGCGGCGACGTAGTGGCGCGTGAAGTCGGCCATCGGCACCGAGATGGGCTCGAGGAACATCACGGACGCACCTCCTCCCGGACGGCGGCCCGATCCCGGGTCGCCGATGCGATCGCGCGCGAGGATCTCGGCGCGTGTCGAGCGCCGTCGCGGCATCGACCGCGCGTGCGCTCCAGGATTGATTCTACGGGCGCCCTCGGCGCGGTCCTGTCGCCAGATGTGAATCGCGGGCTCGTTCGATCGATTCGCATGCCTTCACGCTAGGGATCGCGGCTCGAGCTCGACAGCGCGGGCGTTCTCCGGGCGGATCCCGGCGGACCGCGTGCAGGTCGGCGCAGGTCCGTGCAGGTGCGTCGTGGGGGCGCCCACGTGCGCCACGGGCGCGCCCCGGCCCCGTGCACGGCGCCGGGCCCGCACCGCAGGGATCGCGCGCGCGCTCCGGATCCGGATCTGATCCGAGATCTCTCTGGATCTGTCTCTGGCTCTCCAATGCGTTTCATTCGCGAAGCGAATGGAACGCGCGGAAGCACACATCCAGGCCTGGCACCACGCGCGCGCGATCCCTCGGTGCGTACGCGGGCACCAGGCTCGCTACGCTCGCCGTGCCCGCGGCGCGCTGCGCGCGCACAGGGAAGGACCGGCCCGGAAGATCTGGCGACAACGCGATTGCTAGACTGGAGCCATCCAGCCAGGGGAGCCCTGGAACGTGGCCAGCCCTCACGGCCCGCCTTCAGCTCCTCGCCTCCTCGGAGCGCGCCTTCGGGCCGCTCCAGCCCAAGAGCCACGAGGGCCCGGCCCTCGAAGGAGCACGCATGGCCTCGTACCAGAGGGGCGCCATCTACACCGGCGCCCGGTGCATCTTCAGCCTCAAGGGCCAGAAGGTCGGCTTCGCCTCGCAGGTCAACGTCGAGGAGCAGATCCAGCACGAGCCGGTCACCGTGCTCGACAACGT
>JAHFDS010000032.1 GCA_023248855.1 Myxococcales bacterium
AACCCGAGCGGAGGCTGGGTCGCAGGATTCGCCCTCGGTGCGCTGGCGCGCCGTCGCCGTCGCTGACCGGCTCGAACGAGAGGACCGAGCCGGGCGCCCCTCCGCGTTTCGCGGTATCGTCTCGCCGTCATGGTCCACTTCGTGCTCGTGGCCAGCTTCGTCACGCAGGTTTCGGCTGCTGTGGAGGCGTCCACGTCCTTCAATGACGCGGTCTTCCAGCGACATGTCACGGGCGAGGGGGAGCAGCTCCTCGCCGATGGCGTCTACACCGTGCGGGTCGGCTTCACCGCGCTGGCCGAGTCGGACCGCAGCCGGCTCTTCGCCGAGTACCGCGCCGGCTACCAGGGCTTCGCGATCCACGGCGAACAGAACACGCAGGAGCACCGGGGCGACTTCGCGGCCGAGTACGACGCGTCGGATCGCTGGACGCTGCGCCTGGCCGACCGCTTCCTCTACGGCAGCGCCAACACGGTGATGGATCTCGGCGCGCCGGTCTTCGTGGGCCAGCAGCTCGGGGCGACCTCCGGCACCACCTTGCAGACGGGCCAGTCCAACTTCTTCGAGAACGCCCTTCGGCTCCACGCGGACTACAACGCCGACGAGCGCTGGGTCGCCCAGCCGGAGATCGGCTACGAGGTCTTCTATCCGCTCGACGTGTTCGGCCGGCAGGATCTGCCGATCAACCACGTGGCCTACGAGCGGTTTCGCTTGCAGCGAGGGTTCCAGCGGACGCGCGTGTTCGTGCGCGAGGAGCAGAGCGTGCTCGTCCCGCCCGAGCACCGCGCCAAGCAAGGCCTCTCGACGCTGACGTTCGGTGTCGGCCACAACTGGCTCGACGAGCTCGAGACGCGCGCCGAGCTCGGAGGCACGCTGGCGGAGAACTTCGACAGCGGGGACAAGAAGCCCGCCCCGTACGTGGCCCTGTCGGGCATCTACCGCACCGAACGGCTGCAGATCGGCCTCGACACCGGCTACGAGAACACGGTCAACGTGGAGTTCGGAGGCCTCAACGACGTGTATTTCGTGGACGGATCGGTGCTCTGGCGACCGAACGACAGCCTCTCGTTCGAGGCCGCCAGCGGCTGGCGACGGCAGCTCTTTCTGTCCAACGGCGCCCGATCGGCGATACAGGTCGACACCATCGATGCCTGGTACGTGATGGGGGGCGCCTTCTATCACCTCAACGAGGAGGTCACGTTCTTCACGCGCACCTTCTTCCGCCACCAGGAGACGGACTACCGCCCGGACGCCCGCGATGCCCAGGGCAACCTGCCGCCGGACATCACGTACAACCGGGTCGTCGCCGCGGCGGGGCTGCGCGTGGAGTGGCCGCGCGTCTCGCAAAGGCGCATCCGTCATTGACCTGAGCGCGGGCGATGCACGGCCTCTTGTGGCTCTGGCTGCTCGGTGATGCGTGGCTGGCAGGGCCGGCATCCACCAGGCTCGCCCTCGGCGAGCTCTCTGCGGGCAGTGTCGACGCGCGGCGCTTCCCCGGGGTGCCCGCATCGCACGCCCCGAGAGGCGGCCGCATATGGTGGGTCGCACCCGGGGGCAAGGGCGACGGCGCGAGCGCCGCGGCCCCGTCGGGGGATCTGGCGCGCGCGGTGCGCGCCGCGAGCAAGGGCGACACCGTCTGGGTGCGCCAGGGGCGCTACGTGGTGGCGCCGCAGGACGACGAGTGGGCGCTGCGGATCGAGCGCGCCGACGTGACGGTCGCCGCGCCACCCGGGGAGCGCGCGGTGGTGGTGCCCGCGCAGCCGGGGGCCACCGGGTACGGCCTGCTGGTAACGGGCGATCGCGCGTTCGTGGACGGGCTCTCCCTGGAGGGCTTCAAGAGCGCGGGCGTCTACTTCGGCCGCGAGGGATCTCCGCAGGAAGGCCTCGTGCTCGCGCGCCTGAGCGTGCGCGGCGGCACCGACGGCGTGCGGTCGCTGCCGGTGGCGGCAGATCGCTCACGCCCGCTCGTGCGCGGCCTGCTCGCGGTCGAGCTGCGGATCGTGGGCGCGGCCATCGGCTTCAACTGCGGCGAGGGGCCCTGCGACGACGTCCGGCTCGAGCGCATCACCGTGCGCGGCTCGGATCACAAGAGCGGCAACTCGGGGGAGGACGCCATCGCGTTCGAGCAGGGCAACAACGTCGCCATCGTGGACGGCGAGGTGTCGGGGGCTGGCGCAGACGGGGTGGACCTCAAGGTGAAGCACGCGGCGGTGGTGCGCACCGCCGTGCGCGGCGTGGGCAGAAACGGGATCAAGCTCTGGCACGGTGGCGAGATCCTGGGCTGCGTGGTCTACCGGACCGGCGCCGATGCGGCGATCGTGCTCGACGACGCGGGGGACTACCGGATCGCCGGCACCACGGTGGCCGGTCACGGGCGCGGCGGCGAAGCCTACACGCTCACCGCCGGCTACGACCACCCGCGAGCGCGCGGGCGGCTGGCGATCGAGCGCTCCCTCTTCCTCGACAACGGCGGGCCGCTCTGGGTCTCGGGCGGGCTCTCGCTCACGCTCTCGGACGTGTGGCTGGCGCGGACCAGGGGCGGCGTGGCCCTGGTGTGGGCACGCTCGCCGGAGGTGCGCGTGCGGGAGATGCCCGCGGATGCGAAGATCCTGCCCTCCGCCAAGGGCCTGCGCCTCGGCGGCAACCCTGCGCTGCGCGATGCGCGACACGGCGACTACCGCACGCTCGGTGCACCCGCGATCGGCACGGCGCTCGGACCGCCGCGCGATTGACCCCTGCTTCGGGGCTCTGCTATCTCCGCCCCCCGTGCGCTCCCTCGCCCGCTCGAAGCGCCTCCTGGCCGCCACCCTCGCCCTCGTCGTGGTCGCCCTTGGAGTGTGCGCCCTGTGCTGCCGCCGGACGCCCGAGTGGGCCTCGATGCAGCGGCGCTTCTTCGCGATCGAGCGCGCGGTCGCCGCAGCCCAGCTCGAGCGGCAGGCCGCGCTCCTCGCCAAGGACGCCCGCGCCCAGAAGCTGCGCGCGGAGATCGACGCCCGGGACCGTGAGCTCCTCGGCGCCCGCGCCGCGGAGTGGGCCCCCCTCAGGCAAAAGCTCGAGGCGGCGCAAGCCGAAGACGATCGGCTCACGGCCGTGCGGGACCGGCTCGCGGCCGAGCGCGAGCGGCTGCGCGCGGCGATCGACGGAGCGCGGCGCCTCGGCTCCCGGTTCGGCGACTGGGACGGCACCCGGCGGCTCGACAGGCTGGAGCGGGAGCTCACCTCCGCGCGCGCCGCGGCGGCCGCCGCAAGTGGCAAGCGAGCAGAGCTCGAGAAGGCGGCCGAGGCACACCTGCAGACGCCGCTACGCAAGGAGCTCCAACGGCGCGAGGCGGCGCGCGAGGCCGTCAGGCGCTGGGTCGACGACACGCGCCAGCGCAAGGTCGCGCCGCGCGAGCAACGCCTCGAGGCGCTGGGGCGGACCGACCGCTGCGAGAGCTGTCACGTCGCCGCGCGGTTCGGCAGCTTCGAGCGCCTCGCCCCGGCCGATCGGGCGCTGGGCTCGCATCCGGCGTGGCGGACGCTCTTCGCCCTGCATCCGGTGGATCGCTTTGGCTGCACGGGCTGTCACGAGGGCGACGGCGCGTCGCTCGACCGGCCGCGCGCGCACGCCACGCCCGGTGAGCCCATCGGCGCGACCCCCAAAGAGCTGGCGCAGGCGAGCTGCGAGCGCTGCCACACCGGCCGCGTGAGCCTTGCCGCGGTGCTCGCTTGCCAGACCGACGCCGAATGTCCGGACGGGCTCCGCTGTCAGGTTCCGAGCTGGCCTCCCCGGGATCCGACCGATCCCCGTGCGCCCGAGGCCGCGCCCGCGTGCGTGGATCGCACGGGCGCCGCGCTCCCGCGCGAGCTCGCCCCGCTGCGCGCGCGCGGGCTGAGGGTGCTCGAGGAGGCCGGCTGCTACGGCTGCCACCACATCCCCGGAACCGAGGCGATGCCTGCGCCGGGACCGGATCTGCGCAGGGTCGCCGCCAAGCTCGACGCCGGCTGGATGGTCGAGTGGATCCGCGATCCGGGCGCGATTCATGCGCGTGCGCGCATGCCTTCGTTCTGGCCAGCGGCGGCGCCCGGCGCGACGCCCGAGGAAACCGCCGCGCTCGCCAAGGCGCGCGAGGCCGAGCCACGCCTGCTCGCAGGGTACCTGGTCGCGCAGTCCGGCAAGCTGGCGCTCGAGCCGGAGCCAAAGGGGGATCCCGCGCGAGGCGCGGACCTGGTCGAGACCTACGGATGCCTCGGATGTCACGCGCTGGCTTCGCCGCGCACGCCCGAGGCCAGGCGCCTCAAGGTGCCGCCACGCGATCGCGCGACGCGTCTCGATCCGGCGCCGGACCTGTCGGACGAGGGCGACAAGACCACGGCGAAATGGCTCTACGCGTGGCTGCTCGATCCGGCGCGCGTCTCGACCGAGGCGCACATGCCGAGCTTCCGCCTCGACCAGCAGGAGGCCGCGGACCTCGCGGCCCTGCTCTCGGAGCAGAAGAGCGGACGCTCGTTCTCGCCGACCCCCGACGTGACGGACCCCACCCCCGCGGCGGCGCTCGAGGGCAAGCGCCTGTTCACCGAGTACGGCTGTGCTGGCTGCCACGCGGTCCGCGGGCTCGAGCCGCAGCGCCCGGTGGGCGGCGACCTCGGCGACTACGGCGCGCGCTCCGCGTCGAGCTTGCCCTTCGGCGCCTTCCTCGGCGACGTCGCGCGCCGGAGCTGGGCCGCGTTCACCTACCACAAGCTGCGCCAGCCGCGCGCCTTCGCCGCCCCGAGCGGCCGAGCCGCACGCATGCCCGACTCGCGCCTCGACGAGGAGGAGCTCGGCGCCGCGCTGGTGGCCCTGCGCGGTTTCCGCGGGCGCACGATCGAGGGCGACCGGCTCGCGAGTGTGCCCGAGCTCGCGGCGGCTCGGTCTCGCGGCGAGCAGACCCTGCGCGCCTACGACTGCGCGGGATGTCATGCCCTCGCGGGGCAGCGCGGAGCGATGGCTTCGCTGAGCGAGCGCGGTGCCGAGCGTCCACCCTCGCTCGTGCACGAGGGCAAGCGGGTCCAGCCACGGTGGCTCTACGAATTCCTGCGTGCGCCGACGCCGGTCCGTCCGTGGCTCCGCATGCGGATGCCGACGTTCCCCCTTTCCGACACCCTCCGCTCCGATCTGACCGCCGCATTCGCCGCCGAGGACGGCGTCCCCTGGCCGCTGCGCGACGAGCGACCCGCCGCGCCGAGGGAGCCCGTGGTGGAGCGTCTGGCGGCGACGCTGTTCTGGGCCTTCGACTGCGGCGCCTGTCACGCCCGTGGCGCGCGCATCACGGTCGACCCGCGCAAGGCCGCCCCTGACTACACGCGTGCCCCCGAGCGGCTGCGCCGCGACTACATCGTCGAGCTTGCGCGCAACCCCGACGCGATGGCGCACGACATCGTGATGGCGTCGCCGTGGGCCAACGGTCGCGATCCGATCGACGAGGCGCTGGCCCGGCCCGACGGGCCGGCGCGCTTCCAGGGCGTGGACGTCATCCGCCTGAAGAACGCCGGGCCCGTCGCGCAGCTCGCGCTCGTGGCCGAGTGGCTGATGCGGGGCAGCTACCGGCCGGAGTAGCGCTACAGGCCATACAGCTCGCCGTACTTCCCCTTGAGGTAGCCCAGGTAGGGCTCGATGGTGAGGGGGTGGCCGGTCGCCTGCTCGATGATCGCGGGCGCGAGGTGCTTTCGGCCGTGGCGGTGCAGCCTTTCGACCAGAAACGCGCGCAAGGTGCCAAACTCGCCGCGCGCGTGCTCCTCCGGCAGGTCCGGGTGCTGGTCGAGCGCCGCCTCCCAGAGCTGCGCCGCGAGCACGTTGCCGATGGTGTAGCCCTGGAAGACGCCGCCGATCTGGCCGCCGAACCAGTGGACGTCCTGCAAGCAGCCGTCGCGGTCCGTCGGCGAAGACACCCCGAGGTCGCTCTGGTAGCGCGCCCGCCACGCCTCGGGCAGGTCGCGCACCGCGAGCTTGCCCTCGAGCATCTCGAGCTCGAGGTCGAAGCGAATCATCACGTGCAGGTTGTAGGTGACCTCGTCGGCGTCGGTGCGGATGAGCGACCGCGCGACCTTGTTGATGGCACGGTAGAAGGTCGTCTCGGAGATGCCCGAGAGCTGCGACGGAAACGCCGCCTGCAGCTTGGGGAAGAAGTGATGCCAGAAGGGCCGGCTGCGACCGACCACGTTCTCCCACAACCGCGACTGGCTCTCGTGGATGCCTGCGCTCGCGCCTTCGCCGATCGGCAGGCCGTCGAGCTCGCGCGCGGTGCCGAGCTCGTAGAGCGCATGCCCAGCCTCGTGCACCGTCGAGAACAGCGCCTCGCCCAGGTCGCGCTCCTTGACCCGCGTGGTGATGCGCACGTCGCCCCAGGAGAAGCGGGTCATGAACGGGTGGTGCGTCTTGTCCTGACGTCCGCGCGAGAAGTCGTAGCCGATGGCCCGGATGATCTCGCCGCCGAACGCGAGCTGCGCCTCCTCCGGGAAGGCCTGCTTGAGGCACGCGTCGTCCGCCGCCGGTTGCGAGAGGATGTCCCTCGCGAGCGGCACCAGCTCCGCGCGCAGGGCCGAGAACAGCGCACGCACGGAGGCGGCGGTCATCCCGGGATCCATCTGATCGATGAGTGGATCCGCGACGTGCGTGGCCCCCGGAAAGAAGCCGGCGAGCTCGCGCGACATCTCCAGGGTCCGCTCCAGGAGCGGCCGCACCATCGCGAAGTCGTCGGCCGGCCGAGCCTTCGTCCAGACGTTCCAGGTCCGGGCGACGTGGTCGGCGAAGCGCGCGGTGAACGCCGGAGGCACGCGCGTGGCGCGGTCGAAGTCGAGTCGCGTCATCCGCACCAGGCACGCGCCCGGGTCGTCGTCGGCGCGCTCCCTGGCCCACGGCTCGAGCGTCTCGAGGAGCCGCCCCACCCGCGCGTCGGACAGCTTCTCGTGCGCCAGGCGCTGCAGCGTTGCGATCTGTCGTCCGCGTGCCGCTGCCCCCTCGGGCGGCATGTACGTATTCTGATCCCATTCGAGCACCGCCGCGGCCGATCTCAGATCGACGATCTCGCGCAGGCGGGTCTCGAGCTCCTCGAGGGGTTCCATTGGGGGACTCTACCTGGAATGTCCGGACCGAGCAGCGGAGCGATCAGACCGACTTCGCCCCTCTTCGCTTCGGCGCAGGCTTCTTCTTGGCAGAACGCGCAGCCAGGGCGTCGACCCGCTCGAGCAGCGCCCTGGCGCTCGGTGCTCGCTTGAAGACGTAGAGCGCGGCCGGGTGCTCGTCGCCGAGCGCGGCCTCGGAGACACGCAGCTTGTCGCTGACGCAGAAGACGATGCGGTCGGTCAGGCCCTGCTCCACGAGCTCCACCCGGCGCCACACGGCGTCCCGGCTCCAGTAGCCGAGCAGCTCGACGAAGATCACCTCGGCGGTCTTGCCGTGGACGAGCCGTAGATCCGGCACGCAAAGGCCCACCCCCGGCAGCGGCAGGATCGCCGCGTCCTCGTGCACCTGCCACGGCGAGCCCAGCGCCCGCAGCGCCGCCGCGAGCGCCGCCACGTCATCGGGCAGCGCCGGCGGGGGAACCTCGCCCCCACCGGCCCCGGCCGCCTTGAACGTCAGGGCCTCCCGTCGCTTGCCCCAGCGCACCTCGGCCTCGAGCGACCACGATTCGCAGGCGGCGAGCGCCGGCACGAGCAGCGCCAGCTTGAGCCCGTAAGCGGTCACCTGCTCGAACAGCGAGAACGGCCCGTCCACCTCGATGCGGTAGCCGCCCTTTTCACCGGGGGCAATCGTGCAGAGCAACCGGTGGAACTTGAGCCGCCGGAAGAGCGCCCGATAGCCGGCGGCGTCGCGGCAGCGCACCTCGGCCCGCACGCGCACCGCACGCAGGAGCACCGCCTGCGCGAGCGCGTCCTCGTACGCACCGACGAGCGCCGCGGGGGAGCTCGCCGCTGGCTCGAGCAGCGCATGCGCATCGCGCAGGTCCGAGAACAGCCCGGTCTCCACCGCGTCCGCCGCCAGCGCGCGCGCCGCCGCCACCTGGGACAGCACCGCGGTGCGATCGAGCTGCCCGCACCGGCGCGCCGCCGCCGCGGCCAGGAAGACCTCCCGCCGCAGGCCCTCGGCCGTCTCTGCGTCAGCCTCCGCGAACGTGCAGCGATCCTCGATCAGCTTCCGCAGGCCCGCCGCCACGCGCGGGTCGAGCCCCTCGCTCCCCGCCGTCTCCCACGCCTCCTCGACCTCGCAGCGCGCGCTCCCCACCGCCTCGCGGGTCGCGTCCAGGAGGACCGCCGCCAGCCGCACCGCCGCCAGCCGCTCCTCGTCCGACAGGGACACGAGGTGCAGCTCGAGGCCGCGACGGCGCACGCGCACGAGGTCAGCCGTCAGCACCGGTCCTCCCCTGCCCGATCACTTGTAGGCGACATGCTGGCGTCTCCGCTCGCTGGTGTGGGTCTCGCCGGTACCCGCCGTGACGAGCTCGTACAGCACGGCCCGTTTGCCCTCCTTCTTGCGCAGGATGCGGCCGAGCCGTTGCACGTGCTCGCGCACCGACCCCGACCCCGACACCACGATCGCGACGCTGACGCACGGCACGTCGACGCCCTCGTTGAGCACGCGCGAGGTCACCACGGCGCTGTACTCGCCGGTCGCGAGCCGCGCCAGCACGTCGCTGCGTTCCTTGACCCGCGTCTGGTGCGTGATGACCGGCAGCAGCAGCCGCCGCGCGATCGCGTAGGCCGTCGCGTTGTCGCTCGTGAACACGATCGCCTGCTCGGCCGCGTGCCGACCGAGGATCTCCTCGACCAGCTCGATCTTCCGCGGCGCACAGAACGCGATCTCGCGCTGCCGCCGGTAGGCCGCCATCGCTCGCCGGCCCTCCGCGCTGCGCGACGACCGGATGATGAACTGCTGCCAGCCGTCGGGGCGGCTCATCTGGATCCCGGCGCGCCCGAGAAAACCCCGGTAGATCGCGCGCTCACGGTCGTATTCCTCGCGCGCCTCGGGGGCGAGCGCCACGTCGAGCCGCTCGGTCTCGTACTCGGCCAGGTAGTCGCCCTCGAGGTCGACGATGTCGCGGCGGTAGACCGTCGCGCCGACGAGCTCGGCCAGCTCGGCCTCGCGCCCGTCCGCGCGCTCGGGCGTGGCGGTGAGGCCGAGCCGGAACGGCGCCAGGCAGAAGCGCGCGGCGAGCGCGTAGGTCTGCCCGGGCAGGTGATGGCACTCGTCGAACACGATGAGCCCGAAGCGGGCGCCCACGTGCTCCATGTGCAGGTACGCGGAGTCGTAGGTCGTGACCGTGATCGCCTCGACCGTGTGCTCTCCACCTCCCACGACGCCGACCGGCACCGGGAACGCGTCGCGCAGGAGGTCGTACCACTGGCGCACCAGGTCGAGGGTCGGCGCCACGACCAGCGCCGCCCGCTTCTTGTCGTCGATCGCCATCGTCGCGAGGTGTGTCTTGCCGGCGCCGGTCGGCAGCACCACCACCCCGCGGCCGCGCGCCGCCCGCCACGCCGCCAGCGCCTCGGTCTGGTAGGGCCGCGGCGCCCGTAGCCCCCGCGCGCCCGGGATCTCCGCGTACGCCCGCGCCTGGTCCTCGTACGGAACGCCCCCGCGAACGAGCGCGCGCACCACGTCGGCGTAGGCGATGGCGGGCGCCCGCAGGCACCCCGCCCGCGGGTCCCACCGCACCGCCGGCAAGGTCGACGCGTCCGGCGCGATCCCTCGCACCTCGAGCGTTCCCGCGGCAAACCCGAGCGTGACCATGCCCTCTCGTACCACGACCTAGACTGGACCGCGTCCACCTCCGCGGATACGTTCCCTCCATGCGGTACCTCGTCCTTCTCCCCCTGCTGGCGCTCGGCGCGTGCGGCAGCGACTCCAGGGGCGCCGCCGGCACGGCTGGCTCGGGCGCCGGAGGCGGCGGTCAACCCGCGAGCGCGGGCACCCTCAGGTGCACCATCGACGGCATGGCCAAGAACTTCTCGCTGCATGCCGAGAAGGCAGCCGGCGGGTTCATCAACGGGACCGACGACCAGCTGCGCTCCCGCCTGACGTTCTCGGCCCCGCCGATGGCGGGCACCTATGCGTGCGAGGTCATGAAGGTCGACATGCAGCTCGTCGAAAATGGCGAGGCCTACCGCGCCACCGATGGCGGCGCGTGCACCATCACGTTCTCGGGCTACGACAGCCGAGCCAGGGGCGCGTTCGCCGGCGTCCTGAAGTGTACGCAGGGCGCCTGCGCCGGCAAGATGCACACCATCACCGAGGGCAGCTTCGACCTGCAGACCGGGCCATGAGCGAAACATCTGCCGAGACGCATGAGTTGGCCGCCGACCGGCGCGCGCGCCTCGACGCCGTACGCCACGCCTTTCGGGGCCTGCACCGCGCGGACCCGGTGCTCGACCTCGACGGCAGGCCGGGCTCGCGGCGACGCGTGTACCTCGACTCGACGGCGACGACGCTCATGCCCGATCTGGTGTCGGCCGGCCTCGGGGACTACTTCGATTGCGCGAGCGCGAACAGCCACACCGTCGTGCATCGCGCCGGCCGCGCCACCACCAGAGCCATCGAGGCGAGTCGCCGCGCCGTCGGCGTGCTGGTCGGCAAGCACCCCGAGCGCGACGTGGTCCTGCTCGAGGGCAACGGCGCCACCGGGGCAATCAACTTCCTCGCGCGCGCGCTGTTCCCGCCCGAGCTGCGCGCGATCTGCAAGCGCGCCCAGGGCCAGGACGCCGACGACCTCGCCGCCGCCTTCGTCCGGGCCGATCCGTCGCTGAAGGAGCGCATCGAGATCATGCGCGAGCGCCCGCTCGTCGTCATCTCGCTGCTCGAGCACCACTCGAACATCCTGCCGTGGATCGAGGCCGTCGGCCGCCACCACGTGCGCGTCGTCGGGGTCACCTCCGACGGCCGGCTGGACCTCGAGCACTACGAGCGCCTCCTGCGCGAGGAGGGCCACCGCGTACGCCTCTGCGCCCTCTCGGGCGCCTCGAACGTCACGGGCGTGCTCACCCCCGTGCACGACCTCGCCGAGCGCGCGCACGCCGTCGGCGCACAGATCATGGTCGATGCCGCCCAGCTGGCGCCGCACCGGCCCATCCAGATGGCCCAGGGCGGCCCCCGCGATCTGGACTACCTGGTGGTCTCCGGGCACAAGATGTACGCACCCGGCTCGCGCGGGGTCCTGGTCGGCCCGCTCGAGGGCATCGGCTGCGGCTGCGTCGGCGACGTCGGCGGCGGGATGGTGGAGTACGTCTCTCGCGACGACTTCCGCGTCAAGCAGGAGATCACCGCGCGCGAGGAGGCGGGGACCCCCAACATCCCCGGCACGATCGCGCTCGGGATGGCTGCGCGGATGCTCTCGCGCATCGGCATGGACGTCGTCGCCGCCGAGGAGTCGGCGCTGGTGGAGTACGCGCTCGAGCACCTGCTCGCCGTCGATGGTCTGCGCGTCTACGGTCCGCACGACCCGCACGCGCGCGTCGGGGTGATCGCCGTCAATGTCCCCGGCCTTCGGCACGCGGTCACGGCCGCGTATCTCGACGATGTGCACGCCATCGCCGTGCGCAACGACTGCTTCTGCGCGCACCCCTACGTCAAGGCGCTGCTCGAGTGCCCCGACGAGGTCGAGGCGCGCCATCGCGCCGCGCTCGACGCAGGTGACCGCAGCCAGTTTCCCGGCATGGTGCGCGTGTCGCTGGGCCTTTACACCACGCGGGACGACATCGACGCTGCGTGCGAGGGCCTGCGCGCGGCGCTCCGAGATCGGACCCGCATCGCCGAGCGCTACGCCGTCGACCCGCACGGGGACCCTCGGCGGATCGACCGCGCGGTGCCCGAGCCGGTGTTCGACCTCGACCGCGCCGTCGATCGCTGGTTCGGGTGACGATGCTCGCGAAGACCGCGCTCGCGCTCCTCTTGCTGTCGGGCCGGTGCGACCGGAATCGTCTGAGCGCCGCCGAGCAGGTGGAGGACTCGAGCGCGCTGACGCTGCCCAACGCGGTGCCTGCGCGCGGCGACCCGCTGCCGATCTGGGAGCCGCCCGACGCGGCGACCCGCTGCAGCCCCGAGGCCGTCGTGGCCCTCCTGTTCTCGATCCTCTCCCCCGCGCCCGCGCCCGCCGGCTGTCCCTGATCCCTACCCGCCGAGCTCGACGCCGGTCGTCCGTGCGACCCGAAGGTGCTCATTGCGCGCGTCCACGAGGCGTTGCTTGCCCGCCACCTCGGAAAACGGCACGGCGATGATGTCCGTCCCGCGCAGCGCGACCATCTTGCCGAATTCGCCACGCGCCACCGCATCCACCGCCGCCACGCCAAATCGTGTCCCGAGCACGCGGTCGAACGCCGTGGGCGTGCCGCCACGCTGCACGTGACCGAGCACGGTGGTCCGCACCTCGAGCTCCACGCGCTTCTTGATCTCCTGAGCCAGGCGCTCGGCGGCCCCACCCAGGCGCGGCATGTGCGTCACCGCGCCCGCCTCGATGATCGAGACATCACCGCCCGCGGGCCGGGCGCCTTCCGACACCACCACGAGGGAGTACGTGATGCCCCGGACCATGCGCCGCCGCACGCACGCGACGATGCGGTCGACGTCGTACGGGATCTCCGGGATGAGGATGACGTCCGCGCCCGCCGCCAGCCCCGCGTAGAGCGCGATCCAGCCGGCGTCGCGCCCCATGACCTCGCACAGCATGATGCGATCGTGGCTCTCGGCCGTGGTGTGCAGCCGGTCGAGCGCATCGGTCGCCACCTGCACCGCGGTGTGAAAGCCGAACGTCACGTCCGTGGCCGCGAGGTCGTTGTCGATCGTCTTCGGGACCCCGACCACGGGCACGCCGCCGCGCTCCCACAGCCCCGACGCGAACAGCATGGACCCGTCGCCGCCGGTCACGATGAGTGCCTCGAGGTCGAGCTCGCGCAGGGTCCGCACCATGTCCGCGGACACGTCGCGCACCTCGATCGTCCCGCCAGGCGCCTTGACCGGATACGAAAACGGGTTCGACTTGTTCGAGGAGCCGAGGATCGTGCCGCCGCGCGTGAGCAGCCCCCGCACGTCCTCTCGTCGCAGGAACTTGTAGCGGCGCTCGTAGATGCCCTGAAATCCATCCTCGAAACCCACCACCTCCCAGCAGTGGTCCTCGGTGGCGTGCTTGACGATCGCCCGCAACACAGCGTTCAGCCCCGGGCAATCGCCGCCGCCGGTCAGGACACCGATCGTCTTCCCCATAGAGCGGGGAAGTTAGCACGATCCAGTAGTAACTCAACAGTGAGTTACTACTCGCGTCAGGGGTTCCAGAGCGTCACCCGATGCGCGTTCGAATCGGCGAGCCACATGCGGCCGCCGACCGCGTCGAGCCCGTTCGGGATCGACAGGGTCGCCTGAGGAGAGCCTGCGCCGCCCGTGAACGAGGACTCCCCGATCGAGGTCGCCGCCGGCATGCCGTTCGGGATCGCGACGCCCAGCTTGAACACGAGCACGCGGCCGTTCGACTGATCCGAAACCAGGAGCTTGTTCTGCGACGCGTCGATCGCGAGGCCGACCGGGAAGCTCATGCCGGTCGCGGTGTGCGCCTGCGCGGACGACACGAAGTCCGCCTGGCCCAGCACAGAAGTGGCGTTCATGCCGCTCGCGAGCGCACCGCCGTAGACCGTGACGCGGTGGTTCGCCTGGTCGGCCACGAACAGCCGCGAGCCCGTGGCGTCCCACGCGACGTCGGTCGGGCCGCGGAGCCCCGCCTGCGTGGTGGCCGGCGTGGCGGTCGAAAAGTCGCTGGCGCCGAGGACCAGCGTCGCCGCCATGCCCGTGGCGAGCGACGCGGTCGGATAGCCGAGCACCCGGTGGTTCTGCCGGTCCGCGACGAACAGGCGCCCCGCCGACGGATCGATGGCCATGCCCCAGGGATCCGACAGCCCCGTGGCGCTCGTGGACGCGCCGGAGCCGGCGAACGTGCTCTGGCCGAGGACGATCGACGCGGACATGCCGTTCGTGATCGTCGCGGTGTCGAACACGAGGATTCGGTTCTGCTGGTTGTCCGCGACGAAGAGCCGGTCCGTCGCCGGGTCGTAGAGCACGCGCTCGGGGTTGCAGAACGTAGCCGCCGAGAGGCCGCAGCTGCGACCCTGGAAGTCCGGCTGACCGAGGACGAAGTCGGCGACGCGCTCGCTCCCCGGGGCGCCGCCGACCAGGTCGTCGTTCGCCGACAGCAGGAACACGAGCACCCGCGAGCTCTGCCGGTCGACCACGAACAGACGGTGGTGGGTCGCGTCGATCGCCGTGTCCGAGGGGTCGTTGAACGCCTGCGCGCTCGGGCTGTCGTTGGGCTGGTTGCGCGAAAAGCTCATCGCCGTGCCGTCGAGGTGTCCGAGGCCATCGATCGCCGACTGGCCCACCGTCAACGTCGTGCTCGCGGCGAGCTGCAGCACGCGGTGGTTCCTCTCACCGATGAAGAGATTGCCGTTCTGGGGATCGAAGGCCAGCCCCTTGGTGTCGGAGAACCGGTTCGGCCCGCTCGCGGATCCGCCCGCGGTGAAGCTCGACTGACCGACGACGGACACGGCGTTCATGCCGTTCGACACCGTCGTCAGGTCGAACTCGAGCACGCGCTGCGCCCCGGTGTCCGCCACGAACAGCCGGACGCCGGACGTGCTCACCGCGACGTCCTCGGGTGCCCCCATGCGGTTGGCTGCAATCGCAAAGCCGGTGCTGCTGAAGTCTGGTTGCCCGAGCACGTTCTGGGCGGAGGCGCCCGTCGCCAGCGTGCCCACCGCACCGGCGAAGATGGTGACGCGACTGTTGCCGGCCTCGCTCACGAACAGGCGATTGCCCGCGCCGTAGGCGCAGCCCACCGGCGCGCCGAGCCGGTCGGCCGCGGTGGCGGCCGCGAACGCGGTGAACGTCGCCTGGCCGATGACGAGGCTCGCGGGCATCCCGTTCGTGACGGTGGTCGCGTCGAAGACCAGCACGCGGTTGGCCGCGTAGTCCACCACGAACAGGCGGTTGGTCGAAGGGTCGTAGCAGCCTCCGCTGGGTCCCGAGGTCTGGTTCTGGCTGGTGGCCGTGTCGGCGGTGGTGAAATCCGACTGACCGATCACGGCCGCGGCGTTCATGCCGCTGGTGGGGCTGGCGGTATTGAACATCAGCACCCGGCGATTGCCGGTGTCGGCCACGAACAGGCGGTCGTTGACCTCGTCGTAGATCACGCCCTTGGGGTTCTTCAGCCGGTTCTGCGACAGCCCGGTCCCGGCCGCCTGGAAGTCCGGCTGGCCGATCACGAAGTCCGCCACGCGGTCGGTCGAGAAGTCGTTGGTGCCGGACAGGTTGAACACCAGCACCCGGTGGTTCAGGCCCTCGACGACGAACAGGCGATGGTGAACGGCATCGAGCGCGAGGCCTTCCACGTCGTTGAACGAGCGCGCGTTGACGGCGTCGTTGGCGTTGCCCCGCACGAAGCTCATGACCAGGCCGTCGAGGTGGCCGAGCCCATCGAGCGCGATGAGCTGGTTACCGCCAAAGGGACCGCTGGTCGCGGAGACGAGGCCCACGGCCGAGGCTGAGAGCGTGTAGCCCACGCCTGCGCGGTCGAGCGCGACGGCGCTGAACACGGTCTGCCCCGTCACCGCGGGCTGCACCGTGGTGCCGAGGAGCTGCGCGGCGTTCGGGTTGCTCGAGAGCGCCAGGGTGATCGAATTCGTCGCGCTCGTGACGCGGTTGCCGAGCGTGTCCTGGACCTCGACCGTGACCGGCCCGCCGAGCGGGATGCCGAACAGGGCCGACACGGGCTGGACGACGAAGGCCAGCCGGGCCGCGACCGCGACGACATCGAACGGCGTCGAGATCGCAGGCGGCAACGTGCCCGAGGAGAATGCGAGCGTGTAGCCCTGCCCCGGCCGGTTGACGCTCAGGCTCGCGAACGTCGCGACGCCACCCGAGGGCGTCGCCTGGGTCGAACCCCCGAGCGTGGCACTCGCGGGATTCACCGCGAGCGCGACGCTGACGATCCCGGCGGCCGCCGTCACGCGGTTGCCGAGCGCGTCCTCGATCGCGACCTGGAGCGGCGGCAGCGCCGCGCCGGTGTTGCCGTTGGCGGGCGCACCGAGCAGCGTGAGCCGCGCAGAGGCGCCGGGCGTGACGGCGAAGGCGCCGCTGGTCGCGTCGGAAAGGCCCGCGGACGAGGCCACAAGCGTGAGCCCCGTGCCGGCTCGGTTCAATGAGAGGTCGGGGAAGGACGCCACGCCCGCGGTGGCGGCCACGGTCGTGGTGCCGGCGAGCGTCGCCCCGGCCGGGTTCTCGCCGAGCGCCATCCTGATCGAGGCCGTGCTGGTCCGGGCGAGGTTGCCGAACGCGTCCAGGACCCGCACCTGCAACGGCGGGGCGATGGCCGCTCCCGCCGCCACGCTCGCCGGCAGCGCGTCCATCGCCAGCCGGGTCGCAGGGCCAGGACCCACCGCGAACGCCCGGCTCGTGGCGGCCGTCAGGGTGCCGCTAGCGGCGAGCAGGGCGTACCCCGTGCCGGAGCGGTCGATGCGAAGATCGGCAAAGGTCGCCTCGCCCGCGCCGAGGGCCCGCGAGGTGGTGCCGGCGAGTGTCGCGCCGGCGCCGTTCTGCAGCGTGAGCTGGACGTCGCCGGTGGCCCCCGGGGTCGGGTTGCCGAGAGCGTCTTGCACCTCGACCACGACCACCGCGAGCGTCGTTCCCACGGTCCCGTCGGAGGGAGGCGCGCGGAACGCGAGCTGGCTCGGCGCGCCCGGGGTCACGGTGAACGCCATCCCGTCAGCCTGCGTGAGCCCTGGCGCGGTGGCCGAGAGCCGGTACGAGCCTCCGCGGTCGATCGTGAGATCGCCGAACGTCGCCACGCCGCTGACGAGCCCGCGCAGGCGCGCCCCCCCGAGCGTGACGCCAGCCGGGCTGCCGGCGATCACGACCGTCACGGTCCCCATCGCGTCCGGCGCCGCGTTCCCGAAGGCGTCGACGGCCTCGACCTCGAACGCCGGCGCGAGCGCCCGCCCGGCCACGCCTCCGGCCGGCTGCGCCCGTACGCGCAGCGCTGCCGCGAGCGCGTGACTGACATCGAACGGAGCGCTCATCGCGGGCGCGTCGGGCAACAGCGCCGCGGTGGCCACCAGGCGATAGGCGGTCCCCGCACGCAGAACCACCAGGTCCTCGAAGGTGGCGACGCCGCCCATCGGCGGCCGGCTCGTGGTACCGCCGAGCGCGCCGGCGGGCTGACCCGCGAGCTCGATCGAGATCGCCTGGTCTCCGCCGGCGGCGTTGTCGAACGCGTCGCGCAGCTCGACCCGGATCGGGCCGAGCGGAGCTCCGGCCAGCCCGTTGGCCGGCTGCGTGCGAAAGGACACCCTGGCCGGCAGGCCCGCCGCGACGTCGAACAGCTGGCTGTCGAGCGACGCCAACCGCGGCGTGGACACGCGCAGCTGCAGGCCCCTGCCCGCGTGGGTGACGGCCAGATCCGAGAACGTCACGACGCCCCGCTGCGGGGTCACCGTCGTCGTGCCCATGAGCGCGCCCGCCACGCCGACGACCTCGACCGTCACTGGATCGGTGCCATTGACCGGCCTTCCTGCCCCATCCACGAGCGTCACCTGGACCGCCGGAGAGAGGACCACCCCGGCCGTTCCGCCTGTCGGCTGCTGGTCGAACCGGAGCGCGACCGGCGAGCGGGAAGCGAACTCGATGGCCAGTGGCCCGAGGTCGAAGGTGGCGCGTGCCGTGACCACGCTGGCGCGCACGGTCTTGGTGCCTGCGCTGGTCGCCGTGAGCTGCGCGATCGTCGCGCCCTTTGCGTCCGTGTCGAGCATGGCCGCGGACAGCTGCGCGCCGTCTCCCTCGACCGAGAGCGTGACCGCCGCGTGCTCCACCGAGGTCCCGACGGCGTCCTTGACCACCACGCGCACGGTCACCGCGTCTGCCCCGTCGGCGGTCGGCAGCCCGCTGCGGGCATCGGCCGACAGGGTGGAGCCGGCTGGATCCGCCCGCGGCTCCACGCCCGCCTGGAACGTCGAAAAGTGCAGCGTCTCGACGCGGACGAGGTGCCTTGCTTGATCCACCCGCACCGGGACCTTGCGCTCGAGGTCTCCGCCGGCGCCGCGGATCGTGACGACGAGATCGTCCGTGGTGCTCTCCTGTCCCACGCCGAGCGGCGGCAACGGCTCGGTGTAGGGCAGCTCGACGGTGACCGGCTGCATGAACTCGGTGCCGCTCGGCCCGACCTCGATCGCCGGCCCTGCAGGCAGCGAGACCTCGTCGATCGACGTGCCGGGGCCGACCGTCACCTCGACGGGGTGATCGATGGCGCCCTTCGGGATGGTGACGGCGCTGCCGGCCACCACGCCCTCCGTCACGCTGACGGTGCCGCCCTGACCGGGCTCGACGATCTGCGTCACGCCCCCCGAAGGCGTCACCACGGGTGGGTGCGTCTTCGTCGTCGCATGGTCGCAGCCCGCGCCGAGCGCGAGCGCGCCAGCACACAGGATTGACAGCAGCCTCATGGTCCCCCCTGAGCCATCGTAGGCGTCACGGCGGCTCCCCGGCCAGTGCGCTCCGCACACCCAGAGGTAGGCCGGCCGGTGCCAGCCGCCACAACCCAGCGGATCCTGGAGGTAGCATGGTCAGCGTGGCCCTGCGCCTGCGCCTCCTCGCTCTGTGCCTGTTCGGCCTGTACGCCGTGCCGGTGCACTTCTGGCCCGACATGCACACCGCCAATGAGGCCATTCGCCTCTATTTCGTGCAGGCGGCGGTGGACCACCACGAGCTCAGTGTCGACCGCGTGCTCGCCCGCTATCGCATGGAGAACCTCGACCGCTCGGTCAAGGACGGCAAGTCGTACCTCGACAAGGCGCCGGGGCTCTCCTTGCTGGCGATCCCCCCCTACTGGGTCCTCACCCGGCTCGGGTTCTCGACCGAGCTCGCGCGCATGCCCTACCTGAGCCATTTTCTCCTGCTGCTCGTGGTCGCGATCCCCTGCGTCCTTGGCGCAGGCGCCACCTTCTCGAGCGCGCTCGAGCTCGGAGGGGACGCACGCGCGGCCCGGCGGGCGGCATTGCTGCTCGGCATCGCGTCGCCGTACGCGATCTACGCCACGCTGTTCTTCGGACACGCCGCCTGCGCGGCCTGCCTGGCGGGCGCGTTCTGGGTGGCGCAGCGCGTCCGACACGGCCTTTGCGACGAGCGCTGGCTGCTCGCATCGGGAGCGCTGGCGGGCCTGATGGTGCTCATCGAGACTCCAGCCGCGCTGCTCGGGTTGGGCCTTTCGATCTACGTGGCGCTCGCGCACCGTTCGCCGCGCGCCCTCGCCTTGTTTGGCGTCGGCGCGGCGCCATTTCTCGCCATCCAGATCACCTACAATTGGGCGCTCTTCGGGGGGCCGTTCGCCTTCGCCTACGGGTACAAGTCGGATCGGATGCAAGCCGCGTCTCATGCCCGCGGCCTGTTCGGCATCGCGCTGCCCAGGCTCGAGAATGTCGCGCGTCTGCTCGTCGGATCGACCCGCGGGCTCTTCTTCGGCTGGCCCGTCCTGCTCCTGTCCGTCCCCGGCCTCGTGGCCATGCGCAAGCGGCGCGATCTGCGCCCGGAGTGGTGGACGATCACATTGCTCCCCATCGGGTACGTGCTGGCCATCTCCTCCTTCGCGGACTGGCGTGCCGGCGCGGCCTACGGCCCGCGACATCTCGTGCCGGTCGTACCGCTGCTCGTCCTTCCCCTTGCGTTCGTGCGCGACCGCGTGAGCACGATGCTCCTGCCTGGGCTGGCCGGGTTCAGCTTCTTCTCTGCCTTTGCGCCCATCGTCACGTTCCCTTACGCGATGGAGCAGTTCGACAATCCGGTCTTCGAGCAAGCCCTGCCGCTCCTGGCCGACGGCTACCTTGGACCGAGCCTGCTCTCGTGGCTCGGCGCTCCCGCAGCGACGCTCGCCGCCTGGGTCGTCCTGCTCGGCGCTCTCGTCGCCTTCCTGCACGCGCACGAGAAGGAGGGCGCAGGCCCGTCCTTTCGGCCAGACGCCATGGCGCGCGCCCTCCTCACTGCCACGGCATGCTTTGTCGCCGCCGCAGCCTGTACGCCTGCTCCCACGCCCGCCAAGCTCGCCAGTCGAGCCAACGTGCTCTCGATGTTCGGCGCCCGCGGCGCCGCCGAGGCACGCGCGATCTGCGAGCAGGCGAACGCGTGTGAAAGGCATCTCTTGCGCTTTCTCGAGAAGCCGTGAGCGCCTCGTTCCCGCCAAGGCCAGGGCGGTCGCGCCTCATGCAGCGCGCGGTGTGGATGGCCGATCCCGGCGGCGGCGGCCGAGCGCCCACGCCGCCAGCAGGCCGAGGCCGAGACCGAGACCGAGGCCGCGGGCCGGTGTAGCGCCGACAGGCGGCGAGTCGTCGTAGCGCACGCGAACCGTCGAAGTCCCCGCGGGAACCACGAAGCCGAACAGCACCAGATCGGCCGGAAACGTGGGCAGCGGCACCCCCGCGAGCTCCGCGCGCAACCGGCGAGTGTAGCCAGTTGGCAGCACGATGGGACAGGGGGCTGGCGCCAGCACCCGGATCTCGATCCAGAACGGCTGGCGGCCACTCGAGATCGCCTCCGCGCGCGCCTCGGTGCATCCCGGCCAGTCGGTCCCAAGCGTCGCGCCGTCGCGCCCGACCAGGTGCGCGGTGCTCGCCAGCTCCGCCGGCGAGCGCCGGATCGCGCCCACCAGCGCCGCGGCATCCGCTACGCGCTCGAGGCGCGTGACCGCGCGTACGCCGCGGGTCGAGGCCCCCGTGGGCGTGATGTGCAGCGAGCCCGCCACCTCCTCCACGCGCCACCGCAGATCGAAGAGCTCGCGCAGCACGGCTCGACGGCGCTCGTCATCCACGCCCTGCGTGAGGATGTAGAGCATGGGATTGAAGGGCTTTTCGCGTACAGCGGCCATGAGCTCCTGCAGCCGACGCGTCACCGCGCCGTAGCCCTCGAAGAGCGACAGGCCGCTCGCCCAGGCGGTCGCATAGGTGACGCCGGCCACCGTTCCCAGCTCGACACGGATCAACGGCGCTCGCACCTCGGGGTGGGAGCGCCGCACCCGTTCCCCCAGTCGCTCGGCCGGAGCGGTCGCTTCCTCGGGTTTCAGGAAGGGAAGCAGGCGGGCCCGTCCTGCCGTCGCGCAGTGTGACAGCAGCGCGGCCAGGAGCGCCGCCCGTGGCACCACGCCGCGCATCCTGCGCGAAGCAGTCGCCGCGACAAGGCCCAGCCAGACCAGGGGCTCGGTCGCGGGCCAGGCTCCGCTGGCGAGCCCCGCCCCCATCGCGAGCGCGCGCGCGGGCCACGGCCACGCCCGGCCCACCGCGGGGGTCCGCGCACGCAGGATGGCGAGGCCGAGAGGCCAGCACAGCAAGACCACGGGGATGGCCGCGCGCGCGGGCGCCCGGAAGCGTTCGAGCAGCGGGCAGAGGCCGAGCAGGGCCCGCGAGATGGGCGTCAGATCGGCGGCGAAACCCACCACCAGCACCCAGGCGACCAGGGCGCCCACCGACAGCCCGCGAAAGCCACGCGGCGCCAGGAGCGCGAGCAGCGGCAGGGGGCCCATGGGCACGTTCAGCTCGTGCCAGGGGCGCCGCGCCAGCTCGGGCAGCCACGCGAGCGGCACCGACAGCGCCAGATCGCGCGCGCCCATCTGGCCGACCGAATACACGACCGACGCCGAGCCGGCAGTCCGGCCGAAGTCGTCCGAGGTGTAGTACGCGAACATGCGGCCGAGGTGGGGCCAGGCCCAGAGCAGCGCGGCCACTGTGGCCGCGACCGGCACCGCGATCGCGAGCGCACGGCGCCGATCTGCGCGCATTTGCCAGGCGATCCCCGCAACGATGGGCAACCCGAAGACAAGGCCATACAGCGTCATCTGCTGACCGGGGTGCGGAAAGGTGTGTACGAGGACGAGCGCAGCGATCGCGCAATGCGTGGCGGTGATCCGTCGTGCCAGCGTGTCGAGCGCGAGCCCGACGCAGATCACGACATGGAGGCCCGCCCAACCGAGAAGCGCGTGGCCGTGGGTCGTGCGCCAGACCAGGATGGGCTGCAACGCAAGGAGGGCGCAACACAGGAGCCCCTCGCTTCGCCACGGCACGAGCCGAGGCGCGCCGAGGTGACGGCCCAGCTGATCCGCGATGCGTGTGGCGGAGAACGCATAGGCCACGTGCACGAGCGCGAGCAGCAACGTGATCGCAGTGCCCGCGTCGACGCCAAGCCGGGCCAGAAGGCCAAGAAGGGGCAGCCCCCCCACGTACTCGTACGAGGGCGCGCCACCGAGCCAGCCTGGATCGTAGGTGAGCGCCCACGCGTCGCCGCCCGCGTCGACGAGCCGGTGATGGAGGAGCTGCAGCACGCCGACCACGTCGTCGCGGCCCGGCAGATCGCCCGGATGGTACCCCGCCAAGGCGAGGGCGGCCGCGCACGTCAGGATCGCGCCCGCGAGGAGCGCGAGGTCGGCGCGCTCCTCGGACCCGATCGAGGCTCCGTCGTCTCCGTGCACCTGGGGCGACCTCCCCGGAAGTCGTCGCGCGGCCTTGTCCCAAGGCCAGCCGCTCATCGTAGCGCAACGGCGCCTGCGGGAATCGTGCGAACGTAGGTGCGATGACGCGCGCGGAGCGGCGGGGGCTCGGGCTCCTCTTCGGTGCGAGCCTGGTCATCAAGCTCATTCCTGTGGTCTTGCCCGATCTGGTCGCGTTCGACTCGGACGAGGCCGTGCAAGGCCTCATGGCGCAGCACGTCCTCGCGGGACGGTTCCCGCTGTTCATCTACGGGCAGTCGGTGGGGGGCGGCCTCGAGCACCTGCTGGCGGTGCCCTTCTTCGCGCTCCTCGGCCCCTCGGTGGCCACCCTGCGGCTGGCCGCGTTGCTCATGGTGTTGGCGTGTGAGGGGCTCTTCTACATCGCGGTCTGCCGGCTCGAGGACGACGTCCGCCAGCGACTGTTCGCGCTCGCCGCCTTCATCGTGTGCTCACCGTTTTTCACCTCGTTCAACTTCCACGTGTATGGCACGCACCTCAACAACCTCCTCGTGTGCGCGGGCCTCGGGGCGGTGCTGGCGCGGTGCCGGCGTACCGTGCTCGACCACCCCGTGTCGCTCGGGCTCCTCGTCGGCCTCGGGTTCTGGGTCTCGAACGTGGTGTGGATGTTCGTGCTCGCGGCCCTGGTCGCGGTCTGGGTCGCACGGCTCCCCTTCGGACCCACGCCCCGCCGCGTCTGCGCCCTCGTCGGGGGCTTGGTCCTCGCGGGCGCGCCCCGCCTCGTCTACTGGATCGCGCCGGGCCTTTGGCCGCAGACCTCCGTCGCCGGGAAGTTCGCGCCCGAGCTCGGGGGAGCGACCCTCGAGCGTGCGCGCGCGCTCGTCGCCGACGCGTGGGTCGAGTACTGCTGTGGCGCGCTGCGCGATCACGGCGCGCTGTCGGCCCTCGCCGCGTGGCTCGCGCTCGGGGCCGTGGTCGCCCTCGCCGCTGCCACGGTCCGCCGGGCCCTCGCACGAGACTCAGCAGCGGCCCTGCCCACGTTCTTCCTCCTCGTGCTCGCGCTGTCCGGTGTCGCGACCGTGCTCAACCGGCGCACCTACGACTCCGGTGTTCGCTATCTCCTCGTAGGGCAGTTCTTCCTTGCGCTCGCCTGGGCGCGGCTCGCCATGCGAGGTCCCGGCGCGGTCGCGCGACTGCGGCGCGCCGCGGGCAACCTCCTGTTCGGCCTGGCGGTCGTCGGCCAGGTGGCCACGATAACGACGCCGGGTCCGCGGCCGCAGCCGGCCCCGACGGCACGCCTCCTGCGCCTCCTCGACCAGCATGGCTGCAAGGCCGGAATGGCCGACTACTGGATCGCCTATTCGCTCTGGTTCCTGAGCGGTCAGCGCTTCCGGCCGACGCCCCTGTACCGGGATCGGCACGTCGCTGCGCTCGGCCCCGAGCGCCTGCAATGCCACGTGCTCCTCGTGGACGACGATCCCACCCTCAGCCCGCGCCTGCGCGCAGAGCGAGCCAGGAACCGGGAGTTCCTGCACGCACGGCTGACGTCCCTGCGCGAGGTCCCTCGGCCATACGCGCTCGCGCGCTCCGACGAGTTCGTGGTCCTGTTCGAGGGGCTCGCCGAGCCGCCACGAGACTGATTGCCGCCCAACCCCTACCGGCTGCGCTTGACGAGCGCCACCGCCAGCGCATCGCGGTGCACGAGCTCCCATTCGGGTTGCTCGGCCAGCCACCGGGCAAGCCCTGCGCTCTTGCCGCGCGCCTGGACCAGCGCGCTGCCGAATCCCCAGCGCGCGTCGAGGTCCCGGAAGCGCGGCGGGTCGGCGTAGACCGCCAGCAATCCCTCCAGGTGCGCCGGCGTGTACACGGTGAAGGCGCGTCCGTCGACGAAGACCGGCTGGCCCTCCCAGGCCCACATCACCCAGCCACCGAAGTTGTAGCTGTTGAAGAGGTGGCCAGCGGGCGCGCGGGCGCGCAGCTTGCGAGTGGCCTCGACCGGATAGAATGCGGCGTCGAAGCCCACACCCATCCTGCGACCAGGCCCGAGGACGCCGACCACGAGAACGAGGATCGCCGCGAGGGCCGGCAACATCCGCCGCCCTGGCGTCCCCGGCAGACGCACCCGCGAAAGGCCCGCGGCGATCGCGAGCGTGGCCATCAGCATGCCTTCGGTCGCAAAGCGCAGCCAGCGCACTGCGAGCAGGCCGAAGCACGCGAGCGCCAGCGCCTCGAAGCGGATCCGCTCACCGGCCCTTCCCCGCACCCCGAGCGCGATCAGCGCCGCCGAGAACGCGCAGACGAACGCGACCGGGCCGCCGGCCCCGGCGACCAGCGCGCCGAAGAGGGGCTGCCATTCGCGCAAGATGGGCAACGTGCCCTGCGCGTCGAGGAAGTGATCGTGGACGTGGATCCCGTACGGACCCGCACAGGTCAGCGCCGCGGCGACCCCCACGACGAGCGCGCGCCGGCGCGACGGCGCTGCGAGCAAACCGAGGCCGAGCAAGGCCACGCCGGTGGGATTGCCGCCGTGCAGCTGCGTCCAGACGAGCTGGATCGGGACCGCGAGCCACAGGGCCCTCGAGGGCCGCCGGAGATCTCGCGCCACCAGCGCGAGCACGCCGGCCAGGCAGACGTTCGACAGCAGCTGGGCTCGCGGCGACGCGGCGTCCCGCAGATAGAGCCCGAGGACCGCGTAGGCGAGCGGCGCCAGCCCTGAAAAGCGCTCGCGTGCGGGGAGCGCCAGCGCGACGAGCCCCACCGTGGCCGCGACGCAGAGGGCTTGCAGAAGGCCCACGCCGAGCATGCCGCCCAGCCGGTGCGCGACCGCCCACACCACCTGCGCGAGCCACTCGTGATTCAGCCAGGGGTGCCCGGCGGTGTACGAGAACGGATCGAGCTCGGGCAGCCTGCCGTCGCGCAGGATCTGCTCGCCCACCCGCAGCACCCAGGGCGAGTCATGGTCTGCCACCTGCACGACCGCCGCGACGGCGAGGGCACCCAGCACGAGCCACCCGGTGCGCGCAGTTGCCGACGACGCGGCTGGGTCGCTCGGAGAGACGGCGACCCTCGCCACGTCGTCACTGCTCGGTCGCGACGCGCTCGACCGCGTACACGCCGTCGATCTTCTGCAGCTCGCGAATCACACGCTTGAGCTGCTCGAGATCCTCGACGTTGAAGAGGAACGTGTTGACCGCCTTGCCGTCGACGGTGCGGCAGTTGGCCTGCGCGATGTTGACGCCCGCATGCGCGAACGCGCGGCTCATCTCCGCGAGCAGCCCCGGCTTGTCCCCCGACTGCACGCGCAGCTGCACCGGCCGCGAGGACTTGGACTTGCCGCCCCAGCTGACCTCGATGCGCCGGTCGGGATCGAGGTCGATCGCCTTCGGGCACTCGCGCAGGTGCACCGCCACGCCGCGCCCGCGCGTGATGAAGCCGATGATCGGGTCGCCCGGGACAGGGTTACAGCACTTGGCGAACCGTACGAGCACGTCGTTTTCGCCCTCGACCTGGATCCCAGTCCCCGTGGTCCGCCCGCCCATCACCTTGCGCAGGAGCTTCCGGATCGGGTCCTTGGGCGCGTCGTCGAGCGGCGCCTTGCGCTCCGGCTCGGGCACGATCGACTCGACCACGTGCGCCGAGGTGAACTTGCCGAAGCCGACGAGCACCAGGAGCTCCTCGACCGTCTGCGTCTTGAACTCCGCCACCGCCTTGGCGATGAGGCCCTGCTTCTCGGCGCGATTCCACGCCATGCCGACGCGGCGCAGCTCGCGCTCGAGCAGGTCGCGCCCGAGCTGCAGCGATCGCGCGCGCTCGACCGCGCGGATCTCGGCACGAATCTTCGCCTTGGCGCGGCTGGTCGCGACGATGCCGAGCCAGTCCTTGGACGGCTTCTGCTGCGGGTTCGTGAGGATCTCGACGGTGTCGCCGTTGCGCAGCTTGTAACGCAGCGGCACCATCAGGCCATTGACGCGTGCGCCCGAGCAGTGGTTGCCGACCACGCTGTGGATCGAGTACGCGAGGTCGATCGGCGTCGCGCCCTTGGCCAGGGCCTTGACGTCGCCCTTGGGCGTGAAGACGTAGACCTCGTCCTCGAACAGGTCGATCTTGACCGTCTCGATGAACTCGTTCGGGTCCTTCAGATCGCGCTGCCACTCCATCAGCTGGCGCAGCCAGGCGAACTTCTTTTCGTCCTTGGCGTCGATGCCTCCCTTGCCGGCCTTGTACTTCCAGTGGGCGGCGATGCCCTCCTGCGCGACGCGGTCCATCTCGTCGGTGCGGATCTGCACCTCCATGCGCTCGCCCTGCGGGCCGATCACGGAGGTGTGCAGCGACTGGTACATGTTCGGCTTCGGCAGCGCGATGTAGTCCTTGAAGCGCCCCGGGATGGGCGTCCACGTCGAGTGGATGACACCGAGGGCGGCGTAGCAGTCACGCACGGACTGCGTCATCACGCGGAACGCGACCAGGTCATGGACTTGCTCGAGGTCGCGCTGGTCGCGCCGCATCTTGGCCCACGTGGACCACAGGTGCTTGACACGCCCCGAGACCTGGCAAGGCAGCCCGGCCTTGGCCATCTCGTCGCGAATCGACGCCGCCGCGCGGTCGATGTACTGCTGGCGCGGCGCGTCACTGGCCTCGAGCTTGCTTCGCAGCGCCTCGTAGTCCGACGGCAGCAGGTACTTGAACGACAGGTCCTCGAGCTCGCACTTGATGGCCTGCATGCCCAGGCGATTCGCGAGCGGCGCGTAGATGTCGAGCGTCTCCTGCGCGATCCGCTCCTGCTTGTCGGGCGGCATGTGCTCGAGCGTCCGCATGTTGTCCGTGCGATCCGCGAGCTTGATCAGGATGACCCGGATGTCCTTGGCCATCGCGAGCAGCATCTTGCGAAAGTTCTCTGCCTGCCGGTCCTCTTTGGTCCGCCACGCCACCTTGCCGAGCTTGGTGACGCCGTCGACCAGGAACGCGATCTCGTCGCCGAACAGGCGCTGCAGATCCTCGACCGTCGCGGAGGTGTCCTCCACGCAGTCGTGGAGCAGGCCCGCACAGATGCTGGGGACGTCGAGCCGCAGCTCCGCGATCACGAGCGCCACCGACAGCGGGTGGGTGACGTACGGGTCCCCCGACCGGCGCATCTGGCCCTCGTGCGCCTTGTTGGCGAACACGTACGCCCGCTGGACCAGATCCAGGTCCGGGGACGGGTGGTAGCCTTCGACCTTGTGCAGGATATCGGACAGCCGAATCACAGCGAATCTTCAGGTTAACGCGCCGCGGCGGGCCGGGCAACTCGGGGGAACTGGGAAACCAAGGCGCCAAGCCAGGGGGCGTTCGGAGGGCCTTGCCAGCATCCTGCGCTGCTCAGGGCTTGGCGCGGTCCGGTCTCCAAGATCGCAGCGCCTGAGCCACTCGCGCCAGTACCGCCTCCCAGCCCTCGTTCCAATCGCGATTGAAGATTCGAATGGATGACAGGAAGGGCAGGGCATCGGTGCCGAGGGTCTCCCAGCAGCCGTTCTTCTTGGTGAGCTGCCACGTCGGTCGACCCAGCACCCCTGCCATCACCGCCACGGTGGTGGGCGGTGTGATGATGAGGTCCAAGGCGGCGGTCAGCGCGGCCGCGCCATCCAGGTCGTTCATCAGGTCCAGGTCGGGAAATGCGTGGATCCGGGTCCCGAATCGCGTCTCCGCCTGGGCCAGCTCGGCACTGCATTCGTCGTACTGCAGGTTCACGAAGACGATGCCGGGAACCGCGAAGACCTGCTGCCATTGCTCGAGGGACGAGTAGTAGGGAAGGCGGTCTTCCGACATGTCCTTGCTGCGCCAGGCCACGCCCACCCTGGGCGCGTCACCCAGCGTGGACAGGCGCTGGCGCCAGGCGATGACCTGACGCTCATCGGCGTGGAGAAGGGTCCGGTGGCCGGCAAAGGCCTCCAGGGTCGGCCGCAGAAGCTTGGCCACGCGTCCCAAGGGGGCTTGCCACTGGAGGTCGTGCGCACCGAGCTCCGGGGGCGGCAGGGCCTCCCGTGGCACGACATGGACGCCGGCGAACGAGCGGGCAAAGAGGGTCACCAGCCGCGGATCACACTCCAGGACCACCTGGCGAAACCGGGTTGTGAGCTCAGGTACAAGGATGGCGAGCTCGATCTCGTCGCCAACACCCTGCTCGCCCCAGACCAGGATCCCCTGGTCCGACAGATCTTCGCCATTCCACCAGGGCTGTGCAAATGGGCGCCGCGTCGGGACCTTGCCCGACTTGTGCCAGCGCCACTCGTATCCTTCCCACGCTTCGGCGATGCGGCCCGAGAAGAAGAGCGCGAGCGCCCGGTTGTAATGGACGTCGGCGAGCTCGCGGATGGCGCCAGGATCCGGAAGGCGTTGCCCGGGCGCCGCGTGGGGCGGCCTCACGCCGCGGATCGGGCTGCGCGCAAGAGCTTCATCGTACTGATGCACAGCCTCTGAATGTCGCGACGCTTCCCGCAGGGCGTTAGCCAGATTGAACCGGAAAGGGAGGCTGTCAGGCTGCATCTCCACGGCGCGGCTGATCGCCAAAATGGCGTGGTCGACCCTGCGCAGGAGCAAATAGGCCGTGCCGAGGTTGGCGTGGACGGCCGCGCTCCCGCCCAGGGCCACGGACGTCTCGAGCGCGCTCGCCGCACCTTGCGGCTCCCCCACGTTGAGCAGGGCGCTGCCGAGGTTGTAGTGGATGTCAGCCGAGCTCGGGCTCAGGTGGACGGCCTGGCGATATGCGAGCGTGGCATCGCGCCAGCGACCTTGTGCCGTCAACGCGGTGCCCAGGTGATCATGATAGGCGGCCACGTCGTGGCAGCCCTCGATCGCGCGCCTGAGCCACGCCTCTGCGCCAGCCGGGTTACCGGACAGAAAGTCGACGAGCCCGAGCAGGTGAAGGGCGCGGTGGTCGCCGGGGAGGAGGTCGAGGACCTGCCTGGCTGACCGCGCAGTGGCCGCCAGATCGCCGGAGGTCAGGGCAGCGAGAGCTGCCTGTCGGAGGGCGTCGACTTGTGGCTCGGTGGGCTGGGCAGGGCCCTTGGCGCGGCCGCCTGGCTTGCTCATCGACGTCAGCATATCCCCGATCAACGGGTTCGGAAACCGTACCGGGCACGCCGACCACCTCTCCCTCACTGCCGCACGGTGTGCGTTGACATGGTGCGCGCTCCAGCATCGAGCGGGCGTCGCGCTGGCGGTGGTGCCACAATTGCAAAGTCTGCTGGCACGTCAGGGCGGAGGAATGCCATGAGGGTCTTGGACTGCATGGAGAGTGGCGGCATCACGACCGTGCAAGAGGAGGCGATCTCAAGCTGGCGGCGCAGATCCTCCTGTGGCACGGCCCGCGGCACCTTCCGGTTCTGCGCAATGGCCGCGTGGTGGGCGTGCTGACCGAACGCGATCTGCTCGCCAGGCAGGCTGCGCTCGGCAAGCGCGCCGCGGGAAGGCTTTCGGTCGGAGAAGCGATGAGCAAGCCGCCGCTCTTGGCCACTCGGCCGCGGCCCAGCGGATGCTCGAGAATCGCGTGGGCTGCCTGCCCGTGGTCGATCACGATGCGCTGGTCGGCATGTTGACCCGAAGCGACCTCCTGCGCGCGATCGCCGAGCCGCCCGAGCTGGACGCTGCAGAACGTCACCAGCGCGCGGACGTCGGCGCCGTAGGCCCGCACCGTGTGCCGCGACGCCCTGCGCTGCCGCTGCAGGTACCCACAGAAGGCCTCCACCAACGGCTCCACCCCCGGAGTCTATGGCGGTTCCCCGGGGTGTCGAAGTTGGATGCTCGGGAAACCTACTCGCCGAAGCGCTCTTTGAGCTCGAGGAACTCCAGGAACTCGTGCAGCTTGCCGATCTCCCCGACGTAGTAGCCGCGACCGGGCGCCACGGTCACGAGGCGCGCCTCCGACAACCGGCCGATCTCGGCCTCCAGCTCGGCCAGCGACGTCCCGACGCGGTCCGCCAGCGCCACCGGGGTCAGCGGGATGAGCACCCCACCCACGCCTTTTTGCCCCATGTCCTCGGCCATGTGCATGAGCGCGTGCACGACGCGGTGGCCGAGGTTCGCCAGGAGCAACGTCTCCACCTGCTGGTTCGCGCGCTCGAGCCGGGCCGCCAGGAGCTTCATCAGGCGCACGGCGATGGGCGCGTTGTTCTTGATCATGTCCTCGAACGTCGCCTGGTCGATCGCGAGCAGGAGCGCGTCGTCGAGGATGGTCGCGGTCGCAGTGCGCGGCCGCTCGAGCAAGAGCGCCATCTCGCCAAAGCACTCGCCGGGCGGGACGATGCAGAGGATCTTGTCCTCCCCGCGCACCTTGCGCGTGAGCTGCACGCGGCCGCTCCGGAGCACGTACATCCGCTGGCCTGGCTCGCCCTCTTCGAACAGGACGTGCCCCCGGGGGTAGGTCTCTGTGTACTTCGCGGCCGGCCCGCTCATGACCCCGCAGCGTAGCCCATCGTCGTCCGCGCTGATAGATTCCCTGCGATGACCAAGCCTTCGACCACCCAACCCTTGACGTACGGCGACGCGGGCGTGTCCATCGATGCGGGCAACCGCCTGGTGGATCGTATTCGCCCGCTCGCCCGCGCCACGCGCCGCCCCGAAGTGCTCTCCGACATCGGCGGCTTCTCGGGCCTGGTCGCCATCCCGACGGGCTACCGCGAGCCGGTCCTGGTCTCCTCCACCGACGGCGTGGGCACCAAGCTGCGCCTCGCCTTCGAGACCGGGCGCCACGACACCATCGGCATCGACCTCGTCGCGATGAACGTGGACGACATCGTGGTGGTGGGCGCGGAACCCCTCTACTTTCTCGACTACTTCGCGTGCGGCAAGCTCGAGGTGAGCGTCGCAGCGAGCGTGATCGCCGGCATCGCCGAGGGCTGCAAGCGCTCCGGCTGCGCGCTCATCGGCGGCGAGACGGCCGAGATGCCCGGCTTCTACACGGACGGCGAGTATGACCTCGCGGGCTTCGCCGTGGGTGTGGTCGAGAGGTCTGCCATCATCGACGGCTCGCGCATCGCCGTCGGGGATCGCGTCCTCGGTCTTGGCTCCTCGGGGCTGCACTCGAACGGCTACGCGCTCGGGCGCAAGGTCCTGCAGGAGCGCATGGGCCTCGGCCTCGACGCGCGGCCGGCCGAGCTCGGCGGGCGCACGCTGGCCGACGCGCTGCTGGAGCCAACCCGCATCTACGTGCCCGCGGTACGCGCCCTGGCCCAGGCGGTCGAGGTCCGCGGGATGGCACACGTGACCGGCGGGGGCCTCGTGGAGAACCCGCCGCGCATGCTGCGCAACGACACGCTGGCGATCTGCTTCTCGCTCGGCACCTGGCCCGTACCGGGCCTGTTCGAGCTCATCCGCCGGGGCGGCGACGTGGCGCCCGCCGAGATGCGCCGCACGTTCAACCTCGGCATCGGCATGGTCGCGTGCGTGCCAGAGCGAGACGTCCCGCGCGCGCTCGAGGTCCTGGCCGAGCGGGGCGAGCAGGCGTTCGTGATCGGCGAGATCGTGCCGCGCACGGGCGAGCCGGCGGAGTTCGTCTGACCCCTCCACTCATGCGCGTAGGCGTATTGGTCTCCGGCAGCGGCAGGAACCTGCAGGCGCTGCTCGACGCGGAGGCGGCGGGCCGTCTCGGGCGGGCGCGCATCGCCGTCGTGGTCTCGAACCAGCCGGGCGTGCTGGCGCTCGAGCGCGCCGCGCGCGCCGAGAAGCCCACCGCCGTCGTGCCCCACCGCGGCCAGCCGAGCCGGCAGGCCTTCGAGGACGCGCTGCTCGCCGCGCTTGCGCCGCACGGCGTGGAGCTCGTGGTGCTGGCCGGCTTCATGCGGATCCTCACGGGGCACTTCCTCGGCCGCTTCCCCGATCGGGTGGTCAACATCCACCCGGCCCTCTTGCCCTCGTTTCCCGGCGTGGACGCGCAGGGGCAAGCGCTCGCACATGGCGTCAAGATCACCGGATGCACCGTGCACCTCGTGGACGAGGGCACCGACACGGGGCCCATCCTGGCGCAAGCCGCGGTGCCCGTCTTGCCAGAGGACGATCACGGCGCGCTCGCGAGGCGCATCCTCGCCGAGGAGCTGCGCCTTCTGCCGGCGGTGGTGGCCGAGCTCTCGCAAGGGCGCCTCGTGCGGGAGGGGCGGCGCGCGTGGATCCGGCCCTGATCCGCGAGCGCTTCGCGAAGCTGCACGATCCACGCGGGGCGGATCATGCCGCGGAGATCGGGGCCCGGGCGCGGTCGCTCGGCCAGGTGGTCGTGGTGATCTCCGCCTGCCTGTGTGGCGAGCCGGTGCGCTGGGACGGGGAGGACCGCAGGAGCGGCTCCGTGCTGGAGCGCGCGGCCGGCGCACAGGTGCTGCCCCTGTGTCCGGAGCTGCTCGGGGGCCTCGGCTGCCCGCGGCCCCGCGTGGCCCTGGGTTCGCCCGACGGAGGCGCGGTGCTCGACGGGGCTGCAGGTGCGCGCGACGAGCATGACCAGGACGCGACCGCGGCCCTGGTCCGCGGCGCGGCCCGCGCGACCGAGCTGGCGCTCCTTTGCGGCGCCACGCGGGCCATCCTCAAGCAGGGCAGCCCGTCCTGCGGCACGCGCGAGACGCATGTGCTGGCGAGCGAGCCGACCGTGGGGTTCTCGGAGCGCGTGGCCGGCGTGGGGGTCGCGGCGGCCGCGCTCCGGCGCGCCGGGCTCTCGCTCGAGGACGACGGCGCATGAGAACGCCCAAGCTCCACTACGACGTGGTCGTGGCGGGCGCGTCGCTTGGCGGCCTCATCGCGGGGGCGCTGCTCGCGCGTCGCGGCTTCCGCGTGCTGGTCCTCGCAGGCACGACCGAGCCCGCACCCGATCCACGGCCGCTGCTCGGGCTCGAGCGCCCGGCCTGGAAGCGCGTCATCGGCGAGCTGAACCTCTTGCAGCTCTTGC
>JAHFDS010000362.1 GCA_023248855.1 Myxococcales bacterium
GTCTCGAGCGCGTCGGCGGCGATCGCCGGGGTCGCGAGCCTGGCGGCGGACTTCAGCCCCGTCGCGCGCGGCATCCGCTGCGCGTTCAGCCTGCTCGGGGAGCTGTTCAGCCAGATCGGCAACATCCGCGAGCTCATCGCGCGCGCCTCGGACGGGCGGATCGGCTGCGCGGCGCTGACGGCGGTGAAGGCCTCGCTCGAGTTCGTCGTGAACACCCTCCTCGGTGACGCGTGCGCGCCGCCGGGCAAGGAGGTCATCAGCAAGATGCAACGCCTCTGCGACACCACAGTGAACGCGCTCGACGTGCTGTCCGGCGGCGGCGAGTTCGCGGCCTGCGTCTCGGACAACGCAGCGTTGCGCGAGATCCAGGGCTGGGTGAGCACGCTCATCGACTTCTTCCGGCCGCTCGTGGAGCTCAAGGCGCGCCTCGCCGGCTTCGCCGATCCCAAGGAGCAGCTGCGCAGCCTGGTCGTCGATCTCATCGGCAAGATCGACGGGCTCCTGTGCGGCGACGAGAAGCGCTCCTCGGGCCCCGACACGCGCGAGGTCGACATCGACATGGAGACGTTGCGCAAGCTCGAGGCAGTAGCGGTCCTCGCGAGCGACATGGGCATGACGCTCCGGTCCATGGCGCCGGCCGACCTCGACCGCCACGTCGCGCGCGGCGATCGCGCCATCGAGCGCACGCGACGCATCGGCCCGGCGCTCGATCGCGTCGCGACCGAGGCCGTCACGGGGCCGTTGTTCTCCGCCATCGAGGCGGGCGGCGTCGTGGTCCGAAGGAAGGTCGCCGGCCGCTACCAGCAGGCGCTGCCTGCCGACACCAACGTCATCGTGACGCTGCTCGACCCGGCCTCGGGCGGCATCGCGAGGCGCGAGCTGCGCACGGGCCGAAACGGCGTGCCGACGTTCCTCGGAGACATGCTGCTCGAGGTCAAGATCCGTCCCGACCGGGACGGTGACGGCCTCTCCGACGACGCCGAGGCCGTCGTGGGCACCGATCCGGCGCTGGCCGACTCGGATGGCGACGGCGTCCGGGACGGCGCCGAGATCGCCGCCGGGACCGATCCGACCGACGGCCGCGGTGTGCGGGTCGGAGTCGTGGCAGCGGTGGACACCCCGGGCGATGCGCTCGACGTGTGCGCGCTCGACGGCCTCGTCGCGGTGGCCGACGCGCGCGGTGGCGCGTCGATCTACAACGTCTTCTCGGGCGCCACGCCCGTGCTCGTCGCGCGCTTCCCGGGCAACTTCGAGGGCGTCGCGTGCGCGCCTGGCCTGGTCGCGGCGGGCGGGCCCGGCGGCGTCGTGCTCATCGACACCACGGTCGCGGGCGGCCCCGCTGCCTCGCCGCTGCTGGCGCTCGGAGCGGCGAGCTTCCGCGCCGTGGCGCTGACGGCCGACACGCTCTACGCGGGCAGCGATGCCGGCGAGCTCGTGGTCCTCGACCTCGTCGAGCGCCGCGAGGTGGAGCGGCTGCGCCTCGCCATCGCGGTGCACGACCTCGCGATCGCGAAGGGGACAATATATTCGGCCACGCAGATACGTGGGGGCGGCAACTACCTGCAGGTCCTCCCCGCGGCGTCACCGCTCCGCGTCACGCACACCATTCCGCTGACGCTCCTCATCCCGGAGCGCCGACAGCGGCTGTTCGCGGGCGGTGACCTGCTCTACATGTCGCACGCGCAGGGCTTCCACACCTTCGACCTCGCAGCTCCGGGGCGCCCCGCGCTCCTCACCCCAGGGACGATCAACCCGCCGCGCGGCTTCAAGCAGGTCGTCCCGACCGGCTCGGGCATCGGCCTCGTCGCCGTCGGACTGAACCGCCAGCTCAACGACGGCACGCAGGGCTTGCAGCTCTTCGACCTGCGGGATCCGCGCCGCGACAGCGCCTTCCTCGCCGAGATCCCGATGCCCGGTCAGCCGGCGCGCGCGGAGGCGAGCGCGATCTTCGGCGGCCTCGCGTACGTGGCCGACGGTCCGGCAGGTCTGCAGGTCGTCAACTACCTGCCCCTCGATGCGGCCGGGGCGCCGCCGACGGTACGGCTCACCGCGAGCGCCACCGACAGCATCGTCGAGCAGCAACCGCTCGTCGTGACGGCGACGGTCACGGACGACGTGCAGGTGCGCCAGGTGGACTTCCTGGTCGATGGTGAGCGCGTCGCCACCGACGGCAACTTCCCGTTCGAGGTGAGCCTGCTGTCGCCGCGCGCGGCCGGTCGCACCGACTTCACCGTGCAAGCTCGCGCGGTCGACACGGGCGGCAACAGCGCGCTGTCGACCTCGATCCGCCTCTCGCTGGTGCCCGACGCGACGCCGCCCACGGTGGTGCGCGTGTTCCCCGCCGAGGGCAGCGAAGCGCCCCGCGTGGATCTCGTGACGATCGATCTCAGCGAGCCCTTGCGAGCGCCGGCAAACGGGGCGCTCGAGGTCTTCGCGGTCGGTGCCGACGGGCTCCTCGGCACCGCGGACGACGTCCGTCAGCCTGCGCGGTCGGTGACGCTGTCGCCGGATCGCAGGCGGCTCACCTGGACGCCCGCCTCGGCCTTGCCGTATGGCCGCTACGGCGCGCGCGCCGGCGCGATCACGGACCTCGTCGGCAACGCCCTGCCGGCCTTCGGCTGGACCTTCTGCAGGACCGACCTGACCGGGGCCGTCCACGCCAAGGACTTCGAGAGGGACGCGCAGGGCTGGGCGCCCGCGCGGATCGGCAACGCCCCGGTCGGCGATCAGGGCTTCCTCGGGCCGTTCTCGCGCGAGCGCGCCACGCTCACCTTGACGCAGCTCCCGGGGCACACGAACCTGGCGTTCGCCTTCGACCTCTACGCGCTCGAGACCCTGCGCGGCGACCGGCGCTTCCGGGTCTCCGTGCAAGGAGGGCCCGCGCTGCTCGACACCTCGTTTTCCGGGGCGGCCGGGGGACGGCAGGCCTTCCCCGATCCCTTCCGGGCCGGCGATCACCCCGCGCGCGCCGGTGCGAGCGCGGTCGATACCCTCGGCCTCGGCGCCCAGAATGCCGTCTATTCCTTCTCGCTGTGCGCGGGCACCGGCTTCGTGGTGCCGCACACCGCCTCCTCGGTCACCCTGGTCTTCGACGGGGAGGGCGACGGCTGGGGGATCGACAACATGATCGTCCGGGTGGATGGAGGCCTGCTCTGCGTCCCCGGCGAGGCGTGCGCCGCGGCGGATCCCTGCCGGCGCGGGCAGCTCGCCTGCGCAGCCACCGGCGTCACCTGCGCCGCCGGAGCGGCCGCGCAACCCGACGGTGCGCCATGCGGCGACGGCAAGGTCTGCTTCGCGGGCGCCTGCGCCGATTGCCGCGAGGGTCAGACGTGCACGCCAGGGAGCTGCCGCACGGGCGCGCTGCAATGCGGCACCGGCCAGGCTGTCTGCGCAGAGAGCGGCAATGCCGCCGACGGCAGCGCATGCAATGATGGCAATGCATGTACACGGACGGACACGTGTGTGGCCGGCGCGTGCTCGGGCGGCAATGCGGTGACCTGCGCCGCGCTCGACGCCTGCCACGTCGTGGGTGCGTGCAATCCTGCGAGCGGAGCCTGCTCGAACCCCAATGCGGCCGATGGCACGACGTGCACCGACGGCAATCCGTGCACGCGAACGGACACCTGCGCCGCGGGCGCCTGCACGGGTGGCAACCCCGTCGTCTGTGCGCAGGCGGAGGCCGCCTGCACTCTGGCGGGGAGGTGCGATACGACCACCGGCGCGTGCGTGACTCCGGCGAAGCCGGACGGCACCACCTGCAGCGACTCCAATGCCTGCACCTCCGGGGACGCGTGCAGGAGCGGGGCCTGCGTGGCCACGGGCTCGATCTCGTGCACGGCGGGAGCGTGTCAGATCGGCGGGAGCTGCGATCCCTCGACCGGAAGCTGTCCGTCGCCGACGCCGGCTCCGAACGGCTCCGCGTGCAGCGACGGCAACGCCTGCACGCAGAGCGACACCTGCCAGGGCGGAGCGTGTCAGGCCGGGACCCCACTGTCGTGTCCGCCGCCCGCGGTCTGCAAGCAGGCCGGCGTGTGCAATGCCGCATCCGGCGCCTGCGACTACGCGAACGCGGCCAATGGGACCGGCTGCGATGACGGCAATGCCTGCACGACCGCTGATGGTTGCCAGGCGGGGGCGTGTCAGGGCACGCCGGTGGCCGGCTGCGGCGCCTGGGCGGCCGTCACCGGCCTCGAGGCCACCGGCCTCGCCGTGGATCCGACAGGGCCCAATGTCCTGCTTTGCGGCCCACGTGGAGTCTGGCGGTCGACCGACCGCGGCTTCACCTACGACGAGACCTCGGGCATTCCACCGGGAACGGTCTGCGGCGACATCGGCCACCAGCCGGGCAACCCGCAGATCGCCCTCGCGGTGACCGCTGCCGGCGCCTTCCGCAGCACGGACGGTGGACGAACGTGGGTGGCAAGCTCGACCGGCCTGGTGTCCGGTGGCGACCTCGCGTGGAACCGTCAGGATCCCACGCGTGTCTTCGCCCGCGCCTCGGATGGCGTCTACCGTTCGATCGACGGTGGGCTCACCTGGGCGCAGGCCTTCGCCCTCGCGAACGCAGCCGAGCTCGCGATCGACGCGCAGAACGGGCAGCTCGTGTACGTGACGACGGGCAATCAGGTCCACCGCTCGCAGGACGGCGGCCAGACGTGGTCGCTCACGACCTACAATTCCGGCCTGATCCGATCGATCGCGACGGACCCGAGGGTGGCGGGTACCGTCTACGCAGGCGGCTCGTTCGGCGTCGCGAGATCTACCGATTCCGGGGCGAGCTGGACCTTGCTCGCCGGCAGCCCCGGGGCGGTCCGCGCGCTGGCCGTGCCGCCCACGGACTCGCAGACCATCCTCGCGATCCAGGGCACGTCGGTCTTCCGCTCTCAGAACTTCGGCGCGACCTGGCCCCTCGTGCACACGCTCGGCCTCGGGTCGATCTCGGAGCGCGTCGTTGTCGACCCAACACAGCCCTTGAACGTCTACGCCGGCTACTCGAGCGGGGGCGGCGTCCTGCGATCCACGAACGGGGGCACGACGTGGCTCGAGCCGGCGGGCACGAACCTCACGCACGTGCAGAGTGCCCCGAGCGACAACACGCGCGTCTACCTCGCGCGCAACTCCGCGTCGGTGCCCGAGCAGCACTCGGCGACCGGGGGTCTGCAGGGCTGGCTGGGCGGCGCCGGACCGACGGTCGGAGCGTCGGGTCTGGCGATCCATCCGACCGTGGCAACCACGTCGCTGCTCGGCCTGCAGAACGGCGTGCTCCTGCGCAGCACGGACGGCGGGGCGAGCTACGCGCAGCTACCCACGACCGGCTTCTCGCCCCTCTTCATCGACCCCATCCTCATCGACCCCACAGCGCCCGCGACGTACTGGCTCGGCGCCAACGCAATGGTCCTCAAGTCGATCGACAGCGGTGTGACGTGGACGCGCCCGCTGGCCACGGTGGGCGAGGTGCAGGCGCTCGCGTTCCTCCCGACCAGCGCCCAGACGCTCTACGAGGTGGGCTCGAGCGGCGGTGGCGTGCAGCGCACCATCGACGGCGGCGCCTCGTGGACCCCGCTCGCCGGCACGACCGGGAACCTGTTCTCGGTCGCGATCTCGCCGACCGTGACCAGCGTGGTCTACATCGGCGGTGATGGGGGCACTGTCTTCCGCACCCTCGATGGCCTGGCGTTCACGTCGCTGCCAATCGGCACGGGCACGGGAAGCGCGTTCGCCATCGCGGTCGAGCCGGACAGCGCCCAGCGGGTCTGGGTGGGTCTGAACGGAGGGCTCGGCATCTACCGGAGCACCGATGGCGGGGCCACCTGGGCCCAGAGCGGCCTCTCGGGGTTCAACGTGACGCATCTGCACATGCAGGGCGGCGGCCCGCAGACCCAGATCGTCGCCGCGACGAACGTCGGCCTGTTCCGCCGCGCGATTCCGCAATAGGTTGCGCGGCTTTCACCTCACGACGGCGCTGACCTCGAGTGCGCGCAGTCGCACGCAGCAGACCAATCGGGGCGCGTCCGCGTGACTGCACCGATCCCTCCAACGCGTGGCCTGCTCGCGCGGCTCGGCTTCGAGGGTGCCGCCCTCGCCAGCTCGGAATCCGGAAGGCGGCTGGCCATTGGGCACGCCGCGCGCATGTCGGATCGCGATGGCAGCGCACCTCGCCGATGCGCAGTGACCCCACTCCCGGACGATACCGGGCGCTTGGGCGTGCGGGATCGCGCGCGCACTGTGAAGCGGGCGGCCCGCGCCAGCCGCGCCGGTCGGTCTGCTCAGCAGCGCCAACGTACTGGAGGCGGGGCGCGCGGGCGGAGGGCGAGGTACGGCGCTCGGGAGTCCGAATGGGTCCCCAGAAGTGCCAGCAGGCCACATGGAAGGGGTGGCCTGGCGGCTCGACGAACGGCTCGTGTTCATGACGACACTCGGGGTTGTACTCGCCGTTGGCGATGCGCAGCGGCTGCCGCCGGAGGGCAACGAGGGCGCGTCCATCGCAGAGTGCGCGGCGATCGCGGATGGCCCGACGCTGACGCCAAGGAGCAGCGCAGTGGTCCCCACGGCGGAGGGGGCCCGTGGCGATTCGAAGCGTTCGACCAGGGGGCTGGCCCCCTGGCCCGTGCGCCCGGCATGGGCGATGTCTCGGAGGTGAAAGTCCTCTGGGGAACCTGGTGCGCTTGTCAAGCAGCTAACAGGACGAAAACCCGGACGCGGATTGGCATCAGCCATGCGGTGCTGATCAAGCACCTGACAGCGATGGGTGAGGCCGCGATGGCGACGCGCGATGGGCGCGCAAGTGGAGGCTCCGCCGCCGGCGACACCTGTGGGGTGTCGCTGATCGTCGGCTCCGCGCCGCGCCATCGCGGTGGCGCGAGGACGAGCGCTATCAGCTGAGCAGAACGACGCGGTCAGCCAGGAAGCGTGAGGCGTCGAGGCGTGCGGCGTGGGGAATGCGGAAGGTGGTATTCACGCGCCGCGCAGCGCGCTCGAGGAGCGGGCGCGCAGCGGGTTGCGCCCGGATGAGATCGGCGGCAGCGCCGAGGAAGAAGAGGCGCTCGACCTGAGACTCGGTCGCGAGGGAGAGCTTGACGAGCTGATCGACGGCACTGGCGGGTTCGGTGTCGAGCAGGATGCGGTCACGGACGGTGGCGAAGCCAAGGAGGATGCGGTCGCGGGCATCGAAGCGGGCGCGCACCAGAGCCTCGGTGATTGCGATGCCTTCATCGCGCTGGGCGATGTTGCGGACGATGCCGAGCAGATAGCGTGCGCCGGCTGAGTCGGGCAGCGTGGCGGCCGCCCGCTTGCCCTCGAAGGTGGCGATGCCAGCGAGGACGGCGTCGCGCGGATAGCGCGCGATGGCGTTGCGGATGTGGCCGGTGTCGTCGGCGAGGCCCAGCTTGTCGAAGGCCTCGTCGAGCAAGGCGCGGAGCACGGGATTTGTTCGCGCCTCAAGGGTCCTGCGAGCAAGCTCCTGCAGTCGGAGACGCTCCTCGAGCGCCTTCTTGGCGGCCGTGACCTCCTCGGGCGTCGGCTTGTCTTGCCGGTAGAGCTGCACTCGAGAGCGACCGCCGCGATCCTTGCGCGGGCGGTGGTTCGTTGCGCGCGCCTAGGTCGTCATCACCAGGCAGATGATGGCCGCGGCCAGGTCGCGACCGGTGTGGGCGCTGACCACGAGATCGGGCGCGACGGATTTGAACAGGCCGAAGGTGCCCTCGACGTGGGCATCGTTCTGGGGACGGCCCGGCGTGATCGGGATGCACAGGGTGTCGCCGAGCGCCGCGAGCACGTCGGGGCAGTGGTTGGCCGGCTTGTTGTCGAGCAGCTGCGCCAGCGGCGGCGCGCCCGTGGTCATGATGCCGTCGCGGAAGGCGGCGATCACCGCCGTGGAGTCTTCCTCATCGCGCAGTGATGCGCCGACGATCGCGGTGGTGTGGGCGTCGACCTCGAGCTCCAGGTTGAAGCAGTAGACGCGGTCGTTGATGCGCACGCCGAGCGTGGTGCCGTCGGCCTCCCATTGCGACCCGGCGAAGAACGTGGCGAAGGCGCCGCGCAGCGCCTTCTCATCGGGCGAGCGTCCGGGTCGCCGTTTCGGCTGTCGCTGACCGTGGGCGGCGAGGATGCTCGCGATGAGCGTGTGACCGTACGGGATGTGCAGGTCCGTGCGCACGTGCTCGACG
>JAHFDS010000363.1 GCA_023248855.1 Myxococcales bacterium
AATGCTTGCAACACCAATTGCATCACCTGCTGGGACCACTCGCCGCTGCTCGCGACCCCGAGGCCGGCCGCGTGGAAGCAGCGCAGGGTCGAGCTGCCGGCCGTGGAGGCGCTGCTCGACGATCTCGGCGCGCTCGGGGGCCTGGGCGCGATCATCGTCTCGGGCATGGGAGACCCGCTGGTCCACCCGCGCGTTTACGAGATCCTGGGGGCGGTCAAGCGGCGCGGCCTGCACCTGACCGTCATCACGAACCTCATCCCGGCGGACCCCGAGCGGATCCTCGCGCTCGACGTGGACCAGCTCCTCATCGGCATCCACGGGGCGTCCGAGGCCGCGTACCGGGCGTTCCACCCGAGCTTCCGCGGCGACGAATGGCGGCGCCTGCACGCGATGCTGGAGCGCTTCTCGGGGGCCGGCCGCTGCTACAAGCACGTGCACGTCATCTGCGCGCCCAATGCCGGAGAGCTCTCCGAGATGGTGCGGCTCGGAGAGCGCTACCGAGCCGCGCAGGTGACGTTCAAGCTCGCGAGCCTGCACTCGGGCACCCAGGCCGCGCGCATCAGCGAGGCGCAGCGCGCGCGGCTGATCGAGCGGGACGTCCCGGCCGCGACGTCGCTCGCGCTGGAGCTCGGCGTCGCGACCAACCTCCACGTGTTCGAAAAGCAGCTCGCGGCGGGTGGCGAGGCCACGGCGCCCATCGCCGATATCGGCTGCTTTCAGGGGCACTTCTACGCGCGCGTGCTGGTGGACGGCACGGTGCTCTACTGCTGCAACACGGACGTCCGCGTCGGCTCGCTGGCCGAGGCGCGCTTCTCGGAGCTCTGGCACGGCCCGGCCTGGCAGGCGTTGCGCGATCGCATGCGCAGGGGCGAATACTTCGCCAGCTGCGGCCAGTGCGGCAAGCTCAACCAGAACGTCGCGCTCGCGCGGCGCTTCGAGGCGCGGCACGGGCGGGCGCGCCTCCTGGCGGTGACCGGGCGATGACGCGGCAGCCGACGGTCGAGTGGCAGGTCTGCGGCGTCTGCAATTACGACTGCAGCTACTGCATCCAGAGCAAGGCCGCGCGCGTGGGTCACCCGTCGGCGGACGAGGTGGAGCGCTTCCTGGGCTTTTTCGGCCGGCTCCCGGGGCGCTGGGAGATCAAGATGACCGGCGGCGAGCCGTTCGCCTTCCGGGGCTTTCTGGAGCGCATCGTGCCAGGCCTCGTCGAGGGCACGTCGCACACGATCTCGGTCCTGACCAACTTGTCTGCGCCGCTCGGCCAGCTCGAGCGCTTCGCGCGGCTCTCGCGCGGTCGGCTCGGCATCGTGAGCGCGAGCCTGCACCTCGAGCACGTGGGCCTCTCCGAGTTCGTCGAAAAGGCCGTCGCGTTTCGCGCCCTCATCGACCCGGCGGCGCGGCTGGTCGTCAACGCCGTGCTGGTCCCGGGCCGGCTCGAAGAGGTGCGCGCCGCCGAGGCGGCGCTCGAGGCGGCTGGGCTGCGGCTGTTCCCGCAGATCATGAAGGTCGGGCCCGGGGTCGTGGATTACGACGAGGCGGACCGGGTGCACGTCGAGGCGCTGGTGGGCGTCTCGCCGGGCCCGCGCCGCGCCAACGTGGCGCCGAGTTACGCCGGCAAGCGCTGCTGGGCCGGCGTCGAGTACTTCGTCCTGCTCCAGAACGGCGAGGCGTATGCGTGTCGGACCGCACGCCGCTTCGGCCAGGGGCGCCTCGGCAATGCGCTCGACGGAACGCTCCTGCGCTGGGACGCGCCGAGCCCGTGCCCCTACGCCATTTGCCCGTGCACGGTGCCGGCCAACCGGGGGATGATCGAGGGCGTGGGGGACGCATGAGCGCGGCGACACCCAGGCCCGACGAGGGCGTGATCAGCTGGAACGTCAACACGGCGTGCAACTACCGCTGCACCTACTGCACGCAGCGCTTCAAGGACGATCGCGGCCGCTGGAGCCGCGATACGCCGCGCTTCCTCGCGGCCTTCGCGCGCCTGCCGGGACGCTGGGAGATCAAGCTCAGCGGCGGCGAGCCATTCGTCCACCCGACGCTCGACGAGATCGCGGCGGGCCTGGTCGCGCTCGGGCACCGCGTCTCGATCGTCACGAACCTGTCCGCCTCGCGCGAGCGCCTCGGCGCGTTCGTGCGGGCCGCGGCGGGCCACCTGGGGGTCTTCTCCTGCAGCCTGCACCTCGAGTACGTGGACGACGTCGGAGCCTTCTGCGACAAGGCGCGCTGGGTCGCGGACGAGCTCGTTCGCGCGGCGGATCCAGCCCTGCCGCCGCCGCACCTGTGCGTGACGTCGGTGGCGACGCGCGCGATCCTGGCGGCATTGCCGGGATTGCAGCGGAGATTCTCGGACGCGGGCCTTGCGCACAAGGTGCAACCCGAGAAGCAGGACGGCGAGGTCATCGATTACACGCCGGCCGAGGCGGAGCTCCTCGTGCAACTCGGCGGGCACAATCGCACCGGGGTCATCGCCAATGACTTCCGCGGCCGGCCGTGCTGGGCGGGATCCCGCTACTTCGTCCTCGACGATCTCGGGCAGGCGTTTCGCTGCTATCCGGCCAGGCGCTCGCGGCTCGAGCCGCTCGGTGATTTTCTTTCGCCCGCGTTCGCGCTGCGCGAAGAACCATTGCCCTGTCGCTACCAGAGCTGCACCTGCACGGTCCCCATTGCTCGCGGCATGATGCCGCGCGAGGTCGCATGAAGTTCCGTACGTTCCGCATTGCCGTGGTGGGCGGCCTGCTCGGCGCCGGTGGGCTCGTGTACTGGCTCCGGGCCCGGCCAGCCGCCACCCTGCCGCACGCCGAGGTGCCGCTGACACTCCCCGCGCTCCCGCAACCGCAGCCGGAGAAGTTTCTCGCGAAGCCGCTCTCGGCTCCCGTCAATGCCGCGCCGACCCAGGCCGCGCCTGCTCGAGCTGCGCCCGGCGATCTGGCCCTGCGCGCGATGGATCAGGAGATCCTCGACCGGCTGGGTGTGGCCCTCCGTGGCGACAAGGCCAAGGATGTCCTGCCCGGTCGCGCCTACAAGGTGAACCTGTTCCAGGAGGGCGGCGCCACGCTGCCGAGTCGCGTCAAGATTGACCTCGATCGCGATGATCGCTGGGACGAGAAGTGGACGATCGAGCGGCCGGGTGGGGTGCTCGCGATCAAGCGCCACGTCGCCCCGGCGGACGACGAGCGCTACACCGACGAGTACCGCCTGGAGGCTGGCCGCTGGCGCCGGAAGTAGCCGTGCGCTCCCGGGTCCTTGCTCCGCGCGCTCTGCGTCGGGCGCTCTGCCTTTTCGCCCTGGGCTGCGTCGTCCTCGCCCGCACGAGCGGCGCCGCCGACGTCACCGAGTGGAGGATGACCTCGGTGGCCCCGGACGGCTCGCCCTCGGCGCAGCTGCTCGCGGAGCTGGCGCGCTCGTTCGAGCGGGTCAGCGGGTCCAGGCTGCGGGTGAAGTTGCGCTTCGGCGGCGTGCTCGGCGACGAGATCACGACCTTCCGTGACTGCCAGATGGGCCGCGTCCAGCTCTGGGCCGGCTCCGCGAGCGCCACCGAGGGGGCGGTCCCGGGCGTCACCGTGCTCGATACGCCGTACCTGGTCAGCGACCTTGCGGGCTATCAGAGTGGCATCAGGCCCGACATCCTCGACGGGCCGCTCACGAAGAGCGCCTTCCGCGCCCACGGCGTGGTTCCGCTGGCGGCGGGCTTCGTCGGCTGGCGCTCGATCTCGACGCGCGAAAAGCCCGTGCGCGTCCCCGCCGATCTGCGCGGCCTGCGCATGCGGGCGCTGCCGTCGCCGCTTCACACCGCGCTGTGGCGTCACCTCGGCGCCGTGCCCAAGGTCACCGCGCTGACCGAGGTGCTCTCGACCTTCCGCGAAAAGCTCGTGGATGCCGTCGACCTGCAGGTGGTCTACCTCTTCGCGACGTCCCTGGTCGAGCAGATCCGCTACCACACGCGGTCGAGCCACATGGCGCAGACGGCGGCGGTCGTGGTCAACCGGGACGCCTTCGGCCGGCTCTCCAGGCGAGCGCAGGCGGAGATCCTGCGGCTGCGTCTCGACTGGGCGGCGCGCTCGAACCAGGTGCACGGCAAGCTCGAGGACGAGCTGGTCGACGCCCTTCGCGGGCAGGGCGTCCAGGTGATCGAGCCGGGCGAGGCGGAGCGTGCGGCCTGGCGGCAGGCGACCGCGCCGCTCGCCGCGACGGCATTGCGCCTGGGCGGTCCGGTGGGCGCGGAGCTCATCAAGGCCGTCCGGTCCGCGCCATGATCCTCGCGCAAGCGCACCTTGCCCGGCGTGGAGACCTCATCGGGGAGGGCCCGGCTCGACCGCGACCAGCACGACGCCGCGGTCTCCGCCGTCGCTCGAGCCCGTCACCACGCAGCACTGCCCCGCGGGATCGCCCCGGCGAAACCCCTCGATCGCGAGCGTCACCCCGGTCGGCATGGCGGCTGCACCGAGGTCCCCGAGGTGCTCGTAGAGCAGCTCGAAGCGCGCCTCGGGCGGCATCGCCCCGGCCGCGACGCGCGGCCACGCGAGCTGGAGCTCCTGGACGCGCAGCGGCTCCGGCGTCAGATCGGTGAGCCACCAGTCGATCTGGCGCCCCTCCTCGACCAGCCGATCGGCGATGGCGCGGGCGGGGCGGGACAGGCCCAGGCCCAGACAGCCCACCTCGGAGCCGGCCGTGGCGGGCTCGCGGCCGACCGCGATCGACTCGATGGTGCCGTGTACCGGCCAGCGCAGGCTCTTCGCGACGTCGCGACGCAGCAGCAAGAGCAGCGCGCCGCCCTCACCCGCGATGACGCCCCGCGGGTTCTCGCCGTCGAACAGCGTCTTTCCGACGATGCGCGCCTCGACCACGTCAGCGTCGTAGCCGGTATCCAGACCGCCGACGACGGCCGCATCGACGGCGCCCTTGGCCAGGGCCGCGTGCGCCTCCAGCAGCGCGAACGCGAAGCCCGCGTGGCCGCGCGCGATCGGATGGAACAGCGGCGCGAGGCCGAGGGCCCCGAGGGCGTCGGTGCCGGCGTGCTCGAGCTCGGCGAGCGCCTGCCGGGCCGCGCGTTCCTTGCCGGAGAGCCGCTCGGGCAGCGCCAGGGCGAGCGCGACCCGCGCCCCTGCACCGAGGCCGCCGAGCGGCGCCTTGAGGTCCTGCACCAGCCGGCCGAGGAGCGCGGAAAGACGCGCCGTCCCCTGCGTACGTGGCTCGAGGAAACGCACCTGCGCCATCGTCGCGCACTGGCCGTTTTCGCAGCGAAACGGCGTCGCGCGGAACGCGGTGAGATCCGCGCGGCGAAACGCCCAGGTCTGGTAGGCAGAGGCGCCGAGGCCATTTCGCGCCGCGTGGGCGACCACGCACAGCGGAGCCCCGTGCCGCCCGCCGAGGTGACGGACCGTGGGCTCGCCCATCGCGGCCGCGCTCACGAGAGGCGCTTCTTCTCGTGCACCTGCACGAGCTCGAGCAGTCCCTCCTGCCGTGGCAGCGGCAAGACCGAGCGCCAGGTGAGATCGAACGTGCGCTGGTTCGGCTCGAACAGCACCGTGTCGAGCTGCGGCCGGTACTCGATGAGGCGCCTCCCGAGCCGCGCACCCACGAAGTACTGCACGCGCGGCAGCTCGAACTGCAAGGGCCCGTCCTCGTGGAGGTTGTGCAGCTGCACGCGCTCGCCGCCGGTGAGCGGGGACTTGGCGACGAGGCCCGGCGCCGCGCACTGGTTGAAGCGGTCGTCGAAGTCGAGCGGCGGCAGCGGCATCCGCTCCTTCTTCCACGCCTCGTCGTAGGTGCCCACGAAGCGCCGCCGCGGGTCCCAGTGCCGGCCAATCGAGGCGACGCCCCAGGGCTCGTTGCCGCGCAGGCCCGTGATGGGACGACGCGGGTCCTCGATCTGAGGCGCTGGCTGGTGGACCAGCGCATCAGCCTCGCGCGCGACGCCGCGGCCGGCCGGGTTGCGAGGCTCCTCGAGCGGCTTTCCGCTCTCGAGGTCCTTGCCCCCGAAGGCGTGCTCCCAGCGCAGTTGCAGGCTCTGGAACGGCTCGGCTGGGCCGGGCGCCAGGCCCCCGACGGCGCGGTACCAGACGCGTGGCCCGTGCACGCGCAGGAAGCGCTCGATCGTGCCGACGCGTACGAGCACGTCGAGGCTGGTGGTGCGCTCGCGCCCTTTCTTCATGGCGACCGCCGCGACCACCACGTCGGTGCTCGGCTTGCGCAGGCACAGATCCGACGGGTAGCGCGTGGTGCTCTTCTCGGGCGCGTCCTCGTCCCATGGCACGTCCGCGAGCTGCACCTCGGCGCCGTCGTCCGGGCGGACGTTGCCGCGCGGATCGACCACGTAGCGCTGCTTGACCAGCACGATGCACGCCATCGTGCCGTCGGGCGCCAGCCACGGCAGGCAGCGCACGTCGGCGCGGGTCGCGTTCTTGAGCGGCGGGATCATGGATGCTCCCTCATTCGATCCTCGTGGGCCAGGCGCCGCGCGCCGTCGCTCGCACCGCCCCCGCGGCCCGCAGCGCCGCGATCTCGGCGCGCTGGCGCAGCACGAAGTGCTCGAGGTCGAGCGCGATCGGGCCCCCGACGCGCGCGCACAGCTCGAGCCGAGCCCAGCGCCGCTCGGCCGCGGTCGATTGCACGTCGCCGAGCAGCCACAAATTATCGTCGACCGACCAGGCCTGGCCGTGGCGGATGCGCCTCTCGGGCCGGGTCGCACGGCCCCAGCGGCGCCACCAGCGTTGCCACGGCTCGGCGTCGTTCCACGGATCGGGGTTGCGGTCCGGATCGCGGCGCGGACGCACGAACGGCTGCGCCTCCTTCTCGTACGCGGGATCGTCCCGACCCTCGAGCAGTCCCGCCGCGGTGAGCCACTCGAGCGACCACAGCGCGGCCGCGGCGCCCGCCTCGTCGGCCTCGTCGGCGAGCCGATCGAGCAAGAGCGGCACCGGCTCCGCGCTGCCGTACCAGCCGAGCGCCTGCAGCGCCGTGGGCGTCTTGCCCTGCGCGTGCTGGACCAGGAGCGTGAGCGCGTCCTTGCCGCCGCCGAGCGCGAGGAAGATGGCGCTGCTGGCGAAGTCGCCGCGGCCCTCGGCGACGAGCTCCCGCGCGCGCGAGAGGCCGACCGGGAGCTTCTGCAGAAACGCGCTCTCGAGGGCGGCCGACACGAGCGGCTCGTCGTCCGTGATCGCGGCGCGGTGCAGCGCCCGCGGCGCGCCGGGCGCCTCGATCCGCCCGAGCGCGCACACGCCGGCCAGGCGGACACCAGGGTGCGCCTCGTCGAGCGCGGCCGCGACGGCGCGGTCGGCAGGCAGCGTCCCGCGGCGCGAGAGCGCGCGCACCGCCACCTCGCGACGCTCCGCGGTCTGGTCGAGCCAGCCCGCCAGGCGCGCCTCGATCCCGGGGTGCGGCGCGAGCGCGAGCGCATCCGCCACGGCCTCGCGCACCTCCGGGTCCAGTAGATCTGCCCATGCGCATAGACGCATGCATTCGTCGAGGGTGTCGTCGCCGGCGACCGAGCCGCACAGGAAGACGAGCCCCCAGGTGGTCTCGGGATCCGGCAGCGGGTGGTCCTCGAGGAGCTTCACCAGCCGGGGCAGGTGCTCGAGACCCGCCGCGACGATGGCGTCGACGCGCGCGAGCAGCCGCGCCTCGGTGCGTGGTGCCCACCACGGCTCGGCCGGCGTCGGACGCCGCATGCGCCCGAACATGCCGAGGTCCTCGAGGCAGCTCCGGGCCTGGCCGAATCGCTCGACCGCTTCGGGCACGACCTCGCCGAACACCTCGCGGTCAGCCTCGTCGAGCGCGGCGGAAACGTCGGGCACGGGGGGCGTCGGCGGCGGCTCGGGCTCCTCCGCGAAGTCCTCCGGCGCGTCGGCCATCGCCGCGGCGACCTCGGCCCCCGCGAGCAGGGCATCGAGATCGACCTCGCTTGTGGGCACGAGGGCCGCTTCTTCGGGTGGCGGCGGCTCGTCGTCGGTGGGCGGCAGCGGCACCGCCGGGGGCACGAGCGGCCGGTCCACGCGTACGAGCTGGGGCACGTCCCGGCTTCCCCGGTGCAGGTGCCCCACCGGCGCCGCCGGCAGGTCGACCTCCTCGCCGCCGAAGCCGCGGACGTCCTCGAGCGCGGCCAGGGCCTCGAGGGCCGCGCCGACGAGCGCGCCGGTGGCCTCATCCTCGCCACGCGTG
>JAHFDS010000364.1 GCA_023248855.1 Myxococcales bacterium
CCCGCCGCCACGATCATCGCCGCGATGTCGGGGGCGCTCTTGTTGGTGAGCACGTCGATGTCGAAGCGGCCGCCGACCCGGGTGTCGCCGACCGTCACGCGACCGACGCCGACGTGCGCATCGGTGAACGCGAGCGTCGAACCGTCACGGAGCGTCCGGACCGTCGCGACGGGCACGCCGAGCCGCGTGGCCTTCCCGAGGATGCCCACCTTGATGGCCGCCTGGTTGGACCCGAGGGTCTCCGGATGGTTCGGATCCGCGGGTCTGCCGCCCGAGCACCCGAGTACGAGCGCGAGGACAGCGACGACGAGGTGGGTCTTCATGTGGAGCTCCTTGTGGATGGGTCCGTGCCGTTCATCCACGAATACCCGTCGGTGCGGTCCCAGGGAAGCCTTTCCGGACCTCGGAATGGCATTTCTGTTCTCTAGAAGAGAACGGCATGTATGCCAACTTGTATGATAGATTAGCAATATCAACACATTACACGTCGATTGAGAGATCTGAAGGAGTCAGACCGTCTGTCATTTGGTGTACGACCATCGCGATCGAACCGCCTCGCCGGCGGCCTGGCTACCGCGACCGCTCGAGCCCGAGGTCACGCCCGCTGACTCCGAATCCCAGCCAAGCACGCGCGGCGTATCCTCGGGGGGTGCTGGACGATCTCGAGATGCCCGAGCGCGAGCTGCACCAACCGGTCGCGCTCTGCGACGCGCGGGGCACGCTGCGCCCCGAGGCGATCGGCTTTTCGCGCGTGCCACTCCACGACGCGGCGATCCCGGGGCGCTGGGGCCGGCGCAAGCGCTGGCACCACTACTGCGTGACCACGGCGACGCACGCCGTCACGCTCACGGTCGCGGACCTCGACTACCTGTCGCTCGTCGGCTTGCAGGTCGTGGACCTCGAGCGTGGGGCTCGCACCGAGCGCGTCACGGCGCGGCCGGGGGGCCTGCGCCTGCCGGCGGGCCTGCACGGCGCGATCACGCTCGGCCTCGGGGGCATCTCCGTGGTGCTCGAGGATGGCCCATCGACCGTGCGGCTGCAGGCGCGAGCCCGTGCGCTGGCCATCGATGCAGAGCTCACGCGCCCGCCCGGCTACGAGACGCTGAGCGTGGTCGTGCCGTGGGACCCGCGCACGTTCCAGCTCACGTCCAAGCACACCGCGCTACCGGCGTGCGGTCACGTGACGGTTTCGGGTCGGCGCATCGAGCTCGAGGGCGGCTTTGGCTGCCTCGACTTCGGTCGCGGCGTGTGGCCGCACCGCACCGAGTGGAACTGGGGCTCGGCCGCGGGCCTGGTGGGCGGCCGGCGCATCGGCATCAACCTCGGCGGCCGCTGGACCGACGGCACCGGCGCCACCGAAAATGGCCTGGTGGTCGACGGGCGATTGCAGAAGATCTCGGAGCCGGTGCGCTTTCGGTACGACCGTGCGGACTTCCTGCGCCCATGGCAGATCGGGAGCGACTCCGGTGCGGTCGCGCTCTCGTTCCGCCCGGCGGTGCTGCAAGGCGTGCGCGTGCCGCTCGGCGTATCGCTCGGCCTTGCCTTCGGACACTTCGCAGGGCGCATCCTCGACCTCGAGGTCGCCGGGCTCGTGGGCTGGGCCGAGGAGTTTCGCGCGCGGTGGTGAGCCTTGGCGCGGGATGTAGCCATCGTCCAGCGCGACGTCCCTGCGACCGCGACGCGTGCGATCGCGCCTAATGATTCGGATTGACCGTGGGAGAGTAGCGCATGCACAAGAGCCGCCTTGCGGGGTTCATCGTCGACTGCGAAACGTCCGATCTGCCGAGCGCCGCGCGCTTCTGGAGCGGTGCCCTCGGGCTTGACGTCCTCGGTGAGGATGGCCCGAGCTACGTCCGTCTCGACGGCACCTCGCGTGACATGGTCATCGAGGTCCAGCAGGTGGGCCATCCCAGCCGCGTGCACCTCGACATCGAAGCCGATGACGTGGAGGCCGAGGTATCCAGGCTCGAGCAGCTCGGCGCGCGACGCGTGGCCCAGGTGAAGACTTGGTGGGTGATGGAAGCGCCGACCGGCCAGCGCTTCTGTGTCGTCCGCGCGAAGGTCGACCTCACCGGACGCCAGGGTGCGCGTACCTGGGAATGAGGAGATCGTCTTGCGTCGCCAGCCGATCTCGGTGCTGAGCGGGCGCGCGCCAAGGCGAGCGTCTCGGGCGCTGTGGGCGCTCATGCTGGCGTGCTCGCCGGCGGGGGCGCCGGGGCGAGCGAGCACGGACAGGCCACTCGACACCCGGCGCGGCGACTTCGAGGAGCGGGTCCTCTTGACTGGCGAGCTCGACGCCGTGCGCGCCGACAAGCTCGTGGTGCCCCGGACTCCGACGTGGCTCGTCACCATTCGCTGGATGGCGGACGATGGGGCCCAGGTCAGGGCAGGCGACAAGGTGCTCGAGTTCGACAGCACGACCTTCACCGCCACGCTCGAGGAGAAGCGGCTGGCGGTCTCGCAGGCTCGGCGCGACATCGACAAGCAGGTGGCGCAGAACGCGGTCGCTACGGCAGAGAAGCGCTTCGAGGTGGACCGGCGGCTGATCGAGCTCGACAAGGCGCGCGTGCAGGCGACCGTGCCCGAAGAGAGCTTCCCGCGCCGGGTGTACCAGGAGCGGCAGCTCGATCTGCGTCGGGCGGAGGTCGAGCTGGCCAAGGCCCGAGACGAGCTGGGCGCGCACGAGCGCGGGGCGGGGCTCGAGCTCGATCTGCGGCGCATCGCCCTCGAGAAGTCGCAGCGGGAGGTCAAGCAGGCCGAGGAGGCGCTGCGGTCGCTCACGCTGCGCGCGCCGCGCGACGGCATCCTGCTGGTGGCGGATCACTGGTGGGAGGGACGCAAGCTCCAGGTCGGCGACGCCCCGTGGGTCGGCATGACGGTGGTCAAGCTACCGGACCTCGGGGCGATGCTGGTGCGGGCGGGGCTCTCGGACGTCGACGAGGGGCGCGTGCGCGTCGGGATGGCCGTCACCTGCGTCCTGGACGCCTACCCGGATGAGCCGATTCCAGGGCGCATCAGCCAGATCCAGCCGATCGCGCGTGAGTCGAACCGGGAGTCCCTGCGGCGCCAGTTCGGCGTGACCGTGGAGCTCGAGCGATCCCTGCCGGCCCGGATGCGGCCCGGCATGTCGGTGCGCGTGGACGTGCACGCGGGACGGCGCACCGGCGTCCTGCTGGCGGCGCGAGCAGGGCTCGATGTCTCGGGAGACAGGCCCAGCGCAAGGCGACCGGGCGGCCTGGTCGAGGTCGAGCTGGGTGGGTGCAACGGCGAAGTCTGCGTGATCGAGCGCGGCCTGACCGAAGGCATGCGGCTCGAGGGGCCGAGGTGATCCGGGCTCCGGGACTATTCGCTCCCGCCGTCGTTGGATTTCTGGGCAGAGTCCGGAGAGTCCGGAGGCTGCTTTCCGCGAGAATGGCCCGCGGTCTGCATCTTCTCGGCCTTGGCGCTGTCTTCCTTGCCGTCCGAACGGGGGCGATCCGGCAACGAGGCGGCACTTCGATACGCGGAGACCGCCTGCCGCTTCGATGTCGCGCCCGCCTGGTCGAGCCGGCTGGCTGGCGGCTGGGGCTCGGCCGGTCGCGCGGCTTGCGCCTCCACGTCCGCTCGAGCAGCAGCGCTGCCCTCGCCGCTCTCGGCAGCCGTCCGATTCCCCTCGTTTTCCGAGTTGGTTCGCGAAGTCTGGCTCGCTCGGAGCATGGCCTTGGACTTTCGCTCCGTGAGCCCGGCAAATAGGACCTTGGCCTGATCCCTCTTGAGGAGATCCTTGAACAGGTCTCGCTCCGCGCGGAGCTCCTGCGCGTCGCGAATGCCGTCGCCGCTCCATAGCCGCGGAATCGATGCCATCGGCTCACCTACTAGACTAAGCTGTAGTCTAGATTGACCGCTTGCCAGGTGCAAGGCCGCCGCGCCCGTGTCAGCTCGTGCGTGCGGCTGCTGGGCCTGCTGCTCGCCGGCCTGCTCGGGTCGTGCGGGACCGGCGAGCCGGACGACACCGTCGTCGTCAAGCGGGAGGACCTCGTCCTCGGCGTCGACGTCACGGGCACGCTCCGGGCAGTCGAGACGCGTTCGTACGGCGCGCCCGTGGTCGGCGACGTTTGGGACTTCAAGATCACCTTCATGGCCCCCGAGGGCGCCGAGGCCAAGGCCGGCTCGGTCGTGCTGCGCTTCGACACGGGGGACCTCGAGCACAAGCTCGACGAGAAGCTCAACGAGCAGAAGGCCGTGGAGAAGGAGCTCGACAAGCGCGGCTCGGACGCGGAGCTGGCCCGGCGCGACGCCGAGCTGCGGCTGGCCGAGGTGAGCGCCAAGGTGCGCAAGGCGGAGCTCGCCGTGGCGGTCCCGGCGGACCTGCAGAACGCCCTGGAGCTGCGCGCGGCGCGGCTCGATCTCGAGCTTGCGCGCAAGGAGGACCGGTCGGTGCGCGAGCGCAACCGCCACGCGGCGCACGTGGACGACGTGGAGCTCGCGGGGCTGCGGGAGCGGCGAGACCGGGCGCGCCAGCGCGTGACCGAGCTCCGGGCGCAGCTCGGCGAGATGCAGGTCAAGACGGCGCGCGCCGGGACGGTGATCTACCGGGTGCTGCGCAACGACGAGAAGAAGAAGGTGGGCGGCTCGACCTGGCGTGGCGAGAGCGTGCTCGAGGTCGCGGGGCTCGGGGACATGCTGGGCGCCGGGGAGATCGACGAGGCCGACTCGAGCCGCGTCGCGGTCGGACAGCGGGTGCATCTGCGGCTCGATGCGCACCCCGATCAGGAGTGGACCGGCACCGTGAAGACCGTGCAGCAGACGGTGCAGCGGACCAGCGCGAAGAACCCGCTCAAGGTGGTGCGGCTCGACCTGGCGCTCGATCGCGCTGACGCCATGCGGATGCGCCCCGGGATGCGGTTTCGCGGCCAGGTCGAGACCGGACGCGCGCCCGCCGTGCTCGTCGTGCCGTCGGAGGCGGTGTTTCTCGGGCCCGCCGGGGCGATGGCCTACCGGCGGCGCGCCGGTGGATTCGACGCCGTGCCGGTCAAGCTCGGCCGGCGCAGCCGCGAGCGCGTGGAGGTGGTGGCGGGCCTTGCCGAGGGCGACGTGGTGTCCCGGCGGGAGCCCGAGAAGACGCGCCCATGAGACGCTGGATGCTCGCGGTGCTGGCCCTTCTGGGGGGCGGGGGTGCGGCCGCGGTGGCCGTGGGTCACGGCCCCAGCGCGCGGGTGCCGACGGTGGCGCTGCAGCGCGCGCCGTTCGTCCGCCTGGTGACGGCCGAGGGCAACCTGCGCGCGGCCAAGGCCACGCCGATCCTGGCGCCGCCCGACGTGCAGGCGCAGCTCAAGATCGCGTGGATGGCCAGGGACGGCGCGCCGGTGAAGAAGGACGAGCTGGTCGTGCGCTTCGATCCGACCGAGCTCGAGAAGCAACTGGCGGACGGCGAGGCCGATCGCTCCACCGTCGATACGAAGATCGACAAGGAGCGGATGCAGACCGAGACCGCGCTGCGCGGGCGGGACCGGAAAGCGCTGCTCGCGGGCGAGGAGCTCAAGAAGAGCCGGGCCTTCGCCGAGAAGGACCCGCTCGTGTTCTCGCGCTCGCAGATCGTGGCCGCGCAGATCGACGAGGGCCTGTCGTCGTCGCGCGTCGATCACGCGGCCGCCGCGCAGCGGATCGAGGGGCGCCTCTCGAGGAGCAAGATCGAGCTGCTCGGGGTGGAGCGGAAGAAGGCCGAGCTCGCGGTCGGCTCGGCTCGAAAGAACCTGCGCTCGCTCACCGTGTCGGCGCCGCACGATGGCATCGTGGTCATCGAGCGCGACTGGCGCGGCAACCCGTTCAACATCGGGGACCAGGTGTGGCCGGGCATGCGCATCGCCGAGCTGCCGCTGCTCGACACCATGGAGGCCGAGGTGTGGGTGCTCGAGGCCGACGCGGGCGGGCTCGTGGTTGGCGGCGCCGCGGAGGTCACGCTGGAGGCGCACCCCGAGCGCACCTGGAAGGCCAAGATCAAGCGCATCGATGCGCTCGCCAAGCCGCGCGTGCGCGAGGTGCCCGTGCAGTACTTCGGGCTCACGCTCGAGCTCGAGCGCACAGATCCCGCGGTGATGAAGCCGGGGCAGCGCGTGCACGCGCGCCTTTCGATCGAAGCCGGCAAGGTGATCACCGTGCCCAGACAGGCCGTATTCGACAAGGATGGCCGGGCCGTGGTGTACCGGCAGGCCGGTGAGCGCTTCGACGCGGTGCCGGTCAAGCTCGGCGCCTCGAGCCCCGGCCGCGTCGCGATCGACGAGGGCGTGCGCGCGGGCGATCGCATCGCGCTGCGCGATCCCACGCGACCGATGGAGAGCTGGGCCGGCGCGGGCGGCCAGGAGGCGGGTCCCAAGCCGCCGGAGGGTCGCTAGCGGTGAGGGCGACGGACGCGTTTCGGCTGGCGAGCATGCACCTGTCGGCGCACAAGCTGCGCTCGGGCCTGACCATGCTCGGGATGATGTTCGGCGTCGGGGCCGTGATCGCGATGCTCTCGATCGGCGCGGGGGCTGAGCGGAGCGCGCTCGCGCTCATCGATCGCATGGGTCTGCGCAACGTGGTGGTCAAGAGCCGCGAGCTCAAGCCGACCGAGCTGGCGGAGGTGCGCAAGAAGTCGCTCGGAGTCTCTCTGCGCGACGCCGAGGCCATCGCCGAGGCCGTCCCGGGCGTGATCCTCGCGGCGCCGCGGGTGGAGGTCGAGGCCTACAAGATCCTCGCCCCGCCGGGCAAGACCGAGGGCAAGGTCCACGGGGTCTCGTACCGCCACGCGGCGCTCACGAACCTCGTGGTGGACGAGGGGCGCTTCTTCGACGCGCTCGAGGAGCGGACGCACGCGCAGGTGTGCGTCCTCGGCGGCACGCTGCGGCGCGAGCTGTTCGGCGCGGATCGCGCGCTCGGCCGCGCGGTCAAGGTCAACGACCTGTGGCTCGAGGTGGTGGGCGTGCTTCGGCCCGAGGCTGCCGGCAAGAGCGGTCTGCAGGGCCTGACCGTCGGCTCGACGGCGCGCGAGATCTACCTGCCCGTTTCGACCGCGATCCGCAAGCTGGATCGCGATCCGCTCAAGAGCCCGCTCGACGAGATCGTGGTCCGCCTCGGCGACGGCGCCTCGGCGCGCGAGGCCGCGGCGGCGGTCAGCGGCTTGCTCGGGCGCCTGCACGGGGGCGCGGCCGACTACGAGATCGTGGTGCCCGAGGCCCTGCTCGAGCAGAGCCGGCAGACCCAGCGCCTGTTCAACCTGGTCATGGGCTGCATCGCCGGGATCTCGCTGCTCGTCGGGGGCATCGGCATCATGAACATCATGCTGGCGTCCGTGCTCGAGCAGACGCGCGAGATCGGCGTGCGGCGCGCGGTCGGGGCCCGGCGCTGGGACATCCGCTTCCAGTTCCTCGTGACCGCCTTCTCGCTGTCCCTCTTGGGGGGCCTTTTCGGGGTCGCGCTCGGCGTCGGCATCGCGCGCGTGGTGGCCGCGTACGCCGGCTGGCCGACGGTGGTGACGCTCGGCTCGATCGCGCTGTCCTCGGGCGTGTCCACCGTCGTGGGGCTGGTCTCCGGGCTGTATCCGGCGGCGCGCGCGGCCGCGCTCGATCCCATCGAGGCCCTGCGCTACGAGTGAGATCGGCCTTCGGCCTATTTCTCCAGGCGGATGCCGCGTGATTCGAGCAAGGTCCCCATCGCCAGCTCGAGATCGCCCTTGGCGCGCTGGTGGCGGATCGCGGCGAGCAGCTCGGACAGTCGCGCCTGGGCGACGTCGGCCTGGCGCTGCGCCACGAAGAAGTTGCTGCTCGTGCCGTTCAAGAACTTGCGCTGCTCGGCGTCGAGGCTGCGCTCGGACAGCGTGCGGAACCGCTGTGCGGCCTTCACCTCGCGGCCGGCCATCTCGACCGAACGCAGCGCCAGGCGCACCTCGGCCGAGACCTCGACGAGCTGCAGATCGAGCTGCGCGTGCGCGCCCCGCTCGGCGGCGCGGATCGCCTCGAGCTGCGCGCGCATGGCCCGCCCGAGCGGCGCGAAGGAGAGGTTCGCGAACACGGTCCAGCTGCGCGCGTCCCCCGAGCCGAGCTGGCCGAGCGCGTCGCCGTAGCCGGCCTTCTGGCCGACCAGCCCCAGGCTGGCACCCACGTCGAGCTGCGGCAGCCGGTCGGCGGCCGCGGACCGCGTGT